>NZ_JAXUDQ010000011.1:0-134605 GCF_034555295.1 Pseudomonas sp. N-137
TGCAACTGCCTGGAGGGATCGAAGGATCCCCGGTGGGTTTGATAAAACACTTCGGCGGAGCGTGCCGGCAAGGGTTTACCGATCAGGATGTCCGATTCGGGAAATGTCAGCGCATCGTGATTCACAAACGGCTGATGAAACGACATCAGGCGTTGGGTATTCGCACGTTTTGCGATATAGGCCAGCAGTCCAGGTGACGGCAGAGACTTCTCCACCAGCCGCAAGTGTTTGCCGGTACGCCTGACTGATCGCATCACCACGTCGATATTGTGGTCGAGCAGGTCGAGATCAATCAGCATCAATGGCCGCATCGGCCCATGGGCCTTGAGCTCACGGTTCAACGCACTGAAATACGCTGTGTAAGGACTGCCCCGGTCGCCGGGACGCAGCCATGCTCCCGCCCCCACCATCAATGCGCCCGCTCCGGCGGCACCCAGCATAAAACCTCTGCGGTTCATCGGGCCACTCCCAGAATCGACGACAAGTGCGCATTGAGAAACTTGCCGCCCGGGTCCAGTTGATCACGTACCCGGGTAAACTCCTGCCAGCGTGGATACAGCGCCTGAAGGTTGCGCGCATTCAGGCTATGCAGCTTGCCCCAGTGCGGACGCCCGCCGTATTTCCAAAAGATGGGCTCCACCGCAGCAAAGAAATTATGATGGTCCATCTGGTAGTGCTGATGCACCGAAATCGAACAGCTGTCGCGGCCTTCGAACATACTCAAGGGAATATCATCGGCCTTCACATAGCGGTATTCGATGGGAAACCAGGTACTGAGGTTCCGATCGTCGATCAGCTTGAGAATCTCACGCAAGCAGGCGGGCCCGGCCTGCGCCGGAATCGAATACTCCATTTCGTTGAAACGTATCGTACGCACGTTGGGGTAGATCTTGAACGAATCGCCGACCCGGCCTTCGAAGTCGGCGACAAAGCGCAAGCTGTTGAGCAACGTGCGCCTGGCAGAGGGGAAATCGCTGCCATACTTGTCGAGCTTCTCTACAATCGTGGCGAACTCGTTACCGCTCGCCTCTTCCGGACTGAGAGCCGGTGTTTCAAGGTCATTGGTTTCGTTCAGGGCAATCGAAAGCGCGTAGTCGGAATGGGTCAGAACCAGCATTTCCCAATGATCGTTTTCCCGGACGTTTTTCTCCACGTCCTCCAGTAGTTCTTCGGTCTTGGCGACCCATTGACGCTCACGCAGCCGATAAGGCGCGCGGTTTTGCATACGGACTTTAGTGGTGATGCCCAAGGCGCCCAGGGAGACCCGCGCGGCAGTGTAAATCTCGCTGTTATGTGTAGCGTCGCAGTCAAGTACCTCACCTTGGGCAGTCACCAGTTGCAGGCCACTGACAAACCCCGAATAAGAGGTGAAGCGTGCCCCGGTGCCATGGGTCGAGGTTGAGATGGCGCCAGCCAAGGTCTGGTAATCAATGTCGGCCATGTTTTTCAACGCCTGACCCACCTCCTTGAGCGCCGGCCCCATGCGCGACATCGGCGTACCGGCACCAAACTCGGCCTGCAAGGTGTTGCTGTCATGATCGAGCAAACCGTTGAAATAGCTCAGCGACAAAATAGTATCGTCAGTCGGCACCAGCGCACTGAACGAATGCGCCGAGCCCACGGGACGGATCTTGCCGGGTGCCTGACGTATGACTTGAATCAGCTCATCGAGATCCTTCGGGGCCAGCCGCGCCAACGGCAGGCAGCTTTGCCCGCCAGACCAGTTGCGCCAAGGGATAAGCCGCGGTGCTTGAACCAATTGGGCCAATGCGCTGTTACTTGTTAACGCCGTAAACGCGCCGGCTATGGCCGCACGCTGCAAAAGTTGACGTCGTGAAAGGTCCGTAGCCATGAAGTTACCCCGGTGATTTTTATTTGATTTCCTGGCTGGACATAAAAGCTGTCAGTGCCAGGAATTGCTCTTCCGAGCACTGCACACAGAGCCCCATGGGCGGCATGCTGTTATAGCCATTGATGATGTGGTCCAGCAGGGTGTCAGTGCCCTGCGCGATCCTGGGTGCCCAAGCCTTGGAGTCCTCTGTCTGCGGCGCCCCCGACGACGGATTGGCATGGCAGATTTTGCAACTGGTGTCATAGATGGGCGCGAGTGACTTATCCGTCGGCATCGCGTTGGCGGCATTGGTAGTGGGTTGTACTGATTTGGATTGATCGCCGCAGGCCATGAGTAGGCCCATCGAGGCCGCCAGCAAGCTGATATAAGCGATACGCAGATAAAGCGGGGGCTTGGGCCGCATGGCTGTTCTCTCGAATACGCCTGTCTCGCAGGCTTTTTGTTATGGGAAACGACCACGCACGCAGTCAACTCTAAAGTAAATCAGGAACCCGCCCCTGTTCAGGGTAGGCGGGGCCAGAATGGGGGCATTAGCGGCCATCCTTGGCTAACTGAAGGTTAAAGGGCCGAAAACCCGCCGTTTCGATTTGGAGTCTTCGTGCCGTTGATAAATACTTGCACGCGACCTGGATCTGGGCTTTAGAATCAAACAAAAAAGGGGCACTGGATGGACGGTTCCGCTCGTTACACCACAGCCAATTTTCATGCTTACCTTCTGCGTTGCCTTGCCGGCATGAGCAAGGACTTCGGTATTGACCCGGTACGTTTATGCATGGGCCTGGGGTTCGAGATAGCGGACCTTTCAAACCCTGACTGCCTGGTGTCCTTCCGTCAGGCTGCGTCCATGATCCGCCGGGCACTGGCGTGCACCCAGGGACGCAACCGTGGGTTGGGGCTTGATATAGGCACTCAAGAAACCATCGGTTCGATCGGGCTGGTGGGGTATGCAATGCTCACCAGTCCGACCCTGGGCGAGGCGATCGACCTGGGCATCAAAATGCAGCGTCATGCTGGCGTGCTGTTGCAACTGGAGCGAGTCGATAGCGGAAAATACCTGACGATTCGTGCCAGCAGCCTCTTTCACGAGCCGGATATCCAACCGTTTCTGGTGGAAGAAAGTTTCGGTATTTTTCTTAACTTGGTACGAACATTGGTAGGCGATACCTTCGCCCCCTGCTTTATCGAACTCAGTTATTCAAAACCGTCCTACTCAGCGCATTACGACCAAGTATTCAAATGCCCTATCCGTTATGACCAGTCGGAAAACCTGTTCGCCTGTGACGCCCATTGGGCAGAAAAACGCATCGCGACCTACGACCCATTGAGCCACCGGCAGGTTTTGGATTTTCTTCAGATGAACGTTCCCAAGCAGTCAATAGAGGATGAGTTCATCGAATCCATAGAGCGTATCGTACGTCGAGATCTGCGTCAGACGCCGTCCCTGTCAGCCGTCGCTACGCAACTGTGCATGAGTGATCGAACCTTGCGCAGGCGCTTGGCAGACCAAGGGAGGTCCTACCAGAATGTCTTGGACCAAATCCGCATGAGCCGTGCAATCGCCCTGCTCGGCAACCCACGGTTGACCATTGACGAAGTGGCGTATGAAGTGGGGTTCAGTGACGCCCACAACTTTCGCAGAGCATTCAAGCGCTGGACCGGGCATGGGCCTCGACAGACTCAGTAGTGAGATTTATATCACTGAAAACTGATCGAGGAGAAATTCAATCACACCAAGCCGAACTGACTCAGAAGTCCGCCACTTTGCCCCACGCCGACTTGCGGAATCGGTCTGGGTGATAAGGCCGCGGGTCGACAATCGGCGTTGCGCCGCTGACGATGTCTGCAATCAAATACCCCGCGCCCGGACCAATCCCGAAGCCCGAAGTGGTGGCTATTTCAACGCCACTCGGCATTCGCAATTACCAGGACCATATTTTGAATATCAGCTTATCCACCCCGCAGTCGATCGAGACGGTAGTGGCGCAATACGCTGCACCGCTGATGGCGCTGACGGATAAGTTTCGCGCCAGCGTAGACAACGACTGACAGTCATTTCGTCCGATCCTGTCTGGGCAACTAGTTTATTAGTTTTTAGACTCGCAATCGCAGGCGGGTAGGAAAAGTTATCATCGCGCAAAATAGTAACGCCTGCCCCAGGCAAAGATCTGTCAGTACCGATACACAACTGATCCACACAGGATTTACAACCGAAGGCTCAGATGAACTGCCCGGTAGCCTTAAGACGGCGCATCCAAGGCGGCCACGTCGAACCGGCAATTTAAGCGCAACCTGGGCAAACAAGGCTACGCGCAGGCACGCCGGTACAGTCGAATTTATTGCCTGTCTTATTTCCCGGAGCATCCATCCAATGACTGGCCTGAGTTTCTTTCAGCAGGTGGCTACGCGTGCCGGTCTTACGGAAGTAGCACGCCATCTGGGGTTGTCGTTGCCTGCCGTGAGTAAACGGCTAAGCCAACTGGAGGCTTACCCTGAGGATCGGCCACTACTAAACACACCGTTAGCTGGAGCCACTTCCAGATCTGCTAACAGCTGGGTATTTCACTCACCTGACCAATCATTTGCAATCAACCTTGGTAGACGCTTATAGATCGAGATCGCATTAGCGTTCCAATACGTGATTTCTCCGCGATCATAGCTTAGACAGTATGACCGAGCTCGCTACATGCTCAGCGCCTGTACCGAAATAACATGACGCAGTGTGTTTCGTATTTTTTACTGCTGAGCCCTATTTGTCAGTTGGATGCTAGCCCCATCACCAAATGGGCTATCCACATGCCAACTATATTATGCCGAGTCTGCTGTCTGATCGTACTGATCACGTTCAATAGTGGCAGCTATGCCGCATCTGCTCATGAACAGGATCAGTTGAGTCTGATTTTGCAGCAACTCGACACTATCGAACATCTTGCGACAAAAGCCCAGACAGCTAGCTCGGCTGAATCAAACGAGCGTTATCGCTTCGACTATCCCCGCCTAACTCAAGACATCCAACGCATTCGTCAAGGTATACAGGGCTATTTATCCCCCTCTCGCGCTCAACCCCGCGACTCCACTGAGTTGGTCGGAGAATACCGTCTCGCCCCCCCATCCGCAGAGTCCTCGCCATGAGCATGACTGACGCCCAGACCGCCGCCTTCCAACACGCTTCCGGCTTCTCGGCACAGAGCAGTTCGACACTGTGGCTGTCCCTGGTTCTCGTCCTGGCTTTGTTGTGGTGTGCCTGGATGATGTGGACGGCTTACCGGGGTTGGGCCACCGGCAGTGTGCGCTTCGGCGCGTTTGGCGGCAGCGCCGCGCGCGTACTGCTCACCTTGCTGGTTCTGATGTTCTTCACCCTGCCCTAACCCCGGAGATCACCATCATGCTCAAGTACCTTATCCCCCTGAAAAACAACCTGCGTGATCACACGAGCCAACGCTTGATCGGTCTGCTCCTGGTGCTCGGTCCAAGCCTGGCTTTTGCCGAGCTCCCCACCATGGAAGCCCCTTCACGTGGTGAAGGTTCCGGGTTGATCGAAACGATCAAAAACTACGCCTACGACGGCGGTATCCTGCTCGGTCTGCTGATCGCCCTGCTCGCTTTTCTCGGTGTGGCCTGGCATTCCCTGACCGTTTATGCCGACGTGCAGAACCAGCGCAAGACCTGGAAGGACTTGGGTGCTGTAGTCGGAATCGGAGCTCTGCTGGTGGTAATCATCATCTGGTTCCTGACCAAGGCTGCCGCGATTCTGTGAGGTCGACATGAACGACTCTATCGAACGTCTTGCCGACGGCACCTTGGTTTTTCTCCCAGAGCGACTCAATCGCGATCCTGCCGTACTACGCGGTTTGACCAATGATGAGATGTGGGTGGCACTCGGCACCGGCGCGGTTATTGGTCTGATGCTGGGTGTTCCTCTGGCGATCGCCACCACCTCCATTGCCGCGGCGCCGACCAGCATGATTGCAGGCATGGCGATGGTGCTATTTGCCGGTGGCACGCTACTGCGTCGGGCCAAACGGGCTCGCCCCGAGACCTGGTTGTACCGCAAGCTCGAATGGATACTCGCCAGCCGTTGGCGCCTGGGTCGCGGAAGTTTGATTCTCCACTCCGGCGTCTGGACGGTTCGCCGGTCACGTCGACTGCGCCCTGCCCTGTCCCGGTGGCAGCCATGAGTCGTTTTCGGAACAAGGTGGATGCCCAACAGGCCCATATCTTCAGCCTGCGTCTGGCGGTAATGATCCTCGCCCTGGTCTGTGCCGGACTCTGGTACGGCTGGCGCTCGGCACCGACCGATTTGACCGTGCATGTTCCCCCGGATCTGCGCTCGGGCAGCACGCGTAAGTGGTGGGATATCCCCTCAGAGAATGTCTATGCCTTTGCCCTGTACATCTTTGGCCAACTAAACCGTTGGCCCTCGGATGGTGAGCAGGATTATCGCCGCGCCATCTATGGCTTGCAGCCCTACCTGACACCCGCCTGCAAGGCCTTCCTCGACGGCGACTACGAGTACCGCAAGGCCGCTGGCGAACTGCGTCAGCGGGTGCGTGGGGTCTACGAAATTCTGGGCCGAGGCTACAGCGAAGATCCGGAACTCAGAGTCAAGCAACTCGACCGCGACAGCTGGCTGGTCAAGCTCGACCTCAATGCCGATGAGTATTACGCCGCCGAACCGGTGAAACGGGTGGTGGTGCGTTATCCCTTACGCGTAGTGCGTTTTGATCTTGATCCCGAACGCAATAAGTGGGGGCTGGCACTGGATTGTTATCAGGGCACTCCGCAAAAAATCTCCCTACCTGGAGGTGAGCCATGAAGCGGATTTCTATCCTGGCACTGACCATCGTATTGATGTCATGGGGAGTTGCGGCGCAGTCCGTCGAGCTGATGCACTGGGAACGCCTACCCCTCGCGGTCCCGCTGGTGATCAATCAGGAACGAGTCGTCTTTATCGATGAGGCTGTTCGAGTCGGCGTGCCCTCAACCCTGACGGGCAAGCTGCGTGTGCAATCAACCGGCGGCACGCTGTACCTGCGAGCGTCGGAAGCCATCGCCCCGACCCGCCTGCAACTGCAAACGGTCGCAACGGGCGAGATCATCCTCCTGGATATCGCGGCCACGCCTGGTGATCAACCGCTGGAGCCCGTGCGTATCCTTAAGAACGCTCAGGCGCAGTCTGCCGAGTCTGAGCCCAGCACCGTGTCTGTTCCAGAACGTACACCGATCCCGGTCGCTTTGACGCGCTACGCCGCGCAAAGCCTGTACGCGCCGCTGCGCACCGTGGAATCCCTGCCCGGTGTACGCCGCGTCCCGCTCAAGCTGCGCACCGAACTGCCGACCCTGCTGCCCACCGAAAACGTGTCCAGCACGCCCATCGCCGCCTGGCGACTCGGTGACTACTGGGTGACGGCGGTGAAGTTGCGCAATCGTGGTTCAGAGACGGTGCAACTCGATCCGCGTCGGCTTCAGGCCAAGCTGTTCGCCGCGACCTTCCAGCATGCTTTCCTCGGGCCTGTCGGCAGTGCTGAAGACACCTCGATCGCCTACCTCGTCACTCGCGGTGCCAGCCTCGAACACGCCGTGCTGCTCCCGCCCGTTGCGCGAGGTGCTGACGATGAAAGCTAACGCCTTGCTCAAATGGCTGGTACCGGCGGCGCTGCTGGCCGTGGTGGTGATCATCCTGAAAACCTGGGTCGCGGGTAGCAACACGCCTACTCCAGAAAACCCAGTTGATCAGGGCAACCTTCAGTTATCCGCCGAGCAAGCCAAGTCGCTCGGCATTGCGGGCGACACTCCACGCGATACGGTCGCCACCCTGGTCGGCCAGGTGAAGGCCATGCGCAGCGACATGCTCGGTCTGAAGAAACACAACGATTCACTGCTGACGGAAAACAACCGCCTGCGCGAGCGGGAAAACAGCGTCGATTCACGTATCCAGACGGCGCTTGGCAGCGTAACCCAGCAGGTCGACGAGGGCCGCCGACAAGCCAACGAGGCCCGGCTCAAAGCAGAACAAGACAGTCGTCAGGCTCGTGGTCTGCTGACGCAATTGCAGGAACAGTTGTCGGGGCTGACCGGCAAAGGCAAGGATATGCCGATCGGATTGGGGCTTGAGCCGGGCGACGGGGCTCAGTTCGACGGGCAGCATTCTGCCAATGATGCGCTGCAGTGGATTGAACCCTCGGATGCTCTGTCCACCGACGCCCGAGGCAAAACCAAGACCTCCTCCGCGCTGAGCCTACCTACCACCTTCAACTCACTGGAGAGCTTGAACGATAACGCTATTGATCGCAGCCAGAAACAGCTGCGCGCCGTCACCCAGGGTGAACGTGACCTGACGCGGTCCATTGATCGTACCGAAGGCGCGAAGCCGGTCTACACCATTCCCGAAAACGCGACATTGATGGGGTCGGTCGCCATGACCGCTTTGATCGGCCGAGTCCCAGTAGACGGCACAGTGAATGATCCCTATCCCTTCAAGGTGCTGGTCGGTCCGGAGAACCTGACTGCCAACGGCATCGACCTGCCGGACGTTGCGGGGGCCGTGATGAGCGGCACA
The DNA here is from genome assembly GCF_034555295.1 of Pseudomonas sp. N-137. NCBI lineage: Bacteria > Pseudomonadati > Pseudomonadota > Gammaproteobacteria > Pseudomonadales > Pseudomonadaceae > Pseudomonas > Pseudomonas sp. N-137. Next base: position 8,409 of record NZ_JAXUDQ010000011.1, read on the forward strand.
GCCTCCGGTGACTGGACCCTGTCTTGCGTACGCGGACAGGTTGAGTCGATCACCTTTGTATTTACTGATGGCACCATCCGCACGGTGCCTCAGCCGAAGACCGTAGCCAGCCGCACTGCCTCCAGCACCCAGAGCTCGAACACCGACAAGATCCGCGGTGGACTCGGCTACCTGTCCGATCCGTATGGCATTCCTTGCATTGCCGGCGAGCGCCGCTCGAACGCCCAGCAGTACCTCGGCAGCCAGAGCCTGATCACCGCGGCCGGCGCCGGTGTCGCCGCCTTGCTTGGGGATGAGCAGAACAACAGCAGCGTGATCAGTTCGGGCAGCAGTACGCTGGGGGTCACCAATAGCAGTGGCAATAGCGCACTGAATTCAATCCTCAGCGGTGGAGTCAGCGACATCCGCGAGTGGGTCAACAAACTCTATGGCGAGGCCTTTGCGGCCGTTTACGTACCGCCTGCAGCACAAGTCGCACTGCACCTCGACCATGAGATCACCATCGACTACGAGCCCAAGGGCCGGAGCGTTCGCCATGAAAAAGACCATGCCTCTCTGCCTGACCTGGATTAGCCTGCTCTGCTGGGTCCTGGCGGGGTGTTCCACCGACAAGGAAACGCTTCTACCCCATGGCGAGCAAACCATGCTGGACATCTGGAACGGCGCCGGTTCGCAAGGTACTCAGCAACAACTGCTGGATGCTCGGCAGCAGTTACGCCGCCCGTTGGCTCAAGCAGATTTCTCCGTGGCTCTCCAGGAACCGTACACTCGCACAGCGGCGAATGAGATCCACAGCCTGTTCCCTCGCCTGCCCAATCCCGATCTAGTGCTGTACGTGTATCCACACCTGAGCGGTACCGAGCAAGCACCGGTCCCGGGTTACTCAACCGTCTTTCCGTTCTACCAACGTGTGCAATACGCATTGCCGGGTGAACGTCAGGAAGACCTGTAGTGCGTACCGGTGATTCGGGCAACCGCACTTCCGCGTGGAAAGCCTGGCGCAACCCATTGCGCCCTCGCGCCACCTTGGCCGATGAAGCTGCACTGTATGCGCACAACCCCAGCTTCACCGATCATCTGCCTTGGGTCGAATACCTCGACACCGAGCAGTGTTTTCTACTGGATGACAATCGCTCGGTGGGTGCAGCGTTCGAGTTACTGCCCATCGGCACCGAAGGGCGCGAACCCGATTGGTTGATGGCGGCCCGCGATGCTCTTGAGGATGCCCTGCAGGACAGCTTTGACGAGCTGGATCAAGCGCCTTGGGTGGTGCAGTTTTTCTGCCAAGACGACAACGACTTCACCCCCTACCTGACCCGGCTCACCGATTACATTCAGGGCAGCGCACGAGGCACGGTCTTCACCGAGGCGTATTTGGAGCTCAGCCGCCGTCATCTAAAGGCCATCGCCAAGCCCGGTGGTTTGTTTGAGGATAAGGTGGTGACGCGCCTACCCTGGCGTGGCAATAACCGACGGGTGCGCCTGGTGGTCTATCGCTGGCTTGAGTCTGATGCTGAGGAGACAGGACTCACCCCGGTGCAATCCCTGCATCAGGCTTGCGAACGTATCGCGGCTTCATTGCAGACCTGCGGGGTGCAATCGACGCGAGTCGATGGCCGAGGTCTGTATGCCTGGTTATTGCCCTGGTTCAATCCGGCGCCCACGCTCACCGATGAAGCGCCCGAGGAGTTCTACCGCCGCGTGGCCTATCCGGAGTCTGCCGACGGTGAGTCGCTGGAACTGCCCTTCGATCATGACTTTGCCGAGCGGCTGTTCTTTAACGAGCCGCGTTCGGATGTGCAGCGCGGACTCTGTTTTTTTGACGATCAGCCCCACCGGGTCATGGTAGTGGACAAGCTGCGCCGAGCGCCCTTGATTGGTCAACTCACCGGAGAAACCCGCAAGGGTGACGCGGTGAATGCCCTGTTCGACCAGTTACCCGAAGGTACAGTGATGAGTCTGACCATGGTGGTCAAACCACAGGATGTGCTTGAAGACCAGTTAAACCGATTGGCTCGTAAAGCCATCGGTGAAAACCTGGCCTCCACCCAGACCCGTCAGGATGTCGAAGAGGCTCGCGCGATCATCGGCCGCCAGCACAAGCTGTACCGCGGCACTCTGGCGTTCTACGTACGCGGTCACGATGAGCAGCAACTGCACCAGCGCTCGGTCAGCCTTGCCAACGCACTGCTGGGTGCGGGCCTGCAACCTGTACGTGAAGGCGATGAAGTCGCCGCCTGCAACAGTTACCTGCGTTGGTTACCGATGGTTTACAACCCGGCCCGCGACACACGCAACTGGTACACGCGACTGATGTTCGCCCAGCATCTGGCGAATCTGGTCCCAGCCTGGGGCCGCAGCACAGGCACCGGCCACCCGGGCATCACCCTTTTCAATCGTGGTGGCTCGCCGTTGAGCTTTGATCCGTTGTCACGCTTGGACCGGGCCATGAACGGCCATCTGCTGTTGTTCGGCCCCACTGGCGCCGGTAAGTCGGCGACCCTGGTCACCCTGCTGATGCAGGTCATGGCCGTGTACCGCCCTCGCTTATTTATCGTCGAAGCCGGCAATTCGTTTGGCTTGCAGGGCGACTACTTCGCGACACAGGGCCTGTCGGTCAACAAGGTCCAGTTAAAACCTGGTGCCTCGGTCAGCCTTGCGCCCTTCGCCGATGCCTGGCGCCTGGTCGAGCAACCGGATCAAGTGGCGAGCCTGTCGATCGATGAACTGGACGATGAGGCGGTAGCCAGTCGCGAAGACCAACGCGATATTCTCGGTGAACTGGAAATCACCGCCCGATTGATGATCACCGGCGGCGAAGCCAAGGAAGAAGCTCGCCTGAGTCGAGCCGATCGCAGCTTGATCCGCGAGTGCATTCTGGATGCGGCGCAGATGTGTGTCGCTTCGGGCCGTCAGGTACTGACCCGCGACGTGCGCGACGCTTTACTGCGCGTCGCCGCCGACATGCACTTACCGGAGAAGCGTCGTGAGCGCGCCCAGGAAATGGGCGAGTCCATCGACCTGTTTTGCCAGGGTTTCGAGGGCGAACTGTTTGATCGCGAGGGCACGCCTTGGCCCGAGAGCGATGTGACCATTGTCGACTTGGCCACTTACGCTCGCGAAGGCTACGAGGCACAGATGTCCATCAGCTACATCAGCCTGATGAACACCGTGAACAACCTCGCCGAACGCGACCAGTATTTGGGGCGGCCGATCATCATGGTCACCGACGAGGGCCATATCATCACCAAAAACCCGCTACTGGCGCCATTCGTGGTCAAGGGGACGAAGATGTGGCGCAAGCTCGGCGCTTGGTTCTGGCTGGCAACGCAAAACCTTGCCGACTTTCCCACTGCTGCACAGACCATGCTCAACATGATCGAATGGTGGATTTGTTTGAATATGCCGCCGGCGGAAATTGAAGAAATCGCTCGCTTCAAGCAGCTTTCACCGGCCCAGAAAGCCTTGCTGCTCTCCGCCAGCAAAGAACCGGGCAAATACACCGAGGGGGTCGTGCTGTCGAAAAAGCTCGAAACGCTGTTTCGAGCCGTACCGCCCAGCCTCTATCTCGCCCTGGCCATGACGGAACCCGAAGAAAAGGCCGAGCGCTGGACACTGATGCAGGACTACGGCTGCTCAGAGTTGGAAGCGGCTTACCGGGTAGCTGAACGGATCGATAGAGCGCGAGGAATAGAACCATCACAGGGAAATATTCAGGTCTCGCGCTCTAAAGCGAGCGAGAGGTTACTGTGATGCTCCTCGAAGCCGCTGCTGAATCCTCAACAGGAATCCAGCTTCAAAAGCATCTTGGCAATCACCAACAGGAAGGGTCTTGCGTGTTTGCGCCAGCTCCCACCACAGGGGGATCTCACCGGTTGTATCAAGCCAAGCCTGAGCGCATTGCACGCCACGCTCGATCATCGGGGCAAATTCGCGGCCCCAAGGTGTCAGAAGACTTGAGCAACCATCTGCCGCAGGAATGGAAATGTAGTTTTCGTCCATACACACCCTAGATTTCTGATTTATTGTTAGACGCAGAGTCCAGCCTCGAAAATCTTAACGACACCAAATGAACGCTCGATAACAGGCATGAGCATCAAATGGCCTAGATCAATACCAATGTAGACTATATCCCGTGGATTGAGAGTCCCTCAAGGCGCAATTTGCGCGCATGACTCAAGACTACGAACAGCTTCGCCTGCAACTGGCGGAGAACATCCGCTTGATACGGCGCGTGAAGAACCTTACCCAAGAGCAGCTGGCGCTCATGGCCGAGGTGGATCGTACCTATGTCAGTCAAATCGAACGAGGGGTAGGCAACCCGTCGCTATTGGTCCTGTGCAAACTCGCCAATATTTTCGAGATCACCGCAGATCAGCTACTCATCGAACCTGACGCCCTTCGCCGTGTGCTGGACATCGAGTAGCCATTTCATCGTCCTGCAAACCCTTGCAAACCGACAACCCCACGTTCGGCTTTATTACTGACAGCCCCCTCTTACATCATTGAACCTGCCCAGGTCATTCATCTAGAGCCTGGATCATGTCTGTTTCCTGCCTGTCAATTGAGCCCCATAATCTACGGCCTTTGGTTCTGAGCATCCTGCTGGCGTGCGGGCCAAGCATGGCGCTGGATACCGGCAGCATCACGTTCTCTGTGTTGTCGCCAAATTGCCTTGCATACAGGGTCGTCGGCATTTGTTTCTGGCTCCTCTGCACGCCCTTCGGCTGCACAGTCAAAACCTCGACTAAGGTTCGCCATTTCATTCCTGAGCTGGTGGTCTCGAGCTACGCCACCACCGGCAATACCCCCTGGACCGAGATGGCCACACTCTCCTCTCCCATCAGCGGTGCGGAAGGTGGCGGCAACCTGATCACGCCGAACACCCACCGCGACAACCTGCCCCGCTTCAAGAACGTCGATGGCATTGGCCACCCCGGTGGCTGGGCCGCAACGCAACTGGCTTCGCAATCCGGCTACGCCTGCGCCGGCGGCGCGACTGCGTTCATGCCCTACTACCTGAGCACCCTGGACTCACTGGCCTGGCGCCATGGCATACCGGAAAGTCTTTACCCCGAGTCGCTCATGCCGGGGATCCGTGAAGTCGGTAGTCAGGCCTCGGGAAACATGTGGGGCAACGTCTATCCCCGTCAGGGCTTTCTAGTACAGCCTGACGACTTCAAAGCCGCCGCAGTCATGGCGCAACGGGCCGGCGATGTGATTACCCGTAACGGGCAACCACATGTGTATGTACCGCTCACCCCCAACCCACGTGACGGCTACTGGCCGCCTGGTCCCATCGTTGAAAACGATGCTTCGACCCACAAATGGCAATTGCTCTACCCCCAGGTTCAACCGACTTGCGCGGTCTTCCCCAGCGATCCGGTACAGAGCGCGGATGGCGGCTACGCCTGGTCGTTATGGCGTCCCTATAGCTGCTGCAAGCGCGAGGGGCAGACCTTCCTGTTCAGCATCGACTTCGAAGGCGGCGCATCATGAGTCGGCTTTGCGCGCGATCATGGTTGGGCGTGATGAGTCTGTTGCTATACGGACTGCTCGCCATGGCCACGCATGCCCACGCCGCCGAGGACGATTACCGCCTGGGCACTCAAGGCGACGTGCTCGACGACCGGGTGATGTACACCATCGGTGGCGGCTCGGCAGTGGGCTCACCGAGCTCGCTCTACCGCCCCAGCGGTCTCGGCGTCGGCGGGTCCTGGCGAGCAAACATGATGTGCGGAAACATGAGCCTCACCAATACCCTACAAAACCAGCTGAACGGCGCCACCGAAGGTTTCCAGCAGATCATGGGCAGCGTCGTGCAGAACGCGACCCAGGCGGTGATGTCGCTGCCAGCATTGATCATCCAACGCGCCAACCCCGGCCTCTATGAGCTGCTGAGTAACGGGGTGATGCAGGGGCGTATCGACTTCGACCGCTCCAAGCTGACCTGCCAGGCCATGGCTGAGAAGATGGCGGACAAGGTTGGTCAAGCCGGCTGGGGCGCGTTGGCCAAGAACCAGGAGATGCAAGGCAATCTGGAGCAAACCGGCGGTGATGCGGTGGCCGCGGTAAAAAATACCGAGACCCATAACGGCAACAATGGGGTGTCCTGGGTCGGCGGCCAGAAGGCTGGAGGCAGCGGGCAGACACCCATCCGGGTGACCTCCGACGTAGTGCGAGCAGGCTACAACCTGCTGCATAATCGGTCGGTGGATGACAGTGCCTCGATCAGTAGCAGTGATTGCCTGGGTGGGACTATTTGCCAGACCTGGGCTTCGCCCCAGGAAGAATCCGAATGGGCCGTTCGGGTGTTGGGCGAGAGCGAAGTTGCGACCTGCGACAGCTGCGAAACCTTGCGCGCTACCGCCGGCAGCGGGCTGACGCCGCTGATCCAGGAGGCCTACAGCGAACGCCTCAAGGCTCTGCAAGGGCTGCTGTCCGGTTCTCTACCGCCTACTTCTGACAACCTGGCTAAAGCCTCCAGTTCAATGCTGCCGGTGACCCGTGGCGTGGTCGAAGCCCTACGCGACGATCCCGACCAAGATCTGTTGGCGCGGCGTCTGGCCAGTGAGACGGCCCTGTCCAGCGTGCTCGACAAAGCGCTCCTGCTACTGCGCACGCTGCTGGCGGGCAGCCACGAACCGAACATTGCTTCCGCCCAGCCGGCCCAAACCGCCTTGACGAAAAATATCGACGCCTTGGAGCGCGAAATCCGCCTGCTACAAACCGAGCTACAGGTCCGGCAGATGCTGGCCACCAATACCGCCAGCCTGGTGCTCGATCGGCATGCCGGTGGTGCCGATGCTTCGCGTACCGTCGAGCAAGGTGATCCAGAACCAAACCGACTCAATGACGCCGACGCCAGGCGCAAGTGAGCCGTGAAACGCTCACCGCTATTCACTTTGCTTTCAAGTCTGGGGATTGCCGTGGTGATGATCCTGACCGCCGCACTGGTCGCCTGGATCGGCCGTGCTGCGCTGGGTAGTTTCAAGGTCTGGCAGCAGGCGTTCGAATCCGTACGACCCTATCTGCGGTGGTGGCGTGCCCTGCTCTATGGCGCCCTCTTTGCGCTCTGGTGGGATCTGCTTCGGCGCTACCGACATCGACCACAGGATCGACTGCGCGTGAAGCGCATCGGGACATTAGCGCTCGTGCTATTGACCGTCGTCGAGTTCACCCGACTGTGAGGCCACTACCATGCTCATGAGCACCAACAGCTACCTGGAGTTTTACCTCTCCCTCCTGGCCTGGATCATCAACAATGGCATCTGGAGTGTCTTGTCCGACACCGGGCTGTTCGCCGCGCCCTTCGGCGCGATCATCTTGCAAGAGTGGTTGTCAGCCCGTCAGCAAGGCGCGGATGAAGGTAACAAGGGACTGCTCTCGGTGCCGCGAATCGAAAACCGGCTGTGGCTGGCCTACGTCGTCGTGTTGTTTGGCTGCGCGCCGGTCTTTCCGCTGAGCCTCGCCTCAATGGCGTTCGATGATGTGGTGAGCCAGCGCTGCGGCGTCAGTGTGGCCAAGCCAGCGGAAACGGCTTGGGGTGCCACTTTCAATACCATTGGCGAACGCTCTGCCAACGTGCCGATCTGGTGGTTTCTGGTGCATGCCTTGAGCAAAGGCGTGACCGCGGCGGCCACCGCCTCCATCCCCTGCGCACCGGATATCCGGCAGATGCGCATGGAGATCGACAGTTCGCGCATCGACAGCCAGGTACTGCTGCAGGAAGTCGCCGACTTCACCCGCGACTGCTATGGCTATTCCCGTTCTCGGTTGTTCACCAACCGTCCGCAGTTGGACAAGGCACAAAGTCATGACGCCTCCTGGATCGGCTCAAGCTATTTTCTCGACACGCCCGGCTACTACGATACGGATCGTTCACGCACACCGCGAGTCAGCTGGCCATATGACGAAAGCCGCGATGTTTCCTTACCGCGACTGGAGAATGGCGCGGGCTATCCCACCTGCAAGCAGTGGTGGAGCGATAGGGGTGTCGGGTTGCGCGAGCGCTTGATCGAGCAGGTTGATCCTTCGCTGCTGACTCAGCTGAAAGGTTGGTTGACTGGCCGTTCGAGCAACGAGATCGAGGATGCCACCCTGCGCGAACTGGTCAGTCCACGCCAGCAATCGATGTCCATGTCGCCCGGACAGGTGTACCAGGACTATGGCTCCAGCGCCCGCGGCGGCTCGATCAATCAGGGGCTCAATAACCTGGCCACCAACACCGGGCTGGCCCTCGGGTCCTTCAGCAACTTCCCGGCAATGAATGCACTACGCGCCGCCCTGCCGATGGTGCAGGCTTTCCTGATCATGGGCGTCATCATCAGCCTGCCGTTGATCCTGCTGGTCAGTACCTATCAGCTGAAGACCGTCATGACGGTGACGTTCGCGCTGTTCACGCTGCACATGCTGAGTTTCTGGTGGGAACTGGCCCGCTGGGTCGACTCCAGCATGCTCGACACTTTGTACAACCAAGTTTCGGCTTCCAATCAGGTGTTGTTATCGCTGCCCACATCCGGCTTCATGGATGGAACGGTCACGGCACAGGTGATCGAGTACGTGACGGGAGCAATGTTCGTCGTGCTTCCAATGTTATTTTTGGCTGCGATGAGCTGGGCAGGATATAGCGTTGGCTCAATTGCCGACGGCATGCTTAGCAAAGGAGCAGCTCAAGCGCAGGACGCTGGTGCAAGGGGTGCTGGAGCTCTGATGTCTGCTGGAAAGGCCTTGAGGAAGGGGTGAAGAACTCTACTACAGGTCTTTTAAATCAGGCTGACCGGGTGCGCGGCCATACTCATACTCACCATATGGGTCGTCATATGCTTTGTACCGGAGAGCATCCTTAGGTTTGATAGGCGTTCCATTGGCTATGGCCCAACACAAGACAATAAGGATCATCACCGATACGGTGAACCATAAGCTCACTAGAAGGAGCCCGGCAGCAACTGCCAACTTGATAACTAGAAAACTCCCGCGAACAAGTAATTTACCTGCGGGCATACCTGCCGTCACCGCGCGCTCAGCCACGCGGGACTCAAACGTTTTCAACCTACGGTAACCACGCTTTACCGACATGCCACAGGCGTATGCCCAGCGGTGGGCACGTGAATTCCGAACAGGTTGCTGAGTCGGCATGGTCTCGCCCTCTTCTGAGCGTTTTCATGGTTGAAACAGGAGTAACAGCCTACTACTGAAAACTGTCCGTGCCTGACCGTTTATCAGTTTGCTCAGCGGAAAAATCTTCACTGGAAGACAGAAGACAAGCCCCGTGAAACAGCTTCTCTACAGTGATTGACCCATATAAATTGCCCGGCTAAATACTAGGTACGGATCGCTGTTACCGACAGCACCCTGCCCAGATAGTCAGGACCTTCAAGACTATGTCACCTCGGTGATGGTTCTCCCCAAGTGCGATTAGCGTTCGGTAGCTCGCACGGTGACCGTTTCTACGGTGATGAACGCCTACTGCTCTCCTGAGCGCCTTTCGAGCTCTGCTCGTGAGGTAAGCCCTTTTGATTTTCTTCAACCCACTGCGCGGAAATCTTTCCCCGCACGGGACAGGTTTCTTCGCGTTTTCAACGGAGACATACCATGTCCGACTCACTTACACCGGAAACACTGAACACCCTTCGGTTGCCTATCGTGTTCACGCCTGACGCGTGGCAACGCGCAGTATTGCCCGAGCACTCAGGTCATCCTGAGAGGCTGCAGGTCGATCGGCTGAGCCACGTATTGCGCGCAGCCTTCGAGGCTCACCTGTCCTCTCCACACGAGCCCTATGTGCTGTTCGAGGTAGCCCACATCGCGTCAACGGGCCATCCACGCCATCACCCGCTGCTGCAACTGAGCCTTAGCCTGCTCCTCGAGCCGGGTCAGCCTGGCGCCTTGCTGATAGCGCTTGCAAGAGAGGCCAACGCTAAACGCACATAACCGCACTCGGCTCTCAAATCCACATTCGGACAGCATGCAAGACCTGCATCAATCCACCCATCACCCAATCGGGGAACCCTCCCCGACGGGCACGGCGTTCCTCCGTTTTCTCTCGAGGAAAATGCCATGCGCGATATCTACCAAGACGTGACTGACAAGATCGTGACCGCTTTGGACCAAGGCGTAGCCCCCTGGATCAAACCCTGGTTCTCAAGTGGCTCAGCTAACGTCGGTCATCATCACCCCTACCCCATTAACGCCATCACGCAGCGTCCCTATTCGGGGATCAACTTGCCGCTGCTCTGGGCCGAGGCCAGGTTGCAGGGCTTCACTCAAGATCGTTGGCTGACCTTCAACCAAGCCAAAAAGGCCGGTGGGCACATCCGTAAGGGTGAGCACAGCACTCTGGCGGTGCTCTACAAGCCGATGGAGCGCGAGGAACAGACCGAGTCAGGCCAACCCGTACTCGATGAAAACGATCAGCCCAAGGTCGCTCACTTCGGCATTCTCAAGACGCATTTTCTGTTCAACATAGAGCAAACGGAGGGGCTGGAAGCGCTGAATGAAACCCTGCCCGAAACAGAATCGAGCGACTCCTTCCTGGCCAACAGTGCTGCGGAAAATCTGCTGTTAAGTTCGGGTGCAAACATCGTTCATCGATCTGCCGACGAAGCCTTTTACCACCCGATCAGGGATCTCATCCAACTGCCGACAAAAGCGCAATTTCACGATGAAGGTGGGTACTACGCCACCGCACTGCACGAACTGACGCACTGGACCGGGCATCACGCTCGGTTGCAGCGCGAAGGCGTGACGTCATCCTGTCCGTTCGGCTCGCCAGGCTACGCGTTTGAGGAGTTGATCGCCGAAATGGGCGCTGCTTTTTTGTGCGCCTACGCCGGTATACAGGGAGAGCTGCGGCACGAGGGCTACATCGATTCCTGGCTCAGCCTGCTCAAGGCTGACAAGCGCGCGATCTTCCGCGCCAGTGGTCACGCCCGAAGCGCCTCGGAGTATGTACTCAACCTGGAGCAACAACTGAAGCAAGCGGTCTTGGACGACTCACTATGCATGAACGATGGAGCTTAATCGTTACCTCACCGCTGCTAACGCTTCACAGGGCCCGACGCGAGTTGAGCCCTTTTTCTGTGCCCAGAAAAATCCCCATGCTGCGGGCTCTGACGCAAAGAATCAGAGATGGGCATACACCCGCAGCATGTCATTCCGCATCCAGGTTCTGCGCCAGAAAATCCACCAGCTCGAGCGGACTCCGGCTGTCGATCACCTTGTAGATCAGATCGCGTTTACTGCGCGGCAACTTCTTGACCACGCTCTTCGCCGAGGCCCTGACGGCTTCGTCGGTCCCATGGATACGTGCCGCGAGCAGCAGCACGAGCGTGGCGTCGGTGAGGTTCATGGCAAGACCCAAAAAATATGCAGCGCAGTGTACCGACTCTTTTCTTTACCCTACTACCCCCCCCCAACAAAACGATGTCTAGCAGTATCCATATTCCGATTGCCGCACAAAGGGACACGAGCCAAAAGGACGGGTAAGGGTTGGAAGGGAATGGGGACTCAAGGGTAAGAGCCCTATCCGAAAAGGCTAAAAGACCACTGACCCAGCCACATCCCGGAGGTCACGATGCTCAGTTTGTTTCGCCACAAAAGGCAAAAGCCTCCTTCGCCACCGACCGTGAGCGTCGCCGAAGGTTACCTGCCTATCGAGTCAGCCCACAGCTTGCTAGCAGCGGAGCACCGCCGCCAGTTACTCGATCGCATCTGGCAGTACACCGCCCTCTCCCACGCGCAGTTCATCCAACTCTATCTAAATCCGATCCATCGCTACGCCGAACAGGTCCAGCAACTCCCGGCCAGCGAGACGCACCACCATGCGTATCTCGGCGGCATGCTCGACCATGGACTGGAACTGGTCACTTGCAGTCTGAAACTGCGCCAGTCGTATCTGCTACCCACCGGTGCCGCGCCCGAAGACCAAGCTGCTCAAACCGACGCCTGGTCGGCCGGTATTGCCTACGGTGCCCTGCTGCATGACGTCGGCAAGATCGCCGTGGACCTGCTGATCGAACGCCAGGATGGCCGTCTTTGGCATCCTTGGCACGGTCCACTGGATCAACCCTACCGCTTTCGCTACCTCAAAGGTCGCGACTACCATTTGCATGGCGCCGCCGCCGGCTTGCTCTACACCCAGATTCTCGACCAACCTATCTTGGACTGGCTCAGTGGATTCCCTCAACTCTGGGCTAGCCTGCTGTATGTCCTGGCGGGTCAGTACGAACGTGCCGGCGTGCTCGGCGAGTTGGTCATTCAGGCCGATCGCGTCTCCACCGCGCAGAACATCGGCGGCAACCCGAGCAAGGCGCTGCAAGCGCCGATTCATTCGCTGCAACATCACTTGATCAGCGGACTGCGTCAACTGGTTCAACACGAGCTGAAACTCAACCAGCCTGGCGCCGCGGGTTGGCTGACTCAAGACGCACTGTGGCTGGTCAGCAAGACGGTCACCGACAAGCTGCGAGCCTATCTGCTGTCACAAGCGATTGAGGGCATTCCCTCATCCAACATTGCGGTGTTCGACGAACTCCAATCGCATGGACTGGTCGAGTCTACCCCGGAAGGTAAAGCCATCTGGACGGCGCTCGTTGCGCAAGGGAACTGGCAGCAGAGCTTCACTTTTCTGCGCCTTCAACCGGCGTTGATTTGGGGGAGCGAAGACCGGCCTGAGGCTTTCAGCGGAACGGTGAGCGTTGCAGTCGATGACCACCCGACTGACGCTCCGGTATCAACACCGCCCACGGTGGTGAATAAAAAACCAACTCAAAGCCCATCGCAGCCAAATCTCTTGGCCACGGAAGATGCCGACTACCTCGGAACGTTACTGGACATGTTCGAATTGGCAGACCCCGAGGCCACTGATGCACCGTCAGAAAGCGCCCTCGAAATATCAAGCCCCCCTTCGGACAACCTTGGCCAGGCATTCTTGAATTGGGTCAAGGAAGGCATCCTGAGCCACAAGCTGGTCATCAATGACAGCAAGGCCAAAATCCACACGGTGGGTGGCAGTGTATTTCTGGTCACGCCTAGTCTCTTCCAACGCTACGTTCAAGAGTTTCCTGGTATCTCACGGGGCGCCGAGCACACAGGTGAAGAATGGCGATATGTGCAGAAGCAATTTGAGAAACTGAAGGTCCATAGGAAACGGGACGACGGTCTGAATATCTGGGCATGCCAAGTACGAGGTCCTAGGAAGAAAACCATATTGAAGGGTTATCTGATCGAGGAACCGAAGTTACTTTTTGAATCGATACCACCAGATAATCCTTTTCTGAAAATCGAAAAAGATTAAATTTCCGTAGTGCCCCATTGGTGGGGATCGAAACGCAGAGTTGGCTCTGGAGTGACTCGCGACTTCACTGCTCTGTTACCCATCTTCGGCGGTGAATCGCGCCCAATGATGGATTGGGTCTAGCAGTCCTCCAACGTCCCAGCCGGACTGGCTAATCCGCTGCGACTTCTTTGCTTTATAGCAATCTCTAAGCAATTGCCTGCAGCTGCCTGTCGCGGACACTGTCCCTGCTATGCTTTCATTTTCTTGAATGGAGTCCTAGCCGTGCACTATGGCTATTTCCTGCCGATTGCAGCTAATTGGCAATCCCAGATGGTTGGCCTATGTGGCAATTGGAGGGATTGAATGGCTGATGCACTCACCAGATCCATCATAAAGTCGCTCCGCGAAAGCCAGTGGCAGCAGTACGAGGAGTTGGTCGGGTCAATCCGCAACCAAGCCGAAACGCAAGCCCTTTGGGTCGTCTTGGGCGGAGCTCACGGGCGAGACATAGACCTGCTTGCTCAATTGTTGGCCTGGCCTACTGACAGATTGGGGGCTGCGGTTAATCGACTATTGCCAGCAGTGGGCCAGATTCCAGAGCTAAACGCGCCCGATACTCTTCGTTTGCTACAGTTCGCTGAGCGCCTGCAACCGTCTTATTGGTACTCTGTCTCCGAACAGTTGCGTCCGCACATCGCCGCCTTCCCCCAACTCGGCCGACAAGTGGGGGAGCAACTCCGTACTACCGAGTTACCAGGATATGGTGCACTTCGAGTCTGGGCTGGGGCGTTCTCCACTGAAGCCCCTGAGACCGCTGCTAATTTCGCCTTGAGCCTGGCAACAGGTGATCCGGGGGATAGCCCCCCATTGGCAGCCCTCATACAATTCTTGCCTATGCACAATTCAGCGGTTCATGCGCTGCTAGTGCCTAAAGAGGCCAATCTGGCCAAGCTGCTTTGGAACGCAACCCCGACGCTCGGGTCAACCGCTTGGACATCTTTGACCAATCTTGCGGACCTGTCGCCATCTGCAATGGATATTCTCGAGCAGAGCATAGAAAGAGGCGAGATAGAGGCAACTCTTGCTGTTGCGAACTGGATGCACCAGGTGTCAACGCCAAGGGTTGGAGCTTCTGGCCTCCCGCTCGATAATCTAGTAAGGAAACTCCTGCACGCAGCACTTACCCACGAGCAAACGCGCGCACAGGTGGATAATGGTGTAGCACAACTCCTATATCGCCCAGCACTGCGCCAGTATGTGCTTCCGTGTGTCACGGAGCTTGGCAATTCTGATGCCAACGCTGTCGAAATTTTTCCGAGTATCTTTGTGGGCGTTTGTGACGCACCGAATGACTTTCACCAAATTCTTACAGTATGGCTTCTGAGCCCTGACGTTACGTTCTCAGCAGTCGCTAGCCTCATATCACTCTGCTCTCGTGAACAGGCTCTAGTCGGTTTGGATGTTGCAACTTTCAATCTGACCATGCCTGAGCGACAACTAGTCGCCGCGCGTCGACTGCTTGCACTGACCCACCATGGACAGGTGCTGTGCTCATTTATTGCAGTTCTTGCTGAGACTCCCGCTCTCCAACCTGCGGGGTTTGATATCGCAGTACAAATGCTCAACGAGGCGTTCGACGAGTACCCAGGTGCCACGGTCGAGTTTCTGGAGAAACGAACAAGACCTGCATCACGCAAGGAGCCTTTCGCCCATGCCTATCGGAGTGTCTACGCCAACGCGCTGCGCTGGCGTCGAGTACTGGCTCGTCTACCTCCGCTCAACGAACTGTGTCCAACAGATACCCAATTACTTGCGCTGCGCTCGATGAAGCAACGGATGAATCGCGACATCATGCGAGGCGTTGCAGAGCAATCTATATTCGCCTCCCTCGTTACCAGTGCGCATGTCGCCCAAGGAAGACGGTTCGCTTCCCACAACAACTTTGGCGCACCTCTGATGGCAGAGATGACTGAGTCAAGCCATTCAATCGAACTACCCTCCTCTGAATTGGCGGACCCTGTGGGTGGCATGCTTCGAAGAGCGACGACACTTAGAGGTGCACGATGACTCCCAGCCTGCGACTCCTACTCGAAGACTTCCTCGGCCTAATGCGCGAGGAGGGAGAGCTGGATGTATTCCTTCCGCTCCTGATGTCGGCTATGGGCCACGAAGTGGTCTATAGAGCTCAAAAGGGCACTCGGCAGTACGGCGTGGACATTTCATCAGTTGGCCAGGACGAAGATGGAAAGAAAAAACTCTTCCTGTGGCTAGTCAAATGCGGAGACATCAACAGGTCCGACTGGAACTCCGGTCCTCAGGCCATTCGGCAGTCAATTGACGATGTTGGCGACACCTATCTACGTAGCCATGTCGCCCCCCAGCATTTCAATCTGCCAAAAAAACTGCTGATCATCACCAATGGCGACTTCAACGCCAGCCTGATCCAGACTATCGCGGGATTCCTAGAAGACTGGTCACGGCAAAAGGGTGTTGAGGCTATGACCGTTAACGGTTCCACGTTGGCTGCATGGACCGAGCATTATCTATTAGATGAGTATGTGCTCCCGGCGAGCAATCGTGCTCTCCTCCGGCGGATGCTTGCGAATGTCAACTCACCTGAACTTTGCATCTCGGTCGGTCACACTTTGTTCGATTCAATGGTAAAGGGAGCCAAAGAGCCTGCCAGATCCAAAGCTGCAAGAATGAAGCGACTTTTGACAGGGTTACGAGGTGTACGAACTGCTCTGAGCGTGCTGCAGGTTTGGGCGCACAACGAGAACAACCTTCTTGCACCTTACCGATTGGCAGAGTTTGCAGTGCTGTCGGTTTGGGCAAACCTGCATGACGAAGTTTCAAAGGGCGATCGCACCGTCATCCAGGAGTTCGCAGACCTGTTGATTCAGCTCACTACCATTGCAGAGGCGTATCACCAACGGATCCAGCCGTACTACGTGACGCAAAATGCTTTCGCTCATGCATTACCGGACAACTTGCTTGTCACAGACGCGGTGTTCCAAGAAATCGGGAGAATCGGGCTGCAGGGGTATATCTGGGCAGCTCAAGCAGTCGAGAGCAAGAATGAGCTTGCCGCACAGATGGCGGGACTTTACACAAACCGTCTTATAGCCTTGCTCAGTAGCCACAGCTGCTCGCAGTCCCCGTCTTACGACTACCACGCGACTGATATTCATGTCGGCCTACTGCTGCTTGCCCTAGCAAATCGAAAGGCCGATGCCAAGATATGGGTTCGCCATATGGTGTTGCGCCTTGGTCATGTGGCTAATAAACCCAAGTTCTGGCCTCTCTCGGCTCCTTTTGAAGAGGCACTGCTCATTCGCCACGGTTACGAGGAAATGAGCGAAGAATTCCTGGCGACGTCGACCCTTATTCCAGTACTTCTCATATGGACTGCCGCCCTAGGAATGGATGACGCCTTTCACTTCATACGAGATCGGATATTGCCACTCATCCCCCAAACCACGCCAAATTTCTGGAGCCCTGACAAGGGCTTTGATGAGCTAGTGGCCAACCCTATGGCGTTGCAACAGCACGGCGTGGGAGAGGCAGTGCTCTCGATTTCAACGAAACCAGAGCAGTTCATCCGAAAGATGAGCGCTCCACTTCCGGGGGTTGAGTCGATCGAGGAAGCGATCTGGCAGAAGGTTCGGGCGGAATACGTTCCGCTTCTTGCAGCCTTACGGTGGCAACTGCAGGTGCCTCGCGAGATGATGGTGAAGCAAGCAATCGGCGCGGCAGGCTATATTTTCCCGTGTGCTTCAGCTTCGGCAACCGCCTCTGCTGATGAGTGAACTCAGTTGACCTGTCTAGTCCTGAAACAGGTGTAAACCTTATTCAGGACGGGACACTTACAGGGAAAATGGGAACAGATTTATTCCCCCATGCTGTCACGTACAAAAAATAAATCCGCCCCCTTTCCCCCGAACAATTCAGAAAGATTTTACTAACTTCCACACAGACAAAAACAAGACCAACATGCTTATTTAGAGCCTTTCACATGCAGGAGCAACAACAATGCTAAATATCGACACCCCTATCGCACTAAGCTCCAAATACAATCTTAATATTATTGAAAATTTCAAATACTCCGGAATTTTTGAATTCACCTACCCCATGAGCACGGGCAATCTTATTGAAATAACACTATCATTCGATGAGCAATCAGCCGAAGCAAGGGTAGCTAATTTTATGATTGAAGCATCTATATTCGACGAATTAACAAGTACGTCTCAGTCAAGCATTAGGTTAAGCGTTAAAGCCCTAGACGCCCTAGACATACCATTCAATGAAATGAGAAAAACCATAAAAAAACTTTTATCAGTTATAAAATATCATCTAAATCACTTTGGTATCCCAGAGGCGCTAGGAAGCATCAAACACAAAAAATGGGGCACCAACTTCGACAACCTTAAAACCCTAGATACGATTCGCGGAGATAAAATCCAGACTACTTTCGAATCATTTTCTTATAGATCCATAAACAGCGTATGGCGCGACCATATTCAGAGCTCCTTTGAATCGAATGCAGCCCCCCTGCTAGCAATGCGACACTTGCACAGAGCAAAACATGAATCAGCGCCACACCACAAGTGGATCGATGCAACTATAGCTGCTGAGCTGGCCATTAAGGAAGTACTAAGTCGCCACCGACCGGAATTAGCCTCCTTCCTGCTAGAGGTTCCCTCCCCTCCACTTTCAAAGTTATATGGATCACTTTGCAAAATTTATCTCGGGGAGAGCTCCCCATACACAAAAAAACTACAAACGGGGCAAGAAATCAGGAACCGCCTAGTGCATCGACCAGATGAGCTACATATAGACCAACAACAGGCAAATGATTACGTAGAAACAGTCAGCTCAGCAATTTTCCATATTTTGTCGCTTATTTACCCCAACGACGCACTTATACAATACTCAGCCTAATCCAAGTTGAACATTATGTGTTTGATGACTTGGAAAAATAGGGGCAGTTTTATTTACTCGTTCCAAGTCGCTCAACCCCTCCCGTTCCTGTGTTCACTAGAATCACATATACGCGACTATCTCATCTTGGGTAAGGGGGGGGGGAGGCAAATACTCCCTACAAACATCCCAAAACGGTCGAGAGCGACTTCTTCAACAGAATCGACCAGGAGCCGACATCGCCGACACTGGTCGAGAGAGAATCAACTATTTACTATCGAGTTGTACAAGTCCCTTAATTCTGGGCCAAAAAATGGTGAATTCATCTGATTAGGCCTATCTTCAAACTTGAAGCTGTTCAAGCCCTCCACTTGGCCGACAGTCTCGGGGTTGATCCACGGCCCGCCACTTGAGCCGCCAGTCATGTCGTTATCCCTCATCGAATACCAGCCTTCTTTTGTCGGGTTTCCCCCCCAGAAGGTCTCGCTGACAGCTTCTGTCACCGACACACCGTCGAACGGCGGCTCAGCAGGGTACCCCTCCGCATTTCGCGGACCAGAAGGTACGCCCCTTTCAGTGATTGTTATACCGAGCGTACCGCCCAGCAGAATCGGATAGTCAGTTTTGAAGAACGCGTAGTCGTAGGCGTGTTTGCCATTGACCGTCCATTTCTCGAATACCGCTACGGTCCTGGCAGAGACTTCCACTGCCGCCCAAGGGTGTCCGGGCCGGAAACGGATGTTTTTGAAGTATCCGCCCCCACCGGGCCCGGTATGCACGCAGTGCGCTGCGGTGAGTATCAGATCGTTCGTGATCATGAATCCCGAGGCGACGTATTCCTTGCCATTTGGCGCCGTCATTAATAGCTTGCCTACCGAGTGATAGGGAAACTGGTACTTTTTAGGAGGCCTAACTGTTCCCGCCACCTTCTCTATGCTCCCTGGGGCTGGCTCGGATGCCTGAACAAGTACTGTCTTTTCTGCATTTCCTCCTGAATCCACGGGGCGGTCGGGAACTCTTAAGTCATCCTCTCGAACCAGTGGGATGGGGAGTGGAATGGCTACGTCGAAGTCATTCTTACTCCTGGAGTCCTTATCGGAGTGAACGACTGCGTGATGAGAAATTCTATTGCTTGAAGTCATTGAAGATTCCTGTATGTCCAATTCGCTTTGAAGTGAGAGCTGCTGGAATGCGTTTCCTGAAAAGCACTAAGTCGCACGAAAGTATCAAGGAACACCCCGGATCCACATGACATAGCCGGGTAGTAATGGGAAAGAGTATGGCTAACACTCTGACACGTCTTAGCGGTAATAAATTTGCGCCTTCAGCGTGTGCCGTATGTAGCCGCACGAATGGGGAAGTTTCGAGAACCAGTTACCGCTGCTACTGCAATGAGCTCTACCACGTTTATTCACCACCTCAATGAAGCGTCCGTACCGCCCGCCCAGCGCCCGAAGCAGATACTCCGACCAGGTCATGAACGCTTCCGCTTCGAGACGCAAGCGTTCGATCTCCGCGGCTGGCTCCACTCCTATCGCTTTGTTGTATCGGCGCACAGCCTGCAGAGCCTGATGCATTAACCTCTCGTCACAATCTCCCATACCGGCCTCCTTTGCCGATCATTTGATCAGGGCAGTATAGTCAGCCTCGCACAACAGTCTCTGCTTTATGAGCGAGTCGACAAATTCGTCTGGGGGCTAAACTGTACCTGCGAATACTTTAATTAATATTATTTAGAGGATTTTTTTACTGATGCTTTCTTAGCCCCTGACGCACTCTTAACCTTCCTTACCAAATGAGTACCATCAACACCTCGATTAGTTCGGCAGTTCGATGTATACCCGGCAATTGAAACGTAACCTTCTTTAGTTGTGATCTCATAAGGCGTATTTGCCTTAACAACAAACCATGTACCAGCTACAATATTAGTCTTCTTATTAAAAACCAAACTACCCTGCGCTACAAACCTAAATAGATCTTCATCATGCTTATGTTTTTTTATGACAGTACCAGCAGGCACCGTCATAACATAGAACATATTGTGCTGATAGAGCCGCCAGAGGATCGGCTCTTTTACTATTCGCTCATCATCGCCATCAATTAGAAATTCCTTAGACTTGAGCTCCGTCGATATAATTATAGACTCTTTACTGAACTGGCCTTCCAAGCGCTCGATGCGATCCAAGTACGTCGAAAGTCGCTCTGCTATCTCTGTCATACCAACCTCCTTTGGCTGCTGGCTAAACACCAATTTTGTTAAGGATTTTTAGTGCCCAATGGAAAGGCATTACCATCAATATATGTCTAGCACGGCATTAGATATTTGCAAAAAAAAATTACACGATGACAATCGAAAAGTAGCTCGCACTTGACGCGGCCCTGATGAAGCTCGCTTTGCGGGTAGAGGAGCGAGGGAGCAAATAGTCGTCTATCTTTACGGCGACTCGCCTCGCGTAGGCGCACCTAGCAGCAAAAATTCAGGGAGTGATGATGATAGACGCTAACAGGTCCAAGCTCATACGCATCTCCGCACGCAACATCGGTTGCATCGGTAATGAAGGAGTTGATATCGAGCTCGATAACATCGTGTGCTTAGTTGGTAAGAATAATGCGGGTAAATCAACCATCTTAAGAGCCTATGAGCTTGCGAAGGGGTCAGTTACTTTTGACATCAATCGAGATCGCTGCCAGTACGCCCCCGCCGACGAGCCGTCGGAAGTGCAGCTAGAAGTTCACATTCCGGCCGGGATTGGCAATGTCGACGAAAAATGGAAAACCGAAAAGGACGGTCTACTGATCGTCAGAAGTCGATGGCAGTGGTCAGGACCAAACTACCAGAAGGTCCGAACGACCTGGGACCCAACTGGGGGGGAAGGTGGTCTGGGGGGGTGGGCAGAAGATGGAAAAGCCGGAGGTGCAGATCCGGTTTTCAGTTCGCGGCTTCCTCGACCATTGCGGATCGGCTCTCTCGATGATGCAGAAAAAACGGAAGATATGCTTCTCGCGCTTGCACTATCACCTCTCTTGGCTGGCCTCGAAACGGAGCGAATGAATCCTGAATCCGACTTAGCCAAAGCGATTAGCAGCGTATCGCATCATATGGACACGATTAGCAATGCTCACGAGGAGCACTTCAATCAGATCGCAACGAGAGTATCTGCAGGTTTCAAAGGCGTATTTCCACGCTTGGATGTCAAACTGCAGATCGGAGCGGCGCCGTTGGTTCCAAAAGTTGCTGATTTGGTAAAGGGCGGCTCTCGGCTACGAGTCCAGGACGGTACGGCAGAAACGGATCTTGCGCAGCAGGGAACAGGAGCCCGACGAGCATTGTTCTGGGCAATGCTTCAGGTTCACAACGAACTATCACGGGACAAAGAGGTTCGAGCAGACTTTCGCAAGCGATTGGAAAAAGCGATTTTGGATACGGAGAAAAAGCTCCCTAAAGCGAAAGAGGCAGAAAAGCCGACCCTTACTGATACATTGAACCAAACTAAAGCTCAACTTGAAGCCCACGATGGGGGCGCCCCAATTCCGGATAGTCCAGACGATCCAGCATTCCCTGGTTATTTGCTATTGATCGACGAGCCCGAAAACGCATTGCACCCTATGGCAGCGCGTGCGGCTCAACGCCACTTGTACAGATTAGCTGAGAGTCCTGACTGGCAAATAATCATGACTACCCATTCACCATACTTCATCAACCCTTTCGAAGACCACACCACGATTGTAAGATTGGAACGTGCTCAAGAGGAACAACAAGCCCCCATTGAACCAAAGACGTATCGATCAGACCTGATTGAATTTGGAGGCGATGACAAGGAGCGACTTCAGGCCCTACAGCACATTGATCCAAGTTTTTCCGAGGTGTTCTTCGGATCCTATCCGGTGCTGGTGGAAGGTGATACAGAGCATGCAGCATTCATGGCTTCGATTCTTGAGCGCCAACATAATCTCATAGACCAGGTCACAATCATTCGCGCTCGTGGCAAGGCAATTCTCACACCGTTGATTAAGGTGATGACCCATTTCAAAATCGACTTCGGCCTAGTGCATGATTGTGATCCGCCCTACACGAAGAACGGCCATAATAATGGGATGTGGACTGAGAATAATAAAATTCGTAATGCAATTTTGGCTGCGCGCATAGCAGGGATTGCTGCGCGCCATCGCATCAGTGTACCTGACTTTGAGCGATTCCTTGGTGAGGAAGAGGAGTCGAAAGATAAACCTCTCAACACGTACCTCAGCGTCTCCAAAGATGATGCACTGGCGGATCGCGTCCAGCGTCTGCTCAATGAGCTGATATCATCAGAGCAGGAAGAACCGTTCGATGGTGAAATTACCGCTGCGGGGTATATGCCTCGACTTTTGACAGCTGTTCAGACATGGGCTCAGGAGAACGGTCACCACGAAAGCATTAGATTTAAAGGTCTATAGGCTATAGAAGTTTCGACTTGATCTGATAGTCGCAACCGGGAATCCAGCAACTGCCAGATCAAGTCTGAACGTCTGCAAATAAAATTATCGGCAACGCGAAGACTTAAATAACCAGGCTAACCCGCCATCCACAACGCAGTGATTATTAAGCTTTTTTCGCCATTCTCAACAAGTCCGCATTTTTCTGCTAATTTACTCAACCACTAAAAATGCTATGAGCAACTATGCAAGTAAAGTAGAAATCATAGCCCACAACCCTTCAATCACCATCCTATTTCACCTTATGTTTAATTCCATTCAAATCGGTAAAGGCTACCTCTTTCTACTAACAGAGACAGCCCCAAATGAAATTTAAAACAATCCCCTTAACGCCTCCAGTTCCCAATTCATTATCACTAGCTCACCGCTCACCTCGGCCTTCCCCTGCCTCTGGTTGGTGTTGTAATAACGGATGTCCAGCGTCTCAAAGTGAAAGCCCTCGAACACCCGCCGGATATCCGGGTGATCGTTGATGCTGACCATTACCTTACCTTTGCAGCGGCGCATGAAGCCTGCCATTCGCTCGTAGTTCTCGAACGGAAAGTCCACGCCGTAGCCGGCGGTCTGCCAGTAAGGCGGGTCCATGTAGTGGAAGGTGTGGGCACGATCGTAGCGTTCGGCGCATTCGAGCCACGGCAGGTTTTCGACATAGGTGCCAGACAGACGCTGCCAGGCGGCCGAGAGGTTCTCCTCGATCCGCAGCAGATTGATGGCCGGACCGGTGGTGGCGGTACCGAAGGTCTGCCCGGTGACTTTCCCGGCGAAGGCATGGTGCTGCAGGTAGAAGAATCGGGCGGTGCGCTGGATGTCGATGAGGGTTTCGGGGCGGGTCATCTTCTGCCACTCGAATACCTGGCGTGAGCTGAGCGCCCATTTGAACTGGCGCACGAACTCTTCGAGGCGGTTCTGCACGACGCGGTACAGTGTCACCAGGTCGCCGTTGATGTTGTTGAGGACTTCAATAGGTCAGTAAACAAGCTGAACCTTAATTGGTAGCCGCCCTACTGTCCTGTGCTTCCTGTATGCCACACACATATCGTGACCATTGATCCATTAACATTTGACGCTTCCCGAACAGATCTCCACGGCGATAAGCAGCCTCAACCGCATTCTCTACTGTGTGTGCAAGCGCCTGTTCGCAAACCTCTCGAGGATAGTGGGTGACCTCACTCGCCCAGTCCCGAAAAGTCGAGCGAAATCCATGAGCCGTGAGATCGTTGCGCTTCATTCGACGTAACACCATCAACATCGCCATATTACTCAGCGGCCTCCCTTTTCGAGCACCAGGAAATAGATGATTGTTCCCTTCTACGCGAGGAAGACCGATCAGTAGATCCAATGCAGCTTTCGACAGCGGAACCCGGTGCTCTTTCCCTGCTTTCATTCGCGACGCTGGAATGGTCCATATCCCTACAACGAGATCAATCTCCGCCCACGTAGATAAGAGTACTTCGCTGGTTCGGCAGGCAGTCAGGATAGTGAAGCGCAGGGCTTTAGAACTCAGATCTTCTGCTTTCTCAAGAGTCGCCACGAACGCGGGGAGCTCGGTCCATGGGATTGCTGCGTGATGTTTTACAGCACGCACTTTTTGGCGAGGAGGCAAAAGCTTGTCCAAGTGTCCTCGCCATCGAGCGGGGTTTTCGCCTGCGCGTAGGTCTCGAGCCTTTGCTGCGTCGAGGACAAGTTCGATACGGTTTCGCAAACGGCTAGCGGTTTCGGGCTTTTCTGTCCAAATCGGCTTGAGGATTTTCAGCACATGTTCAATGCCTATCTCCTGCGTGGGAAGATCGCCTATGACCTTGAACGCATAAGTAGTCAGCGTGTTCTTCCACTGTTGGGCGTGCTTGGCATTTTTCCAGCCCGCCTTATGGGCATCGATGTAATCAAGAGCAACCTCCTTAAAGGTAATTGGTTTGGTCGGGGTTTCGTCCTCCGATAGAAACGTGGCTTCTTTCTCCAGCCTTTTCCGCTCCAACGCCTCATCTCGACTCGCAATCGGATCGACTCCAGATCTACTCAACCTTCTAGCATCAGATGCTTTTTCCCGAGCTACCGCGAGACTTGTCTCTGGATGCTTTCCCAAGCCCATGTATCGGCTCTTTCCTGATAGCTTGTAGCGGAAAAGCCAACTTGCGCCGCCGGTAGGGCCAACTCTCAGATACAACCCATCTCCGTCATTGGTCATGCCAGGCAAGCCAGTCCTGACTATTTTCTCCACCACCTTTGTCGTAAGTGATGCCATGCGTCACCTCATCTTCTTAAGGACGATGACCTAATCTAAATCAGCTCCAGCCCACACTCCAGCCCACACCTTGGACGATGGCTTTCGGTAATATCCATTGGAACACAAAAGACAAAAAACCAAATATCTACATGTTTAATAAGGATTTTTTAGTAAGCAGCCAGACGGCAATAGAACTCAAAATACGTCAAAATAGCGGACATCGCCTCCGCCATCTTTATACGACAAAGCCCTGATTATTCAGGGCTTTGTCGTTTCTGGCGCATGCGTTTTCTGTTGTGCCACCCCGGTTCTCCCGACAGAAAACTACGCACCTGAGTTGGCGCTAGCGGTTATCCAATCGATCAGGCGCGAGGATCTCCTCAAGAAAATCAATGAACACATTGATCCGGCTGGAGCCCCGGTGATTGGGTAAATACAGGGCATTGATACAACTGCTCGCGCTGCCGGGATTGACTTCATAATGCTCCAGCAACCGTGCCAGCCGGCCGGCGGCGACGTCGTCACGTACCAGCCAGTCGGCCAGCAAGGCCACCCCGCCGCTGGCGATCGCCGCTTCACGCAGGATATCGGCGTTGTTGCTTTGCAGGCGACCGTGGACGTTGAGCTGGATGCTTTCGTCCTCGCCCTGGAACGTCCAGTGGTGGTGCGAACCACCGTAATCGAAGCGCAGGCATTGTAGCTCCAGCAAGTCACGGGGATGAGACGGCACCGCGTGACGACTCAGATAGTCCGGGCTGGCCACCACCCAGCGCTGGAAGGCCCCTACCCGTTTGCTGACGATATCCTCACTGACCACCGACGATCCGAGACGCACCGACACATCGATCTGTTCGCTCAGCAGGTCGCTGACCTGATCGCTCAACGACACGCTGATTTCCAGTCCTGGATGACGAGCAAGCAATCGACCCAGATGCGGCGCGATGATTCGTCGACCAAACTCCACCGGGACGCTGATCCGTAGGCGTCCCTGGGCCTCGATGCCACGGTCGGCGACTACGGCATCGGCTTGATCAATGGCATCGAGAATGGCGACGGCCTTCTCGAAATAGGTTTGCCCAGCGACGGTAACGCTGGTGTTGCGAGTCGTACGGTTAAGAAGACTGGCGCCCAACTCATTTTCGAGTCCTGCCACCTGGCGTGTCACCGAAGATGTCGAGATGCCGAGTTTGCGTGCCGCGGCGGAATAACCACCACAACGCACGGTTTCAACAAACATCTTCAATGCCAGCAGCTTGTCCATAGGTGCAATCCGGTCGAAAAGGAACGCAGACGATTGTGCATCACTCGTCTCGCGCCGTCTTGTACGAACGCACCTCACACCTTTCACCGACGCCTGGCGCTCAGGCCTCTGCCTTACGTCCCAGAAACATTAGCAAAGCCAGAGCAGGCAACAATGCCACCGTCACGGCAGACAGGTTCCAGCCGAAATGTTCATACAGTGGGCTCGCCACCAACGAGCCCAAGGCACCACCCACGAAGATGCTGGTCATGTAAACCGCATTCAGGCGCGCGCGACTGTGCGGGTCGATGGCATACACCTCTCGTTGGCCCAGCACCATGTTCAGTTGCACGGCGAAATCCAGCAGCACTGCACACACCACCAGCCAGAGGTAACTGCTGCCAGGCAGCGCCGCGATCAATAGCGAGACGGGTGCCAACAGCAGTGCAGCCAGCGTCCCGCGGCGGCCATGCCCAGCATCGGCCAAGCGCCCGGCAATCGGTGCTGCCAATGCACCGACGGCTCCGACCAGCGCAAAAATCGCAACCTGCGCCTGACTGAACGCGTGGTTACGTATCAGCTCAATGGGCGCGAGGGTCCAGAAGAGGCTGAAGCTGGCGAACAATAAGCCCTGATACAACGAACGTTGCCGCAGAACCGGGTGGCGACGGGCAAGCGCAAACACCGAACCGATCAACGCCGGGTACGTGGCCTGATGAGTCGGCACACGCCGCGGCAGCGCAGTCGCCATAATCACGGCGATGACGGCCATCAGTGCCGCGGCGCTGAAAAACACCCCGCGCCAGCCGAACACTTCCACCAGCAGGCTCGACAGCGGACGTGACAGCAGAATGCCCAGCAACAGCCCGCTCATGATGTTGCCAACAACGCGCCCACGCGTTGCTTCCGGCGCCAGATGCGCCGCCAGCGGCACAAGAATCTGCACCGCCACTGAGGTAAGACCGATCAGCAGGGACAATATGAGGAACATCGACGGCGAATGCGTCAGACCGGCACACAACAGGGTCACGCTCGCGGCGAGGGTAAAACCCACGACAAGGCGTCGGTTTTCCATCAGGTCGGCCAGTGGCACCAGCAACAGCAGGCCCAACGCATAACCAAACTGTGTGAGCGAAACTATCAGACTGGCATTGGCGCTGGACAGGCCGATCTGCGGCGCGATCAGTTCGACAATTGGCTGAGCGTAATAAAGGTTGGCAACGACCGCGCCGCAGCAAAACGCCAGGAACGCGACCATCAGGCCAGAGAGTGAAGCAGATTGTTCGGCCTTGGCCGTTGCCGCCGGGTTACCCGTGAGCATGATGACACCTCGTTGAGTTCGAGAAAGTGGCGTCAAGGCTAAAGGCAGCGGTCGATCCGCAGAATCCACCCCATGAGCAATTGAGTGATGCGCCATATGCAACGCGCACTCGCCTTGCGCTTGGCGCAACAGGCTATTGCGCGATCCGCGGATACTCCAACAGCCACACCTTCCTTACCCTCGGCACTTGGCGCAGAGGTCTCTCCTCCGGCGCCTTTCCCAGGCTGACCGAGGAGCTGTTCATGACCCCCAACTCATCATCACTTGCGACCGCGCGTCTGCGGCACCGGGCATTTTCATGAAGGGCAGTTTCATCAGAGCCAGGCCGTTATGGATCAGCGCCGTGGTCCTGGCTTCGGTAGGCGCCATCGGGGCCGTGATGCTGATGTGGCGTCCGGCGATAGCCCCCATCGAGCGTCCGCGAACCTTCGATTCCGCACAATTGCAACGCGGTGCTCGCGTTGTCGAGGCGGGCGATTGTGCGGTGTGCCATACACGACCCGGGGGCCAATACATGGCGGGGGGCCTGCCGCTAAGAACGCCGTTTGGCACGCTCTACAGCACCAATATCACTGCGGATCCGCAGACCGGAATTGGCCAATGGTCGCTGCCGGCATTCGAGCGGGCGATGCGCGAAGGGATCTCACGCGATGGTCACTTCCTTTACCCGGCCTTTCCATACGTACATTACCGGCGCATGACCACAGACGACATCGCTGACGCCTATGCGTACTTGATGAGCGGCCCTGCCGTGGACTCACCGGCCATGCAAAACAACATGAACTTCCCGATGAACATCCGCCCGCTAGTCTCCTTCTGGAATCTGCTGTTCCTGCACGCCAAGCCACTCACGCCAGTAGCACGACAATCTGAAGCCTGGAATCGCGGGCGTTATCTGGTCCAAGGGCCCGGCCACTGCGCAGGGTGTCATTCACCTCTGAACTTACTCGGTGCCCAGAAGAGCGGCGAAAGCCTGGCGGGCGGTTCCGTGGAGGGTTGGCAAGCGCCTTCGCTGCTCGGCATGGCTCGTCGTGCAAATGCATGGAGCACTGAGCAATTGGTGCGTTACCTTCGCGCAGAAGTCGTGGAGGGGCATGGCACCGCGGCTGGACCGATGCGTGCGGTCAGTCTTGGCCTGGCACGCATGCCGGTGGCCGATGCAGAGGCGATTGCCGAGTACTTGCTGAGTCTGCCCGGCAGGGCTGTGATCAGGGAAATCCATCCCGATGCTGCCAGCGCCGAGCCCACCGCTCAAGCCAGTGGCGCCCTGCTCTTCGCCAGCGCCTGTGCCGGTTGCCATGGCGCGGCGGCACCGATGCGCGAAATCGACGGGCGTCCGGCGCTGAATCGTACGTCAGCATTACAAGCCTCAAGCGCGCGCAACTTCCTGAAAACCGTACTCGATGGCATCCCGGCCACCCCGGGCGTGCCGGGTCCGGTGATGCCGCCGTTTGCCGCCAGCCTCGACAACGCCCAACTCTCAGCCCTGGCGTCATACCTGCGCCACCAGGCCAGTCCCGACCAACCCTGGACTGACCTTTCTGCCACCCTTGAAGCGATACGCCAGGAGACGAAATGACCCAAGTCACTCTCAATGTCAACGGCTCGCCCCAGACACTGGAGCTGGAACCTGACATGCCGCTGCTCTACGCGCTGCGCAATCACCTGGGGCTCAATGGCGCCAAATACGGGTGCGGCTTGGGCCAATGCGGTGCCTGTACCGTCATTGTCGATGACAAGCCTGTGTTTTCCTGCGTGACACCCTGCGCGGGCCTTGAAGGCAAACAGGTTAGAACGGTTGAAAGCCTCGGCACCGTCGAGCGCCCCGGCCCTTTACAGAAGGCCTTCATCGATAAACAGGCGGCCCAGTGCGGCTACTGCATCGCCGGTATGTTGATGCGCGCCCAGGCATTACTGGAAAGCAATCCGTCCCCGGACGAACAGACCATACGCCAGTACATGGCAGGCAACCTGTGTCGGTGCGGAACCCACCTGCGAATTATCGACGCGATCAGCCTTGTAGCCAGGCAAAACCGGAGTTCGCTATGACGCAGGTTAAAGAGATGGCTCACAGTCGCCGCGCCTTCTTGAAGGGCGGCGCCTTGTTGATGGCATTCACCCTCGCGCCGATGACCCGACGCGCATGGGCAGACACCGAAGTTGATACGCTTGGCACGGTAGTGCGGGCGCCGGACCTGCCCGGCAGCCTGCGCACCAACCCCTATCTCGATGCCTGGATCCGGGTCGGCGCAGATGGCATCACCGTCTACACCGGCAAGGTTGAGTTGGGCACCGGCGTCAAGACAGCCCTATTGCAAATAGCCGCGGAACGCCTGGAAGTCTCCCCGGCGGCGATCAATTTGCTTACCGCCGATACGGCTCTGACACCTAACGAAGGCTACACCGCCGGTAGCCACAGTATTTTCGACAGTGGGACCGCGCTGTACAACGCGGCGGCGCAGGTGCGTGAGTTACTGCTGGAGTCGGCCGGGCGTAGCTGGGAGGTATTGCCGGCACTGCTGAGCACCGAGCAAGGCATCATTCTCGGCCCCACTGGGCAGCGAATGAGCTATGCCGACGCCGTCAAGAATGTCGATCTGCACCTCTATGCCAAGGCCGAATCGCCAGTCATGCCGGCGACGCAATTCAAGCTGATCGGCCATTCGCTGCAAAGGCTGGATATTGCGGCCAAAGTCAGCGGCGGTGCCGCGTTCGTTCAAGACATTCGTCTGCCAGGCATGGTGCATGCGCGAGTCATCCGCCCGCCGCGTCCCGGCAGCAGGCTGGAGGTCTTCGATGCGAAATCGATCAAGATGCTGCCCGGGGTCGTGCAAGTGATTCGTGATGGTAATTATCTGGCCGTGGTGGCGCTTGATGAATGGCAAGCGATCAAGGCCATGCGCAGCGGATACGAATCGGCCTATTGGAGTGGTGGACAGGCAATCCCCGAGTCTGGATCGATCCATACCTTGCTCGAACGGCTCCCCTCACGCCGTTATCCAATCAGTCATGAAGGTACCCCGCAAGACGTGCCCCACCATAGCTACCGCGCGCGCGTAACCAAACAGTATTTGATGCACGGTTCCATCGGCCCGTCATGCGCCGTGGCCTGGCTCAAGGACGGCACCCTCACGGTCTGGACCCACACACAGGGTGTGTACCCCCTGCGCGCCGGGATTGCCGAAATGACAGGACTGCCACCCGAGCGCGTTCGCTGTATCCACACCGAAGGCTCGGGTTGCTATGGTCACAACGGCGCGGACGATGCAGCAGCCGACGCGGCGCTGATTGCCATGCGACTACCGGGCACCCCGGTTCGGGTGCAGTGGATGCGCGAACAGGAAAATCTCTGGGAGCCCTACAGCTCGGCGATGATTACCGAGGTCCAGGCCAACCTTGATGCGCAGGGTCGACTGCAGGACTGGAACTGCGAGCTATGGACCACGCCTCATAACGAACGCATCGTCAATGCCGGACGCTTGCTGCCGGCGCGGCTGCTGGCCCGCCCTTTCATCTCTGCGCCTTCGGTGCCTATCGCACAACCCGAAGGCGACGGCGATCGCAACGCGGTGCCCTTGTACACATTGGGCTCGACGCGCATCGACATGAACTTCGTCACCGAGATGCCATTTCGCACATCGGCCATGCGTTCACTCGGCGCGCACATCAACATTTTCGCAATCGAAGCCTGCATGGACGAGCTGGCCATCAAGGCCGAAGTCGATCCAGTTGCCTTGCGGCTTGCCCATCTGACCGATCCCAGGGCGCGGGCCGTGGTGGAGCGAGTTCGCGACGCCATTGCCTGGCCGCAAAGAAGCAGCGCTCCTGGCGCGGGCATAGGTTTCGCGTTCGCCCGCTACAAAAACATCATGGGGTATTGCGGCATCGCCGTGCACCTTCAGGTGCACCCTCAGACTGGCGAAGTTCAGATCGATCACGTCG
Organism: Pseudomonas sp. N-137; assembly: GCF_034555295.1. Taxonomy (NCBI): domain Bacteria; kingdom Pseudomonadati; phylum Pseudomonadota; class Gammaproteobacteria; order Pseudomonadales; family Pseudomonadaceae; genus Pseudomonas; species Pseudomonas sp. N-137. The sequence continues at coordinate 39,811 of NZ_JAXUDQ010000011.1, forward strand.
TCACAGCCGTGGACGTTGGGCAGATCGTCAATCCCGACGGCTTGCGCAACCAAGTGCAAGGGGGTGTCGTCCAGTCAACCAGTTGGACGCTGTATGAAAAAGTCGCCTATGACCCCGGAGGCATTCGCAGCTACGACTGGAGTGGTTACCCGATCCTGCGCTTTTCGCAAGTGCCCAAAAAGGTCGACGTCCATCTGCTCGATCAACCGGGACAACCGTTTCTCGGCGCCGCCGAGATCGTCCAGGGACCAATGGCTGCGGCCATTGGCAATGCCATCGCGAATGCCACAGGGCGGCGCTGGTTGAACCTTCCCCTGACTCGCTCGCAGCAGCCGTCATGAACCCGCGCTGCATTGCGAATCACGCAATGCAGCGTGGCGAAGTGTGTGGATTATCAGGCGTCATCGCGCCGTTTAACTTAAGTACAGCCAGTGCCTGGCCCAGGTCAGACGCCACCCTGCCTGCACTTTTCGATTATTGGAGAACACCATGACGCCACATCTGTTTCGTCCCATCGCATTAGGTCCATACACACTTGCACACCGTGTGGCGATGGCACCGCTGACACGCTCTCGCGCCGGGCAACCGGGCGACATTCCGACAGCGATGAATGCCGAGTACTACCGCCAACGTGCAAGCGCCGCCTTGATCATCACCGAAGCGACGCAAATATCCCGACAGGGCCAGGGTTATGCCTGGACGCCGGGCATCTACAGCGATGAACAGGTGCAGGCCTGGGGCGAAGTCAGCGACGCCGTGCATGAGGCGGGCGGCTTGATCTTCATGCAGCTTTGGCATGTGGGCCGCGTATCGCATCCCAGTTTTCAGCCCGACAACGCGCTGCCGGTTGCCCCGAGTGCATTACCCGTACCTGGCAAGACGTTCATTGTCGATACCGATGGTCACGGCGTCTGGGGTGATGTGCCGGTGCCACGAGCGCTGCAAACCTCGGAGCTCGCCGGCATTATCAGCGACTACCGCAAGGCTGCACGCAATGCGATGAACGCCGGAATGGATGGTGTGGAAATTCACGCGGGCAATGGTTATCTGCTGGATCAATTTATCAACAGTAACAGTAACCAGCGCACTGACCGTTACGGCGGCAGCCTGGAAAATCGTGCTCGCCTGTTACTGGAAGTGGTGGCTGCCGTAGTCGATGAGGTCGGTCCAGAACGCGTGGGCGTGCGTCTGACACCCATGGGGCGCTTCATGGGCATGGGTGATGAAACCCCTGAGGCTACATTCGGCCATATCGTGCGTTCGTTGAACCACTGGAACCTGGCCTACCTGCACCTCGTCGAGCCCGCCGTCGTCGGCACTGTAAAAGATGAGAACTTCGATCCGCGCTGGGATGCCATTATCGGTCAGTTGCGTGCAGCCTGGGACGGCATACTGATGATCGCCGGTGGCTACGATCCAAAGACGGCAGAACAGGCGCTGATCGACGGCCGCGCGGACATCATCGCGTTCGGCAGGCCGTTTCTGGCCAATCCTGATCTGCCACGGCGAATTCGCGAAGGGTTGTCACTCAATGCGCCGGATCCGAGCACATTCTTTGGTGGCGACCAGCATGGATATGTGGATTATCCGCTTCATTCCTGAGCTGTGACCGCTGTAATGGACCAAGCCAAAAGTCGGCCGCCACTGTGGCGGCCGACTTAATCTGCGCCCGCCTCCGGCCTCCCACATCGCCCCGCCTCCTTAGCGCTACACTCACGTCATTGACGTACCACGCCACCGTTAGCAGGGAGCTCAACGTGCACCCAGGCAAAAGCAGACCCACGCCACCTATACAACACCAAACAAACACTCCACCCATCGTCCCAAGCGCCGCAATCCTGCCTTGTCTTGGCAACTCACCGATCTGCCCGATCATGAGCCTTGATGGGAGGACCGCGTGACCACTCTCATTAAAAAATATAAATGGCCCGCCTTATTGGCTGTCGCGCTTGCTGTGTTTTCGGCCTTGATATTCTTTTTAGTCAAGTCCTACACCTACGACGCCTCCACCTATTTCGAATCCCGGGATTTCATCCGCCAACTCAAACAATCCGACGCTAACTGGAACGTCAAAATCCTGCGAAAAAAGATCGGCATCAATAACAACCTGTCGCTGACCCCGCCACCTGAAGCGGCCAGTCGATGGGCGCAGTTGGAGCAGCTCAACAATTCTGGTCCTTTGGCGGCCCTTTGGGCATCCAGGCGCCAGGGCTATGTGGAGGCGGTGAGGAACAAAAGCCTGCTGGTGGAGCAGTTCCAGCAACACAACACCCGCTTACGCACCGCTCTGGATGCGCTGCCACTTGCCGAGGACGACATCCAGACACGGCTCAGGGAGATGGACGCCGACACTCCGATAAACCGCCTAGAGATTGCCTCCAGTGTCCTTGACCTGACTCTGACAACGCTTGAGTACGCCCTTTATGTCACCTCGGACAAGGCCGAAGAAGTAAGGAGCCAGCTCAATGCGCTGGAGCAATACATGGCCCAACTGCCCCAGCCCTACCAGCCGTCCTTTACCACGCTGACACAACATGTCGAATCAATTATCCAGGAACAACCGATCGTCAATGACCTCATTGACCGCATCAGTGTGATCCCGGTCGCTCAAGAGCTGGACAGTATTAACGAGCTGTTGAACGAAACCCAACGCAGGACCGCCGAGACCGAACGCCAATATCACATCTATCTGGCTGTATGCGCCGGCCTCATGGCCATTTTGATGATCTACCTTGCTGCGCGGTTGGTTCGCAGTTCCGCGCTCATCACTCAGATTAACCAGGAACTGCAATTCTCCAATGAACGGCTGGAAGAACGGGTGGAAGATCGCACTCGCGAGTTGATGCAGGCCGAACGTGAGCTGGTGGAGGCGGCGCGAATGGCGGGAATGGCCGAGATCGCGACCAACGTGTTGCATAACGTGGGGAACGTTCTCAACAGCGTGAATATTTCGGCGGACCTGGTGACCCGCAAGTTGAAAAACAGCAAGACGCTCGGCCTGGGAAAAGCGGTAAAAATGATGAATGAGCATGCCGAGGATTTGGGCCGTTTCATTACCCTGGATGAAAAAGGCAAATTGTTGCCTCGTTATTTCAATGAGCTGGTCGAGTCCATCAATGCCGAACAGGGACTGCTCATTGACGAGCTGGCACAACTGACCAAGAGTATTGACCACATCAAGGAAATCGTCGCCACCCAACAAACCTACGCTGGCGCCGCGAGATTGATCGAGCCGCTCAATGTCAGGGATTTGTTCGAAGATGCGTTACGCATGAACGCAGGCGCGCTGAGCCGGCACCATGTCACGGTCATCAAGGATTTTCAGGACATCCCCACCATCCTGGGAGACAAGCACAGGTTGCTGTTGATCCTGATCAACCTGATCAGCAACGCCAAGTTCGCAATGTCGAATGTTTCCGGGCATCCGCGGGAAATGACGCTAGGGATCCAGATCGTCGCTGAGAGTACGTTACGCCTCAGCGTCAAGGATCGAGGCGAGGGTATTGCGCCGCAGAACCAGGCTCGAATCTTTAACCACGGGTTCACGACCCGCAAGGACGGCCATGGATTTGGCTTGCACAGCTGTGCTCTGGCCGCGGTTGAAATGAATGGTCGTCTCTACGCCCACAGCGATGGGCCTGGTCAAGGGGCCTTGTTCACTCTGGAGATCCCGCTGGAACTGGCCAATACCTGAACCACTGGGGCGAGTTGGCTGCGTGCGCAGCATCCTCCGGGGGTTGCGCGCGTGCAGCCAACTCTGACCTGCGAACACGACCTTCTAGCGCTGCTATTTAGTGTTAGCCGATCGCTCGCTTCGGTTTCTGCGTACCGGCAACGCCGCCGCGTAAGCCAGCGCTTCCTCACGGGAAGCAAAGGAGCCAAGCCGGTCCACTTGGGTGCAGACCCGCCATGGGCCGCTGTTCACACTGAGTACGTCATAACCGTTGATGTGCACTTTCGTTAGCATCGCAGCACTCATAGTTACCTCCTGCCAGATAAACCTAAGGTACGCCCCTTACCTTACACTCAGTTGGCATCAGGGCATCAACCGGGCGTCGCAATTTCCCGGGTGCGACATGCCCATCAGGGTGAGCCCGATCCCCACAGTCTGTTCCACAACCCAGGCAATTGCACCGGCTCGGTGCCGTCTTTGACGGTGCGAGCCAGCGCTGCTCGCTCAAGCGCCTGACGGTCGTCATAAAATGGCTTGGTGTCGGTCTTCACCCCAGTCGCCTGGGCAGCGTCGATCAGAATCTGCAGGTACTCCCGGGCGTGTCGTGCGGTGTAGCGATTGAGATCATGAAAGGTCACCACCACCGGAATGACGCCATCAACGGCAGGTATCTGCCCGCCGGCGATACGTTCACGCACTTCGCTGAGCTGACGTATTAGGTTGATTCGCCGTCTCGGACTCGCCGTGATGCCCCAGACTTTGCCGTCGTTGGCACTCAGATCAGTGAGCAACATGTGCAGGCCATGGCGCCGGTAGGCCTCGAAGGTGCGGGTGTCGAAGCTCCAGAACGGCGGCCTCACCAGCCTGGGAGCCGCCCCCGTGATGGCGGCAATGTCGGCGCTCCCATTGAGCAGCGACTGTTCCAGTTCATCTGGGCTGAGGAACCGGTGGTTGCTGTGCCCGGAGGTCGCGGTATGAAAGCCCAGCACATGCCCTTCCTGCTGTTCACGACGCATCACCGAACGCCCGATATCACTGCCACCGGCCCGCGACGCTCGAGTCTGGACGAAAAATACCGCCTTGATCCCCGGCTGCACCGGGTTTTGCGCCAGGGCATCGAGCACGCCCATGCTCGGGTTCCAGAAAGATGATGCGCTGGGCCCGTCATCGAACGTCAGCAGAAAGCGGATCGACGGTTGCGTGCGAAGGCGTTGTTCGGTCTGCGCAGTCAGTTCGATGGGAGCGCCAATGCACCCCAGCAAAGCGCTGGCAAGGGCTACGAGAGACAACACCCTGGCGAAGATTTTCATTGTGTGCCTTTTATGGTGATCGCACTGACTCGCCTTCGATCCATGGCCCTTGGTGCTCAAGCCCAGCTTGGAGAAGGTTAACCGGGTTTGGTTCCCGGCCGCGAGCCTCGCCGCGCCCCCGATTTTGACCGTCTGGAGATCCGATGGAATTTTCCGCCCGCCTCTGCATCCATCCGTATAGAACTAATTAGGGAGGATTTATGGGCGGGCCATCGCTTTACATCATCGACTACATGCTCCATGGCGAGCCCAAGTCATTCATCATTCGTGCAGAAGTGATGAACAATTCCGAAGCCTGGCATTGGGCCAGTTGCGACGCGGGTGTCGGGCGCATCCCCAAATTCGGGAGGGAAAAGGTCAAGCGGGTGTCAAAACCACTGGCAGAAAAATACGGTATTACCGACGTGCGCTGGCGAGCCAGTGTCGCGCCGGCCTGGGTAAAAGAGTCAGGCTGAGTCCGCAACCCCTCTTTGGCGCACCGGCCGTCCGGCCGTGCGCCGTTTTCTTCGCCAGACCCGAAATAACTCAACTACGCTTAATTATCGGTACAACCCGCTGCTGGCGGGTTTTGTGCTGCCCTATACACACTCAATGGAGGTGCGACATGTCTGAAAAAGAGTCCATCACCACCGTGCTCACCTTGCTGGAATCGCGTCAGGCGCGATTGGCGGCAGCCTGCAAAGAAATCGCTGACTGGGTCGACCATCAGGGCGGGCACCCTACCGCCGTGCGCATCCGGGATCGTCTCAATGACATCGAAAAAGACGCCCCCTCTATCCAGAGCGCGCTGACGTCCCTCAAGCCCGCCGAGCGACCATTGCCCAAGTTCCGCTAACGCATTGCGCTGCACAGATTCTTCCCCACGCTCTACCGGTTGGAAAACCGATGGAACGCGGGCGTTCTTTGCGCCTCGATATGGATATGTATCGGAGCAAAGCCGCTAGAGGGAGAACACCATGTACGCCAGAATCCTGCTGTTGATCGCCTGTGCCTGCCCTGCCGTCGCCATGGCGCAAGGCTGCGATGTAATCACTCGGTCCCAGAGCCAGGCGATACCGAAGATCGAAACCCATAGTTGTTACGAATACAAAGGCGTGCCAGCCGAGGCGATTGGCTGGTCGTGCAGCAACGAAAGCAAAGGTGCACTGAGCACTGAAAAGAACCAGGTCGAACGTTGCGCCCAAGGCTATGTAGCGACGTGCCAGGCCCGGCTGACTCAGGAATCCCTGGCCAATCCGCACTCAACCAGCAAGGACCGTGGCGGCGAGTCAGCCAACATCCCTGACGATGCGCAAGTCACCCGGTACTACTACAACACCGAGCAACTGGCGCAAGCACAGAAAGATTGCGAAACCACCGGTGGGCGCTGGAAAAACCAATGAAGGGTCCCTAACCTTTGCTGTGCTCTGGCGACGACGGGCCTTCCTTCACACCGCGAGGGCCGGCAACGCCCCAGATGACCAGGCCCACCACAGGCAAGATGATCAACACCAGCGCCCATCCCGCCTTGGTCCCGACAGTCTTGTCACTGCGAAAGACACTGATGATCGCCCACAGATCCACAAGCAGCAAAAGCACCACAACGCCGATCCAGAAATAGCTGGCTAGTTCAGACATGGTCCAATCCTCTTAAGGTCTATGGTTTAGGCACACCCCCTGACGGTCCGTTCAAAGAATCTGCCATCGCGTCCCCCCGCCCGAACTTGCGTCTATCCACGCTCATTCAGATAGGCGACCCACCGTTCATAAGCGTCATGCTGGCGTTGGACGGCCTGCTCCCAAATCACCCCGCTCGTTTGATGTGCGTCGACGAGCGCCATCATTTCTGAGGTGGCCGCGTCCAGTTCCACGAGAAGCTCGTGGGATTTGATTTTGAAGTCTTCAACCGTGGTCATGTCTTCTCACTTCCCCTCTACCCGAGGTTGGCTATCCACCCAACATGGATACGTTTTTTCCAAGCTGATTCAGTCGAGGCGATGATCGGTTTAATGCCCAGTCCTGACAGATAGCGAGTGCAGGCTTGAAATGAAGTTCAGTCTTTCGCCGATTGCCGCGGTCGTACAGAGAGGCCCCGGTAAAAACTGTAGTGGACAGTCCGTATGACATCGGGCTCAAATATTGCAGTTATATTTCAATTTAATGACAGTCACGGATTGAGCAAGGCCATGAAAATTCGAGCGACCGTCATCTGCGAGGAAGATCGCCACATCTTGCTCGTGCGCAAGGCCAACAGCCGCTGGACATTGCCTGGTGGAACCGTTGAGCGCGGCGAAACCCATGCTGGGGCGGCACTACGCGAGTTGGCAGAAGAGACCGGGCTGGACGCGCACAACCTGCTTTATCTGATGCGCATCAGCGACGGTGAAACCGAACACCACGTGTTCGAAGCCGCGGTCACCGATTCAAAGACCGCCCGGCCACAGAATGAAATCAGCGACTGCCTCTGGCATCCGCTGGACGCTATCGCGCAACTGCAAATGAAAAAGGGCACCCGGGAGATTCTCGAGGCATTTCGGCGCAGGTTGTGAGCGCAGCTTGGATAAGGTGGTTTGACGGAGCAGAAACAAACAAGGGTTTGCATTAGCTTTCGCTCGCAAACCCTTGATTTTAGATGGTGCCCGAAGCCGGAATCGAACCGGCACGCCCTTACGAGCGGGGGATTTTAAGTCCTTAGTGGAAATCAATCAGGCCGTGGCGTGCAATAGGTTTTCTGGTCCGCAATCTACCTAAAATCATTGCTATATCAGCCAATGTTTCCGCATCCTCTAAAATGATTGCGGACCGGAAATTACCCCCATTGCATCCCGAAACAGCCTGAATTTTATTAGCCATCTGGCCATTCCTTTATGCCGATCTTGCATAAATCTCCACCCTCCTGCGGCGTTCTGCCAACCGAACACCCTCACCCCGAACTGCTACGCTTATTTCTCCGAAGTAGGAGTCGCCAATGCAAAATCTCGACCTGCTCCCGTCATTGCTTTCGAAGATCAACGAAAACCAGCGTGCCCTGGAAGCAGCCATCATGGAGCTGACCAATTGGGTAGATAGGCAGGGATCGAATCAGGTCGCCGCCAATGTGCGCGGAGCCTTGGCGACCCTGGACCTAAACGACGAATTCATCAAAATGAGCCTGGCAGTAATGATGTCATCTGACTGAAAGACCGCAGCTCGTCGCCCAGTCCTCGCCCGAATCATCGCCCCTCGATTACTGTACATCCAAACAGTATAAGCAGAGGCGTTACCCGTGGACCCGTTAGACATCGAAGACACCAGTGATTGGCTGGGCTGTCCCACGCCGCTCGAAATGTACAAGCACTCCTGCCTGATGCTGGAGAATGAAGTGCAGGAACTGACCACTCAACTGCGCAAGGCTCGCCAGGATGTTTTCGGCTTGGTGGAAATGCACGCAGCCGAGGCCAAGGAGTGCGCAAAGCTCCGGGCGGAACTCAAGGCGACCAAGGACGATCTTGAAGAAGAACGGAGGAAAAACGTGACCCTTACCATGAATTCGAATTACTTGCTTTCCTCAAAGGAAAAGGTCATTTGTGAATATCACAGAAAGTTGAATGAGCTCATGGGCGGTAAATTGCCTGAGCCCACCATCAACAGGATCGGTTGAGCGCGACCTATGTGCGGACGACTCTCCCAGTACACCGGCATTCACGACTTCGTTGTGGCACTGAGTACGCCGAATGCCCTGGTCAACTCCGCCGGCGACCCGCCGCTGGAGAAGTACAACGGCGCGCCGTCGCAGCAGCTCGCCCTCTTCCACCAGGAAGGCGACATCCTGCATGCCGACCTGGTGCGCTGGGGTTGGCGACCGCACTGGGCCAAGGACCGCGCCGCACCAATCAATGCCCGGGTCGAGAAAGTCGCCCACGGCCCCTTCTACCGCTCAATCTGGCCGAACCGCGCCATCACGCCGATAAACAACTGGTTCGAGTGGGTCGATGAGGGCGGGCCAAAGAAACAGCCCTACCTGATCCGCAGGCGGAACCATGCACCCATATTCTGCGCGGCCATCGGCCAATACCCCACCGGCGACCATGAGCCGGGTGAGCACGACGGCTTTGTCATCATAACCTCCGACAGCCAAGGCGGCATGGTCGACATCCACGACCGCCGCCCTGTGGTGCTGGATGCAGACCTGGCCCGGGAATGGCTCGCCCCGGCAACGCCGAAGGAGCGCGCTGAGCAAATCGTCCTGCACCAGGGCGAGCCAGCCGAGGCCTTCGAGTGGTTCAAGGTTGACCGGGCTATCGGCAACGTGCGGAACCAAGGGCCCGAGCTGATTCAGCCTATTGCTGATTCAATTCCCTGACATACGCCTGGCAGGCCTTCAGCGCGATCAGCCCCCGGTCGCCGTCGTCGGTGATTCCGATAATTCGTTGAGCATGCGCCGGGTCAAGTTGGGCTCGATGGGCTCCATGAACCACGCCGACGGCGCCGGGGGTGGCAGGCACTCCGTTGCAACTGGCTGGATCCTCGGCAAGGAGGACTGACAACCGCAAATCAGCAGTGGCAAGGCGATCGCGCAAGCGAGCTTGATTGGTTTGAGCATCGCTCAGTTCCTTGTGGTGAGTTTGTTCGCGGGCCGACAGCCGCTGTTCCAGGTCCAGGCGCTTGCCCTGCTCTGCCTGTACCTGAGCGGTGGCCGCGCTGTTGATCTTGTCCAGGTCGGATTGATGCAGGCCGGCCTGCTCCGCCAGTTTCATCCCGTAGCGCCAGTCCTGGACCTTCCACGTCGCGCTCATAGCCAGGATCAGCGCCACGGCCACACCGGAGATCAGCAGCTTCAGCGTGGCGGGAGTCATGTCACGTCCTTGAAGAAGATGTGGTTGCCCAGGCGAAAGGTCTGGGTTGCACCCTTAGCCCAGGTCGGCGGCTTCGGCATGGTGGTGGCGTAGTAGTGGGTCGCGCCATTGGTAATGTCGGGCTCCTGGCCGGAGATCACCAGGTCCGCCGCCCGCTGCGCCTGGGAGAACTGCTTCGGCGGAATCGGCTTGGCGCCGCTCAGGTACGGATAGTTCGGGTCGTTCTTGTTCCAGCAACTGAACTGGTAAGGCTTCAGGCAGACCCCGGCGTAGCCTTCGCCCCACCAGGAGCGATCCTTGCCGTCGTTCACTCGGTTGCGGATTACGCAGGCCACGGCGACCTGGCCGGTGAAACCTTCACCCCTGGCCTCTCCGTAAAGCGTGCGCGCGAGGATGTCGCGGTCCTTTTCGGATGCGTTCATAAACTTTTCTCCAGGCAAAAAAATCCCGCTCGATTGGCGGGTTTTAGAAATCGGGGAGCACAGGCCAATCTGGATTGTCTGGCCATCCTTGAAGCTCAGGCGTCTTGCTTAGCGCGATCAGATAACGCTTCCACGCTTTCCAGCGTTCGAGATCCTCGTCGCTGATTTCGCCAATATCGACGCCGGCCTGCAAAGGACTAATCTTCTCGTCGGCTATTGCTTGCAGTTGCGACGAGGTGGCCTGTGCTGCCCGTACAGCCTCATTCCTGGCGGTGGCCTCGACCAACCAAGCCGGCAGCTCTTCCACGTAGGCCTCGCCATCGGTCAGCTCGAGGTCCGGCGTCACCTGGCGCCAGGATGTAGCAGTGATTGCGTATCCCATTATCTGTCCATCCCATAGCCTGCAACGTCGAAAGTTGCTGCCCCGCCAGCGGCATTATTTTGAAAGGAAAATTGCTGAGAGGAATCCGTGATCATCGTTAGCTGAGTATTTGCAGTCGCACCAACCCGAGCCAAAATAGAGGCTGTGTCCTCAGGAAGCGCTAGGAATATAGTTACCGATCCGCTTCCGTTAACCGCAAGCATCTCTACCGTTTGCGTAGTTGGAGGAACCATGGCTGCCAGTGATACGGTGGTTGGCGTGGTTTGGCTTGCCGCTGATACCACCCGAAACGGCGGGGAAGATAGCAGCGCCCTATATCGAAGAATCCTCGCAGAATCGATCTGAAAGCTATGCAAGCCAATCCCAGCATTAGAACGCAATGCACAGAGGAAGCGACGCGTCATGTCCCCAGACTTACCACGCGCCGTACCACTATAGGGCGCAGTCGGAGCTGTTGTTACTAGTTCGATCGCAGCCGTTCCGGCGTTGTCGTAGAGATAGAGGTAATACCAAGTGTTGGACGTCAGAGAAAATCCGCTCAGTGTCAAGGCCGTCGGCACCGCTAGGTTCTTCCCTGTCGATGGTATATAGGCTGCACCTGGTGACACTGTGATAGACGTGGTGGTATTCCAGGTGGGTATCAGGCCATCAATGTAGCCATACGACACGCCTCCCTGCGCAGGAGTCACTGGCTTGGTGAGCGCGTTCAATTCCGTGATATCTGCGTTTACCCCGCTGCCAGCCTTTCCAGTCTGCAATGCGTCGACATTGACCTTCAGTTTGCTGAACGCAGCGACGACACTATCAGTCGCAACCACGGAGCCACTTGCGCCCGGGTCAAGTCCGGTAAGAACAGACCCGATAACGCCCGAGTTTGTCAGGTATTTATTCGTTTCCCCTTGAGGCACGCCATCCGCGTTAGTCAAATTTAACGCTGCGCGCACTCCGGCCTGGGTTGGGTCTTCACCCAAAACAGCCAGCACGCCGCCGAACTGGTTGACCAGCGCCCGCAACGCGTCTGCCGAACCCTTGACGTAACCCTGCATCGGAGCCAGTGCATAAACGCCTGCCGCATCGGTAGCGCCTTGATACGGAGGATCGATTGCCAAAGCGGTATCGCTGGCAATGTTGGTGATCTCGTACCATCCGCCGTCCGGCCCTCGGAAAGCATCGCCGACCCGGCTATTGGCAATAAAAGCGGTTCCAGTGCCGATAACCGCACTGGAGTTTAGGGTGACGTTTACCGTCCCAGTTTTGTACCAGGGCATGGCGTATTCCTTAATTTAGATTATGCCGTCATCTTTGCGAATACAGCCGGCAGAAAAAAAGCTGTTGGGTTTGTCGCAGCAACAGTGATTGCATAAAGCGCGTTATTCGGAAAGTCCCACCAGCAATACAGGTTCCGAGGTATTCCGCTGCCCGAAGTCATGTTCATGCCAAACGTGTTGAGCAGTAAGAACTCATCCTGTGGAAAATTAAAAGGCACGCTGTAGTAAATTCGGGTGAGGCCCTGGTCCGTGAGGTCATTCTTAACATAGCTCCAGTTCTGGAATGCCCTGGTAAAATTCGCGCTGGGCGTTCCAGAGTCGAACAGAAGTTGGCCCGAAGCACCCCACATCCGCACGCCATACTGAGCTATAGCTTGGGCGGCGAATGCCGCAACGAAGTACCTACCATTCAGGTTTGAGATACTGGTGTTGTAGGCCCTCATGTAAAACCCAGTCCAATTTCCAGCAGATCCGATAATACGCACCTGACACATGCCGGCAATTGCGTTCACCGTATCCGGCCGAACAAACACCAGTGGAGGCTCTTGGGACGTTACCGCAACAGGAAAGGTCGTAACCGACCCCATACCACCGTCCTGATTAGGCAAATATCGGCCGGATGAAATCACCATTAACCGAGCGTATTCAGAATCGAGAGTCACTACATTGTTATTATTTATGAACTGGACGCCATAGCTCATCAAGTCCACCTCATTACAATAAGTCGCATGGTCCCGCTGGAAATTGTGCTCGCCGCGAATGTGCGAGTGTGGTTATAGACTCTCGCCACACCCTCTAACATTTCGGTCTCAAACTGCATCTGACTGTCTGAGTAATCGCTGATAGGAATGACAATGGCGGTCCCGTTACCCGGCCCTACCCCAGGAACAGCAAAATCCTGATTTGATTTGCTGCCGCCAACAGGGAATGTCACCAGGATTGAAAGCGCCACGCGAATAGTGAAAGAGTTTTCATCCAGCTGGAGCGCCCCATCGGCGCCCCATATCCTCATTCCGAAGCTCATGCGGACAAGTTCCCCCACTGATAGCGCTTCACGCCGTTTTCATCGAACACCTTGCCGCCGTTGTTGTTGATGGTTTGGCGGGCACCGCCGCCCAGAGGGCTGTTGAGTTCAAAGTTGCCAGCCTTATCGATCCGCCAACCCTGAACGCCAGCGATGTAGTTGTCCGATTGCAGAAACTGACCAATCTTCAGCATGGTGATGCTGCCGTCCTGGATGAACGCCGAGTTCATGAACACCTGACCGCCCTGCACTGCAAACGGAACCGATATAGCCCCGCCGGCGATGGTGTTGACGATCGCGAACCGATCAGCGCTGACCAGAAACTGGCTTTGCAGGCCTGCCGCAGTGTTCTCAATGCCGAGCCCGATACCGGCCGCCACATACTTGCCGTCGGAGGTGAGCTGCATCTTTACAGACCACATGGTCGATAGTTTGCCGCTCGTATCCGCGTAAGCAGTGGCTGTTTCTTGTATCGATGCGGTGTTCTCGCCGACCTTGACGTTTACTTGCGTGAGCGCCTGCGCAGTGGCCTCCTTGTCCGTGGCGACCACCTGCCGAAGATCGGTGACGTTGGCCTCGTTCTCGCCTACGGCAGCAGTCAGGGACTCTGTTTTCTGAGCAATTGCCAGGTTTTCCGATGCCCTGACCTTTTCCTCGTTGGCGATTGCCGCAGTGCTGCCCCACCCCTTTAGAGCATCGGCAAGGTCGCCCTCACCGTTGTCGTCACGGTAGGAGGCTCTCAACGCTTGGAAGGCCGTGGCCTGGGCCGTGACAACCCCGTCAATCTCGGTGATGTCAGCGGTGTTGGTCGAAACCTGCTGCGCCAGGCCATTGGCCGTCTCGATCGCCTGACCGACATCCAGCCAGTAGGCCGGGTTTGGCGGTGGCGTGTTGATCGGAACCTCATCGGTCGCCTGATAGATGCGGCCGTCTCCTACGACCATTTCCCCTGTCTGATAGACCTCGTCCGGCTTGTAAGCGGAAAGACCGTCCAGCGCATCGATCTGGTCCTGAAGACCGGGAATCTTGTTGATCTCATCCAGGATGTCCTGGCCGAGTTCTGTTTCACCGATTTGACCGGCGATCATGTCCAGGATCGGCCCCGCCTCCGAGCTCGACTGCCCCTGAACCCCAATCCCAAGCGGATACCATGGCCCGATGTTGCCGATCCGATCCACAAGACGCGCCCAGAAATAGAAGGTCACGCCAGCGGCCAGGCCGAGCAGGGAGAAGTCACTTTGTGGATATGCCAGGTCGGTGAGTTTGGTCGATGCCTCCTGATCCGTGGTGGGGCCGTACCAAATCTCCGTGCGCTGGGTGTCGCTCGATCCATCGGGAAAGCCCCACTTCAAGTAAATCCCGAACAGCAAGGGTGTAGCCGTCAAGAACGACACCGCCGGCGGCAGGCCCTCCTTGCCCTTGAGATCCGTCAGCACGGAGTTACGCCAGATCGACGAGATGTCGAACGCACTCACCGCGCGCACGCGGGCCACGTAGGCTCCCGCGTAGATGCCTACCACGTCTACGTTGGTCGAGCCGGTGCGCTGGACCTTGATCCAGTTGCCGCTGTCCTTGCGCCATTCGACGTCATACGCCACAGCCCCTTCAACAGGGGGCCAGGTGATGGTCATCGTGGCTACAGCTATTCCCTGGGAAACGACAGAGTTCGCCGTCAGGGTGACGCTGGCGGGCGCCGGAACGACGGTGATCGGAATAACGCTGATCGGCCGGTCTTCCAGGCGAGCACCGGTGTCGATGAAAGCAAACTTGCTCGGCTCGTACTGCAGCGCACTGATTTCGAAGTCGCCCTCGATGGTGCGCTTGGTCCGCAGCACTCGGTACAGCGGGATCGCCAGGTCGTCAGCGTCGAGAGCCCACTGAAGCTGCGCCCGGGGCGCCTCGCTGTAGGCGACGGTCACGGTCACGGTACGGCCAGCAACGCTTTCCACGGTGCGCCCTTCGGCGCGGCCGCCGGGCAGGTTGATGATCAGTCGGTCGCCAGCCTTTGCTAGGGTGTCGCGGTCCAAGGTTACAACGCGACCGGCCACAGCCGAAATGCGCCCACCAATCTCCCGACCGGCCAGCAGCGAGTCCGCCACTGGGATGATGTGGCCCGGGAGCGGGATCACGCCTTCCATGCCGGTCTTGAAGGTGACAGTGCGGTCCAGGTTGTTGCTCAGGATCGCCCACTTGCCCCGGCGCTGGGCCTCGGATGCGCGGGTGCAACCGATGGCGCTCAGCTCGGTTGGCCGGTCCCCGTAGCGGCGCTGGAGGTCCAGGTCCGAAAACGGAATGACGTCAGTGTCGTAGTTGTTCGACGGGTTGTCGTAGCTGACCAGGGCCCGGGTGTACCGGGTCTTCGCCGAAGCGCTGCCATACGAGAATTTCCCCTCGATGACGTTTGCCCGGGTGAAGACGTAGTCGAAGTCCTGCGCGCGCGGCATGTCGGCCTGCATGATCAGCTGACCCTGGGCCCAGTAGGTCATCCCGCGGTAAATGCCGGAGATATCCCGCAGCAGCGTCCAGGCGTCGGCCTTGCCTTGCAGGTTCATGTCGCACAGGAAGCGTGGCTCGGTTCCGCCAAGGCCATCGGGCACAAGCTGGTCGCAGTACTGGGCAATCCGGTACAGCTCCCACTTGTCGACCATGAACGTCTTGATGCGCTTGCCCAGGCCGAAACGGTCCTCGGTGCAAATGCCGTACGTGATCCAGGCCGGATTATTGGTCCAGGCCAGCTTCATGCTGCCATCCCAGGTGCCGGTGTAGGTGCGGCTGATCGGATCGTAGTTACTTGGAACCTGCCATTTCCTGGCCTTGCTCTTCACGGTGACGGCCGGAATGTTGGTGAACTGCTCGGCGTCGAACTCGATGTACAGCAGCGCGGTGTTCGGGTAGCGCAGCTTAGCGTCGATCACCTCAGTGAAGCCGGCGATCAGCATGGTGTCTGCGATCTTGTTGCTATTCTGGTTCGGCGTAATGCGGCGGACACGGATCTGCCAGCCGGTGGTTGCCTCGGGCAGGTCAACACGCTTGGAGCGCTCGTAACGGGTGGTGGTCTTGCCATCCACAGCATCGGTCAGAACTTGCTGATAGGCACCGCCGTCGGTAGCCACGTCGATGGCGTACTCGATCCGGTAGCCGCCAATGTTGCCTTGATCGTCCTGGCGCTGGAGCGCTGGCCAGGCAAAGCGGACGCGCACGGCCGAGAGCTGGGTGTTGGTGACCGAGCGGACCCATGGCGCATCACTGCGCAGCTCGATGTTCAGCGATGTCTCGTTCTCGACTGATGGAATGCCAGGGATATAGGTCTGATCGACAGACCCGGAGCGCCACTCCCACTTCACGTTCGGGAAGTTGACGTTGCCGCTGGCATCGTTGATTGGCGTGTTGTCGAGAAAGATGTTGGCTGCAGTGGGAGCCTCCTCAAACTCGCCCTCGCCCACCGCGATCAACAGCTTGGCAATGTTCGTGGAGCGCAGGTTGTCGCTGGCCTCGGTCGGGGACTTAGGCTTCTTGTCTCCGCCTTTCGCGCCGTGAATATCGATCTTGCGTGCTGCGCCCATACATTCCTCCAGGCGTAAAAAAACCGCCTCATGGGCGGCCTGCTTGCTGCGATATCGTTACTGTTTGTCTTCGGCGTAGATCGATGCGGAAATGATCATCCCGCCCCACCGGCGTTCGCCGATGCAGATCGGTACGGGGTTACCGCTGGCCGTGGTGTTCTTGGCACTGCCGAAAGCGTAGGACGGTACGTTCTCGGGAGAGGCACTAGTCTTGAGCCCCGATGCTTGGGGGCTGAGCATCTGGATGACGCCGCCGGCGACGAGGCCGACGCCCAGTTGCACAGCCCAGGTCTGCCCGAAGTAGGAGCCGGCGACGATCAGCACGGCGCCGATAATGGTCTGAAGAAGACCTGCCCGCTTGCTCCCGGAAACGACAGGGACGATGCGGATCTCTTGCGCGCCGCCGAGAGCAAAGTCTTTCTCGGCCACGTTCTGCCGGTTCCGGAAGATCGCGAAGCGCATGCCCTTTCGCTCAAGGTCCCTGATCGCCGCCTCAAATCCCTCCAGGGTGCACTTGAGCGCCTTGAAGGCCTCGCCCACGGACTTGCTGCCAAGCTCTCGATAGTGAACCCGGCCAAAGAGTTTGATAAGCGGGCCAGAAAGAAGAATGGTGGTCATGGCTGGATTATTGCTGAGCGTGGCTGCCAAGGCTTTTCTCCGGGCGTAAAAAAACCGCCCGGAGGCGGCTTCTTGTCATTGCATGGTGGGTGATAGGTCCATGCTCATCGCTGAGTCTATGGATATCCTGAATTTTTTGGTGCTGCCGGCCTTGATGCTGGTTTCGCGTTCCTTCAAGCCGCTCCCACAGGATGACGCTGAGAGGATGTGGTCACCTGGAGCGACACGGAATTTCGCGGTCTCGCCTGATCCAATTTCTGCCGCCCGGCGGCCGTCGATGCTCACTGTCGTATTGCAGCCGGCGCCCACGAAACCCTTGTCCCGAGTGACGACGAGTGTCGAGTCACCCTGCATCTGGGCCTGAAACGCAAACAGCCTGGAAGATGGGACCGGGTCAGCTTCGCTGGAAGGAACTGGGGAGGTTGCACAACCAGCCAGCATAGCCATTGCTACTGCCGCCATTGGAATCCGCATGAATTATCCTCAGAAAGTCCGCGCTCTACGGATTTGATCCAAATTTCGCACGAAACTCATTTTCGAGCTTCTCACAGGTTTCGGTGATTATCGACTTCGCGCCCGAACCACCTTTGAAGTTTTTTTCATCGGATCGGCAAAGCTCTATGGCGTCCCTAGCCTTCTGCCTTTCTTTCCCTTCCGGCGTATTTCCTACTACCGCGCCGAAAAGCAGAAATGCCGCGACCACAGCAAGCAATCCAAAAACTATCTTCCAAGCCATATTGCCTCCATTTTTGAGAAGGCAATTTAGCATCAAGCGGACGCAAGCACCAAAAGCAGCAGATTTCTCACTTCGCGTCCTTGTGGCGCAGCACAAGCCTGGAGCGATCCGCCCATGGACCACCATAAATGATGATTTCGCTCGGCCTGCCGTACAGGTGGTGCAGTAGGAAAGGCCCGGGGCCGAAGGTCTCGGCATCCTCGCCAGGCAACGCCGGGTCGGCGCCGAGGAAAATCCCGGCGTGGTTCGGGTGAACCGTCCGCCCAACCTCCATGACGATCATGTCGCCGCGCTGAGGCTGGTCCACCCGGTAGAACCCGGCGGCCTCGTAGTTCGCCTCGTACAGGCTGGTGTTGTCCTTGCTCTCCCACCAGCCATCGGCGCGCTTGAATGCTTCGAACTCAAGCCTCCACTCGCGCTTATACCAGTCGGCGCAGACCTGCCAGCAGTCCCAGGCGCCGTGGACGAACGGACGTTTCAGCAGTGGCGTCTCGCCCGTGGGCACCACCGTCCGCAGGTCGCCCTCCGGCCAGCTCAGGATGTGCCAGGGCATGCCGGTCGCCTCGCACATCGCCAGGTCGCGCGGCGACGGCCGGCTGGTGGCGTCCGGGTGCGAATGAACAATACCGATGATCTCGCCCAGGTCTTCAGCCCCGGCGTATTCCTCCGGATCGATGCTGAACTCCTCGCTCGGCTCGGTCGCGATGTTCTTGCATGGGAAGTACTGCTGCTTACGACCCATGGCCAGCAGAAGCCCGCAGCACTCTTTCGGGTACTCGGCCGCCGCATGCGCTTGGATCGCGCTCAATATGTGCTTGCGCATGGTCAGCTCCGGGCGATCAGGGAGACAGCGGGGAAGCCACCGAAGGGCAAGGCGTTGCCCTCGCCAAAGCGAGGAATGCACCCACGGCCAAGAGTGGCGTCACACTCATCCAGTTCCGGGTTGTCGGTCGGCAAGCCATCCTTTGTTACGTACGGCCCGGTGTACTGGCAATTGGGTCCGCGATAACCGCCCGTCAGGCACCAGTGGCACAGGGTCGTGGCCTGGCGCCCGATGGACTCCCCGCCCACGTCGCCCGGGCTGGCAAGCTCCCAGGTAACCGTCTCCCCGTCCTCGTTCGTTTTCTGGTCGATGTACCAGACCTCGATCGTCTCCTGGGTAGGGTCTGCCGTTGGGTTGCCGCCGGGGAAGTTCTCGGCGTCCAGGTAAGTGCCCAGCGTGTGCCGCATGGTCAGCTTGAACTCGAGCAGGTCGTCGAAAGCCAGGCACAAGGCTGTGATCCGGCCATTGACGTTGCCCACCGACAGCGTTGGGCGAACCGCCGTGCCGTCGCCGTTGGATTCGATACCGTCAATCTGCATCGGCCAGGCGCTGTACTCGTTGCCCTGCCAGTAGATCGGCTTGGCCGGCAGCTCATCGGCGGCGGCGCCGGCGGCGATCAGTTCGGCCTCGGTGTGCGGAATCGCGTGCCCGTGGAAGCGCAGGATGTCCGCACCGTAGTCGGAGCCGTCCAATTCGAAGAGCAGCACTTCGCTCCCAGGTTCGAGAACCTGGATGTCACTGATCAGCGGCATGGTTGACCCTTATGGATGGTAGGCCCGTTCAAATGTGGCCGTGAGTTTGAAAGCGCCGCCGCCAGCAGGCGTGGGCACGTAGCTCTTGCAGGAAAACAGCCCGAGCTGGCCGAGCGGCGTTGTCCATAGAAAGGCCTTGGCGCCGGCGTGTCTGTCGAGGAAATCCACGATCTGCTGCACCCGCGCTTCCGGCCCCGTATGGGTGATGGGGTAGGAGTCTTCCTTGTTGTTCGGCCCGTCTCCTACATCCTGCTTGTAACCATTGCCGAACCGTGCGGTGCGCACCCGAAAATTAATCTCGGGCGCGTCTCCGTGCTGGGTGGACCAAGTGAACGTTTCGATAGCCATCAGCCCCTCCCGTTGATAACGCGCCAGATGGCGCCGCCTGGCTGCAATCCCCTGGAGATAGCCGTTTCAGCTTCGACCTTGGCTGCCTGTTGGATGCCCTTGCCCAGTTGCGTGGTGTCTTCCGTGGTTGTCGCGCCGCCGTCACCGGTGGTCTGCACGGAAACTGCCACGGGGAAGTTGTACACGTTCCCGCCGCCACTGCCGCCACCACTGATTGCTCGGACACCCAACTGGCCGCCGGCCGTTCGGGTCAGCGGCATAATCGCCTCCTCCCCTGCCTCGCCCATCACGCCAATACCACCGCCGGCCATGCCGAACGCTGTCGGCTTGCTGACGATGGAGTTCGTGAAGGCGCCGCCGTTGGCGAACATCTGCACGCCGCCCGACCAAGCGCCACCATTGGCCTGAATGCTGCCAGGGGTGAAGCCTGATAGGTCGCCGGAATACCCGGCCTGGGTTGAGCCGGCCGATGACGTGCCGCCGAAGTAAGAGCCCGCGGCCGACGCCGCCAGACCGAACAAAGCACTGAGCCCTTCGGATGCCGCAGTCCTTGTCGCAATTCGCGCCATGTCAGCCAGAACCGACTTGGTGAAATCCCCGAAAGAACCCTTGCCTGTAATGGCGAAGTTGACGATCGAATCCTCCATGGAGCTGAAGGCGTTGGTGAACAGGTCCCGCGTCTGTCCGGCGACGTTGCGCGCGCTTTCCAAGTAGTTACTGAAGGCCGAAGTTGCACCCTTGCGCCAGTCGCCTTGAGCCTCAGACATCTGCTCGTAGTTGCTGAGCACTGTTTCGCTCAGGTCCTTCTCGCTTTTGTTGATGGCGTCCAGCTTGGCCTGGTATTCCTCGGCGCTCATGTTGCGCGACTGGTCGGCCTTGTCGCGGGCCAGATCCAGGCGCTGCTGGTTGGCTCGGTCGGCAATGCCGTTGAGTTCGCCGTTGATGGCGTTCTCCCGGTCACCACGGCCCACACCGTCCGCTGCACGGCTGCCAGCACGGCGCAGGGCGACGTTCTGCTGGTCCAGGGCATCGGTGTAGCTCTTGATGGCCTGGGCCTGCTTGGCGAGCCTTCCCTGCTCGTTGGTGGCGATGACTTCGAGTTCGCTATCGGCCTGCTTCTGCGCCTTGACCATGTTGGCCCGGGCGTCGGCGATCTTCTGGTCCAGTTGGATACGCTGGGCGGCCGACGTGCTGGCTTTGCCCTTGGATGCTTCGAGGGCTGCGATCTCTGCCTGGTAGGCAGCCGTGACCTCATCCCGCTCATTGCCGATCAAGGCCTGGCGCTTGAGCAGGTAGTCTTCCTGGGTGACCAGGCCGGCCTTTTGAGCCGCCTCCAGTTGCTTCTGGGCGTTCTTGTACTCACCGAGGATCAGCGAAAGCTGGTTCTTCGAGTCGTTGAACTCGGTCAGGTTGACAGCGGTAGTCGCCGCTTTGGGATCCTTGTTCTTGTCCCGGATATTCTGAATCGTCTTCGTGACGACTGCTTCCTGGACCAGCGGGTCATTCGGATTGGCCTTGCGCAGCGCCTCGACGTCCCGCTTGTACTCCTTGATCAGCTTGTTTCGCTTCTCCTCGTTGGAGAGGTTGGAATCGCTGATAGCTTTCAGGCGGATACTGGCGTCGATGCCGTCTCGGTCAATCTTCGCCCGGTCACCCTGAGCCTTGCTGTTCGCGTCGATCTGCGCCTTTTCACGCTTCAGTGCCGCGATCTGGCTTTCGATGAATTTGGTAGATTGGCTGCCAGCGCCCAAGTCATCAGGGAATAGCTGCGCCAGGACGCCGGTTCTGCGCCCTGCGACGATCTTTTCAAGATTCGCGATCTGGCTGTCGATCGATTGGGTCCGGCCAACATCCAGGGTTGCGTCAATTGCCTCGGATGCGGCGGATTTGATCTTGCGCCAGGCTCCCTCGATCAATCCAAGGTTGGCAGTGACCTCGCCAGTCCGGGATCGGATCGTCTCGGCGTAGGTATCGGTCAGAAGATTGGCCGCGCCAATGGTGTCTCCCTGCTCCTTCAGGGCCACGATCTGCGAATAGACCGAGGCGGTGAGGAAGTTGTACTGGTCGTTTAGCTCTTTGGCGGCAGCCACCGGGTCTTTCGCGATCTTCGCGAACTCAGCAACGGTATCGTCGATAGCGCGACCTGTCGCCTTTTCCCACTCCAGCGCAGCTTCGGTAATTTCCTCGAAACTGCTGCTTGCGATCTTTCCGTTGCCGGCCAACTTCGCCAGAACCTCAGCCGCCGCACCAGTGGTGCCAACGGTAGCCGATACCTGGTCGGCCATCGAGCGCAATTGGTTTGCGCTGGTGCCTGCCGAGTTTCCAGTGAAGATGATCGCCTTGTTGTATTCATCAGCCTCCTGGCTGCCCTTGTAGTAGGCCAGGCCGAGCGCTGCTGCAGCGGCTGCCGCGACAGTAAACGGATTGACCAAGCCCAGGATGTAGCCGGCCATGGCGCGCGCCGCCGGCCCGATACCGCCGAACATATCCTTCAACTGTCCGCCCTGCTGGAGCAGCACAGTCAGTGGAGCCTGACCGCCTTGCAGCGAAACAGCGATGTCCGTGAACTGAGCGGGCACGCCGCGCAACGCGTTTGCTGTTTGCTTAGCGGTGTTGCCCGTGCGGGTCAGCGAATCATCGAATCGGCCCAGGTTCGTCCGGGACTGATCGATTTTCGCCTGGTACTCGCTGAAGGTCGAAGCATCCAGCGCGCCGAGCTTCTTCTGCTTCGCCAGCTTGGTTTCGAGTTCGTCCAGTCGTCCCAGGGCTTTGACAGTCGGGTCGATCTCGCCAAGCAGATCAGAAAGCTCCTCTTTCTGTTTCTTGATCGAGACCGAAGCCTTGTCGGAGCCCTTGGCAACTCGTTCGGCAGCCTTCTCCGCCCGGCCACCCGCCGCGGTGAGTTTGTCGAGGTCGGAGCTCGCCTGCGCAGCATCGGTCGAGTCGACCTTGATGCCGAGTTCAGCAATAGAAGTCATGCGGGCTCCGTTATTTCGATTCGCTCATAACGAGCATGGCCTCTGCTTCCATGACGCGGATGTCTTGAAAGGCTTCTGAGAGTTCGCGCCGCTTGATGCCCAGCATGCTGGCGACCGGCGGGAGCGCGTTGTAGTCCAGGCCCGAGGCCCCGCCCATGCCGGTGCGCCACTGCGTCGACATTGCTTCGAAGAGGCGGAAGGCGGGCCAGTTATCTGGCCATACCTCACAATCCCCGCCGTAGTCCTCAGCAGAAAAGCCAAACGCATCGAATCCTTCGAAGGTTGGCTGATACAGGGCGCGAGCGGCGCTTACGAGTTTCCCAGGCGGGCCGGCTGGTAGGCGGCCTGGTAAGCAGCCAAGACTGCTTGCGGGGCGCCGACGCAGGTCGTACACAGGGCGGTCAGCGATTCATCCGAGAGCTTTTCGTCGAATGCCCAGCCGTGAACGATGTCCTTGAGCTGGCCGACCTGGATGGCAATCTCTGCCGCCGTGGACTCCTGCCAAGTCAGGCCGTCTTCCTGTACCTGCTTGATGTGCTGCTCGCTGGCGCCGTTCCATTTGTCGAAGTACTGCGCCAGGGCCAGCCGGTCCAAGTATTTGAACTCGAACTCGACGCTAACCGGGTCAGCGCCTACGCGAGGAATCGCAACCTTCTCCTTGAAGGTTGGGTTCTGGGAAATCTTGATCTTCGCCATGACTCCCCCTTACGCCGCGTAGCGGATGAATTTGGCGACCACTGCGAACACCGCAGTAACGGCCATGACGTTGTTCTTGGTCAGCGACGGCACGTTGTCGAAAGACGCGAAGGCGTTGTAGGCGATAACGCCACCCGACGCGAGGTTGATGCGAATTGCGCGCGCAGCCTTGTCGTCGTCAGCTTCCAGCAGCACGGCGTTGTGCGGCAGGCTCGGGTCATCGGCCATGGTCAGCGTGAAGGACAGTGGCGACTTCGAGGTCGGGATCTGGTGCTCGTCGTCTTCTTCGAGAAACGAGTAGGTGACGTTTTGCTGCTCGCCGCCGGACTTGTTGGAGTCAGTGATTTGGCTGATAGGCGTCCAGGTGAGGATTTTGCGAACAGAGCCGATACCAGCGCCGGGAATGAATCGCGCGACGTTGGTGGTATTCACCGACTCCAGGACAAACGAATCGGTCAGCACGCTTTTCACGCGAACCACGCGGTTGTTCAGGCGAGCCCAGCCTGAGGTGACTTCAACAAAGTCGCCGGCCAAGAGATCATGCGCTACGGCAGAGGCTTCAGCCTCAGCGCCATTGGTAATCGCGGTGAAGGCAATGGCGGTGTCGTACGAGGCAGCGATGCTGACAGTCGAACCGTTTGGCAAAAAAACGCTCATTGGGGTTTTCCTCTATGCAGAAATGACAAAACCCGCTCACTGGCGGGTTCAGGGGTTGCCCAACGGGCGGATTAAGTTGTGGTGTCGGCTCGGTACTGGAACGACACAGGCAAGGCGAACGCAGTGTCTTCGGATAGCTGAGGTCCAGGCTCAACTGGCGTCATGATCAAGGCTGTGATGCCGTTTCGAACCAGTCGGTCGTTGAGTGGATACAGAGCTGCAAGTTCGTCAGCGATCGTTTCGGAGGCTGATGGGCCATTGCCTGACGTTGTCACGATGGTGATTTGAAACACGCCGGTGTACAGCCGGTGGGCACCAGCCAGGTCGTTGCTGTCGGTGCCAGCCGGTATGAGGAACGCTCTCAGATACGTCTCGCCATCACCAGGAACGAAAGCCACGTTTTGGTACGCGATGCGCAATGCTGGCGTTCGAGCGTCAGCCCAAGCCTTGAGGCGCGCCTCCAGCAGGGATCGAATGATCTTGTGGCTCATACCTGGTTGTTCCTGATGGCCTCCAGCACGATCTGCTGGAAGCGGGCCTGGGTGATGCGCACCATCCCGCCTGGCGCTTGGTCGGAGTGTCCGTACTCGAGCGGAATCGCATACGGAAGGTTGTTCACGATGAATCCCGTGGTCCCGGCGCGGAACTCAATCGAATCCCCAACGAGGCGCGCCGTGGTCTCTGCTCCAGTCGGGTCAACGGTGTCCAGTGTTCCGCCGGCGGGAGCCGTGATGCTGAACTGCCAATTCCCCCGGAATCGCCCGGTATCAACCGGAGACATGCGGATCAGTGACCCGCCAAGCTCGATGATGATTTCCCGCAGACTCGCGTCGATAGCGTCTTTTGCCTGCGCAGCGAACTCAGCCAGTTGCAGCTCGAAACTGCCACTCTTACCGCCGTAACGCTCCGTCATGTGCGATCCGCGCGGCATGGCTACTTCCTCAGTTGAACTGTCCAGGTTGCTTTGGCAGGGTCCTGGCTGACGTTCATTGCGCGCTTACCGCCGATGACGTCGCCGATGTCAGGGATGGCCAGGACTTCGGTAGGCTCGCCCAGCAGCGTGATAAAAAGTTCGTTCTGCAGGATGGTGAGCCTTTCGTCGGTAGCCTGGATCAGCGATCCATCAATCTCTTTGGCGAGATATTTGCCAAACACTCCCCGCCCGGCGTAATCCGTGATGGTCTCCGGCGTCGTGCCTGAGTCCGGGTCGTACTCACCCTGAACCTTACGCACGCCCACAACGGGGCTCACAGCATCGGCCAGGTCTGTGTCGAAGGCTTCGGCCAGATCCCTCTGCAGGTCGTCGCGCAGTCCCATTTCAGCCCCTCACAACTTTGACCTGGCCTGAGCCGAGGTAATGGGCCAGCAGCGCCAGGGCGAAAGACTCGCCGGCGCTGATGGTCCGGGATGATTCGGAGAACGACTTGCTGCTAGACACGCCGTCGGCGCTCACAGACTTCTCCGTAATGCCGGTTTCCTTGGAGCCGTAGATCCTGCCGGCGGCTGCCTCCATGGCAACCTCGGCGCCGGCCTGGACAACATCATCCGGGACCGGGTCGAACACCGGCAGACCGAGATTGGTAAGCCAGGTGTTCGCCATCAGCACCGCGCGCGGCTTCTTGTCTTCCGTGGCCCAGTTGGCACCCAGTAAGGCATCCACCTGCGCAACACTGATGTAGGTCGTCACGGGCTTTACTCCTGAGCCGATTTGTCGAGCAGCTCGGCCAGGGCTGGACGCTCGGCGTTATCGTCGAACGGGATGCCTTTCTCGGTCAGCTTCGCCTTGATCTCCTCGACTCGCAGGCCCTTGGACGGCTTATCACCACCCGAAGACCCTTTTTTCATCGGCTCCGGGTGCTTGTAGTCGTCCGGCGCGAACTTGGCGTCGATGATCTTGTAGCCCTTCTGGCGCAGTTCAGCCTTGCGCTCAGCGGTTACTGGGTGTTTCTCGTAAATGACTTTCTCGTCCATGGTGGACTCCTGGTAGGTGGATCAGGCGACCCGAAGGCCGCCGTCTCGATTACTGAGCGGCGTCGCCGATGGTGAGAACGCCAGCCGAGGCCTTGATGCTGTTCGCAACCAGGTCCCAGTTGGTGCCGGTGGCCAGCTCGGCGCTGGTTGGCGACTTGCCGCCGTTGGCGGTGTCCCAGGTGTAACCCTTCATGCCCAGCCCGAAGGTGTAGTCGGCCTGCATGGTGGTTTCGATGCGCTCCTTGCCGTTGGAGGTTTCGATGTTGGTGATCAGGTCGGAACCGTCCATCACCACCGCAGCGCCGTCAGCCAGGCTCAACACCTTCTGCTTGTTCGGCGTGCCAGCCTCGTACAGGGCCGCGGCATCGGTGATGATCACGGCCTTGCCGAGGATGTCGACCACCTGCACGCCGCTGAACTGGAACAGGCGCTCAGCGTTCGCCAAGTTCTGGCCCAGGAGTTTGTGGTACATGGCGCCGGTCATCACCTGGGCAACCAGGCGCTGCGAGGCGTCACCGAACAGCGCGTGGGCGTTGTTGATGGCGACATAGTTCACGCCGCCGGTAGCGGACACGTCGTTGGTGGCGGACGGCTGGTTACCAATCGCAGCCACCAGGGCGGCAATGGCAGTGTTCAGCTGGTCCGACATGATGGCTTCGGACAGGTTGCGGCTGATGACTTCCAGCGCCTCTTCCGGGTTCTTCTGCACCCACGACAGCTGCGCCGGCTCCCACAGGATGGGACCGAAGCCGCCCGCGATCTTCACGGAGTCGTACTGCTTTTGGGCCAGAGGGGTCGCTGCCTGGGTGCCGTTGGCTGCGTAACGGTCAACACGGCGCTGAGCGCCATGCAGGCCAGCCCAGAACGACTCTTGCAGGAAGTCGCCGTCGATGCCCTGAGTGGTCAGGCGGATGGCACCTGCCGAAGCAGCGTTGAATTTCTCAACGTCTTGCGCCAGGGTCTCGATGGTGACGCGTTTGAGGTATTCGTTGAATACCTTCATGTTCGAAAGGGCCATTGGGCCTCCTTATTCGCTAGCGGTCAGGCCTTTGATAGCAGCGACTCGATCTTCCTTGCTGCCACCAAAATTGCCCTTGGATTGGGTATTCGATCCACCGCCGTTCGGAGCACCGCCGCCATTGGCGCCGGAGCTCTTCAGGATGTGGTCGCGATGGGGGTACTGTGAAACGAGTGTTTCAAGCGCTTCGTTGAAGTCGGCCAACTCGCCAGGGCGCGAACGGCTGAAGACCTTCTGGCCCTGGCCGTCATAAGCGACAACCTTGCCTTCTTCGATCTTGAAGTTGCCGCCGAACGCGGCCTGCACCATGTCAGCCGGAATAGCCATCTTCTCGGCAATGAACTGCGAGCGGGCGAAGCTGCCGCCGATCTTCTCGGAGTACAGTTGCTGCTCGAGCGTCTGCGCCTTTCCGTTGGCTTCATCCAGTTGAGCCTGGAAGGCCTTGCTGATCTCGCCCTTCACCTTCTCGATCTCACCGGCATCCACCAGTTTCTTTGCGTCGAGGTTGGCGACGGTTTCCAGGGCTTTCTTGGCCTCAGCGGCATCCTCGATGCCCTCGAAGGCCTTGGCGACCTTCTCGAATCCATCAGCGCGCTCACGATGAGACTTAGCCTCAGCGTTCAGGCGGGTGATGGTGCTGCGAGTGCCCACTGCATCAAAGGCGACCTCTTTGCCGTCGTCTTCAACATAAACAGGCTTGCCATCCTGGATCTCAGCGTATTGCTTGCCATCCACTTCAACAGTCTTCAGTTTCATCTCGTCTCTCTGGGCCATCCGGCCAGTTGGTGAGCCATCCGGCCCTGTCGCGCCCCGTCCATCCGAACCGCAGGCAGAAAAAAGCCCCGCACATGGCGAGGCCTGGGTTGCGACACAAAATCGAATGTCGGCATTTCGTGTCGCAGGAAATTACAGGCGCCCCCTGAGCTCATCGAGCGTCAAGAAGCGTCCACGGTCGTTGTAGAAGTCATCCAGCTTGAGCTTTTCCTGCCTCAGCAGCTTCCCGCGCTCAGGCCCTAGGATTTCGTCCTGACGCGCCGTTGATTGCCGGCCTAGCCATTCGGCATAGGTCGTTGATTGCGGCACCTGACCGTCCATGGAGGCCCGCGTGGCGCCATCGCTGAATCCGAGCTTTGCCGCACTCTTGAGAATCGGCAGCTTGGTCGAGCGGCAGCACCAATGGATTCTCCCGGGGCCAGCCAACCATGGGATTTTGTGCCCGATCGGCAGGTAGGTCCCAAGGGTGTACGGCAAGCGGTCCCTGATCCGGCAGTCGGTCGAAGTGCGATTGTCGAGGGTACTGATCCACTCGACATGGCTGATTATGTCGCTGTTCGCCTCGTAGGCCTTGTCGCTGGCGGCCTCGGCCGTGCTCGATACGGCAGACCGGACAACGGCCTCGATCTCCCTGCGCGATTTCTGCAGGATGCCATCGGCGTACTTCTCTGCCCGGGTGCCCATGATGTTGCGGACGATTTCGGCAGTCGTTCGCCCTTCGACCACGCCAGCACGCACAGCATCGCGAACCGAGGCGGCGCGAGACGCCTCGATTCCACTCATCCACTCCCTGAGCAAGCGCCCCTGGAATGGCCGGGCCTGAGCAATGGCCTTGACCTGGCTGAACTGCGCGGCGGCAATCGGGATGGCCTCCTGCACAACGGCAGGGATAACAGCCTGAAGCGCGCCTTGCTGGAAGGCGATCTCATAGTTGATCAAGCCGTCGGTGGCCTGATCCAGTGCCTGGCGGATCTCCACGAAAGTGGACTGATTCAGGCGCAGGACCGTGGACAGAGCTGCGTCCACCGAGGCCGCCGACAGATTTGGGCCGAGGTTGTCGATTGCCGCGATCAACGCAGCACGCAGCTCGGCATCCTTACTGTTGAGGATCTTGATGATTGCAACGACCTGGGCATTGCTCAGGTGTTGCAGGTCAACCTCGTGCCCGATCAGCTTGTCGAGTAGCTTCTCGTTGGCGGTCTTCATCACATCGTACCGAGTGCGGGGCCCTGGGCTTCGATCTTCGCAAACTCCTGGGTCCAGTCGTATTCATCGCTGATGACGCCGCGGCGCTGCATCTCGGCGAACAGGGTTTCCTTGGAGAGCATCCCGGCATTTGTCATCGCGACGAGCGTCGGCAGCGACACTTCGGGCATGTAGTCGACATCGAAGTTGCCGCGCATCTCAACCGTGCCGCCATCACCCAGGCCACGGTAATCGGCCATGAACTGGAGAAGCTGGGCCAGGCAGTCGGCAAAGTGATTCGCCATCCGTGCCAGCGGCGACAACTCCTGCGCTGCCTCCTCGTCCGCCTGGGTGGCGGTCTTGGTTGCGCTCTTCTCTGGCGTGAGCAGCTTGGCGCCGGCCATGCGCATCTCATCAATGAGATCTTGCAGGGCTTCCCTGCCAGCCTTGACCGCTGCCCCGGTGTGCTCGACGTACTTGAGGTCGCCGTCCTTGGGCAGATCAGTCAGCGAGCCGGTGCCCACCTTAAATTCAGGCGGAACAGGCTTGCCCTGGTTGTCGAATATGGCCTGCACGCCGATGCGCACCAGGATCGGTACGCGAATAACGTGAAGGATGTTGTCCTGGTCGCTCTGGCTCTGCCAATGCTTGACGTTGAGGTGGGCCAGCTCCAGCAGTGGCGGCTTGGCCGTCATGAAGCCTGTGCGGCCCGTGTAGAACGTCACCAAGGAGATTGTCTTGAGGCTGTTGGTGCCCTCTTCGTGTAGCGCCCATGCGCCGCCTTTGGAGCCCATGCGGTAGGTGCGCCAGGATCCAGGCTCAAGCACGCGAATCTGATAGACGCACTTGGCGCCGAACTCGCCGTCCTCCTCCTCGACAGACTCGATGTAGCGAAACATCGTGAGCTGACCGCCTTTCGAGCGCCAGCCCAGCACTTGCTCAGGCTTCACCATAACCGCGTACGGGCGAACCCCTGCCGCGATTTCCTCGGCCTGGGTGCGCACACCGTCCGACTTAGGATGATCGATGAGCGCATGGCACAGACCGTGACTCAGGCCTTCACGAAAGAACTCAACCGCCCATGAGTTCAGGTCATTGCCAGCATGGTCGATGTCCTTGGTCATTTCCTTGAGCTGATCCGGCACATCGTCACCGACCTGCAAAGGCTCAGCGAAAACCCGGGAGGTCATGTTCCCGACCGTCTCCGAGTAGGCAGGCAGCAGCGTGGAGAGGCGCAGGCGCTCCTTGTACGATTCGTCAGCCTCGGCCGGATACTGGGGCAGAAGGCTCGTGCCCGCCGCCCGCATCGCCATCGTCCCACCCATGAGCGGAGTAATCACGTCCCAGTACTTGCGCATGGCGTCAACGGCCGGCAGCGTGTCGCTTGGGTTATTGCTCATGGTTACATTCTCAGGGGTTGGGTCATCGTGAATGGTCTGATGATCGGGTAGTCGTAGTGGATGAAGTAGCCGCCGGCGTCGTTCGCGTGGTCGTTTCCTGACTTCTTGTCCGGCTCCCCATTGGGCGACCACACCTGCTGTTCCAAGCCATCGGCGTAGGTCGGGCAGGTAAACGGGTTCACCAGGTAGCGCCGTTCGCCCTGGGCATTGCAGAACATGGCGTTCATGGCGTTGATCCGGTCCTTCACGGGCGGGTTTGCGTCAGGCGCAATCACCGAGAAACCGGCCTGGCTCAGGATCGCAATATCGGTTTCGCTCGCGTTAACCGACTTCCTCGACCCGCCAGAGGCATCTGGGTAGATCCTAATCTCGCAAGTCTTCTCGAAGGTGTTGCCGTTGTGGCGCCAGTACCGCTCTTTGATGCGACGGATCATGTCTGGCGTGTCGTAGCCATCCACCAACTCATCGACGGCCCTGGGCATGCCATGCTCGCGCTTGACGTGAGTGATCGCAGCCATCTTGCCGACGTTGAAGTCCATGCCGATAAACAGGGGCTCTCCAAGCTGAACGGTGTCGAAGCACTGGTTCAGCTTGCGGTCATAGGCCGTGTAGATGGTGCCGGACGTCAGGTTGACAAACTGGCCCTTCAGGTACGCCAGGATCAACTGAGGCGGATATGACTCCATCAGCGATTCGATGTAGTCGTCCGGCAGGTTCAGTTCGTTGTCGAACGTGCTGGCCTGGACTAGGCCGTACATCTCTTTGAGTGACGGCTTGTCGCGCAGCTGCTTCACGAACTGCTGGAAGACGAACTTGAAGCCTTCCGGCGTAGTGGTGACGTCTACCCCATTCTTCAGCCCGGGCAAGTTGTAACGCATCCGGGCGATGATTTTGCGCCAGGCTTGCTGCGCCTTGATCGACGTCAGCACGTCCAACTCATCCACCAGGGCGTGGCCGATCTTGAAGCCGACAATCGTCTGCGGCTTTTCCATTGACCGGCAAATCACAGTGCCGCGAGACTGCCGGCCGCTGTAGATGTGAACCTCATGGTTCGCCTGGTTGATCTTGGTTTTCAGCCCCCAGTCATAGGCCACCTCATCCATGGTCGGATAGAAGATGTCGCGGATCTGCGGATAAGTCGGTGCGAAGTAGCCAGCGTTCACGCCGGGCCACTCCATGAAGTGCTTGCTCAGCGCAGAGCATCCGACCCAGGTCTTCCCCGAGCCGAACCCAGCAACGAACGCACGAAACTTGTGAGGCAGCGTAAGGAACTGAGCCTGGGGAACGTTAAGGCTCGGCATTCGGCTTCCTCGCATCCACGACATCGACCTGGATGCGGGTCGGGATCACCGGCTCATCACCAACCTCTTCCTTCCGCGCCCGGTTGACGAACATATCGCCGGTTTCTTTCGCAGCCTGCTCCAGGATCTGCATGGCAAGGCCGATGTTCTTCATCGACTCTGCCCTCTCCACAAATCGATTCATGGCGCGCAGACGGAAGGCGCGGTTGGCGATCGGGATGTCGGCGGTCTCTTCGCGGAACCGCTTGCGGGTATCTTCGAACATCGTTACCCAGCGCTTTGCCAGGCCTTTACCCGATGTCTTCGTAGGGTCGTGCGTCTCAACCTGCTGACGGGTAACCGACACCCCGTATTCTTTCTGGACAGCCTCAACAACCTGTGATGGCGTGTCGAAGCACGCCAGGGCCTGAACGATAAAGGCCTTCACGTCGTTTTGAAGGGCTGCCATAGATTCTCATCCGTCCAGAGCCTGTCCAGAATCAGGCCAGCTTTAGCAGACAGGTTCCGCAGGCCCTCGATATATTCAGTTTCCCCACCTCAGCGGGCTTGTTTGCAGCATCCACCAGCACCTGGACATCAGGGCTCGCACCGTAACGGCGGACCACACCGACGAACTCCTCGACGTCGTGTCCGCGCATCTCGAGCTTTGGTAAGCCTTCCCGGGTGAACTTGGGCTGGCCGTACCCGTCACGCGCTTGGGCGATGTGGTACAGCTCATGCTCAACCAGGGCACAGAAGTCGGTGTCGCTGCACTGGGCGCAGTAGTCAGCGGCCAGGGTGATGATGAAGCTCGGCACATCGCCGAACCAATCACGCATCTGTTGCTCCATCCTGGCCTTCTGCCAACCCCCGGCGCGGAACGCCACCTGCTCGGCCTGGCCCAGTACTGTGCGGCCCTGCTTCTCGAAGCTCGACGACGCCCACATGACCCGGATGTCTGCATCCAGTAGGTGGGCATGGTCTGGGTTATGAATGCTGCCGGTGTCGGCAAGGATCTCGGATTGCAGCCATTCCCATACTTCAGGTGCAGGGGTCAGGCGGATCCCGAAGTCAGATAACTCGGACAGTTCAAGCAGCGACGATGGAGGGTATGGCCTGTCCATGGATCACCTTGAGCTTGAAATAGTGGCGGGTTGCCGGTATTGGTGAAGATCAACCCATCAGCAAGGAACGCAACATGTCAGCGACCATCCACGCAGCAGTCCTCAACGCGATCAACTCGTCGTTTAACTCCGAACAAAAGCGCGCATATGCCGTGGGCATTGCCTTGGAGCTTGTCGCCGCGAAATTATCGTCCGGCGCTTCAACAAACCTTGAGGGCGAAGTCAGGAACATTTCTGAATACGCAGACAAAATTCAAGAAGCCCTCAAGGCCAAGTGATCCACCCGTGCCGCACTCACCTGCGGCACACTTACTCGTCCCCATCCTGCAGCACATCAATCAGCTTTTGCTCGCCCAGTCGCATGGCGCCCAGGCATTGCAGGTCGTCGCACTTAGGCCCCAACCCGAATACGGTTACCTGACCTTTCGGGCCGATCAGCGTCAAGGCTCCTACGGTGCATTCCGGGTGGACGCCAGCATCAAGGTCCTCGGCGATCTTTCGCAGGGTCTTGGCGGCGTCTCTCCATCCCTCGCGCTTGAAATCAACCAGCTTGGCGGTCATTTGCTCACCATGATGTGGGTCTGCGCGTGAGCGTGCCCGTGCAGCTCTGCGACGATCAGGCCCTGGGGCAGCCCGGCGGCCTTGGCTGCATCTACCGCCTTGGCGATCGCCAAATCCAGATCGGTCAGCGCCTTGTTGATGTCCTGGCCCATAGGGAGAGCGTGGCGCAGGCGGGTTACGTTGGTCATACACCCTCCAGCGGAACCACGTTGATCTCACCCCACACAGGGCGGTAGTCAATGTGCTTGCCGTCAGTGCAACGCAGCGGCATTTCCGCAACCACAGCGATGCCGACCTTCGTGTCGCAGTAGGTCACGCAATCAATGCGCTCACCGTCGAGGAAGACCTCACGCTGCCCACGACCATCGTCGGCCCAATGAACATGCTCGCCTGATTGATCGGCCATAACTCTCTCCAGTGTCGCGACACAATTTGCCGATGCGCGAAACGTGTCGCGCTTTACTCAATCTGATCCGGTTGCTCGGCGAGCTTCGGCTGCTTGACCACTCGGGAAACGGCAACCGCGATGCCGAGCACCATGTTCACGATGGCGTAGACCAGCGGATCGACATGACCTTGGAACGATGACCAGCCCGTTGCGGCGGCGTTGAGCACCACACCGACAATCGCCAATTGCACACTGGTCATGCGCCAGGCCTTTCGCCATTCAGGGATCAATTTCATGGGTCGCCTTTGCTGCTGGCAGTTTTTCAAGGCTTTCGGCATAGCGCTTCCACTCTCGGGCACTTTTCAGGGCCTCGCGTAGGCGCTCTTCTTGGCCTGGCCGGCATTGTTCGCTGATATAGCGGTGTACGGTGACGCGCTGAACCGGCGGCTCCTGGATCGCTTCCTTGTGCGCACAGCCTGTGAGCAGAATGAGGACGATCAGCAGGCGATTCACTTGGGCCTACCTGTTTGGACGAGTGCCTTCAGGCTCTCCCCGACCTGGTCGATCTTGAACTCCTGGCGTTGGGTGTTCACGCGAAGGGAATCGACCAACTTGTCCGTCGACTCCCTGGACCGCTCCAAAGAATCAACCCTCTGGCCGATCAGGGCCTGGTTGGTCTGGTAGGCGGCGAGCTGCATCTGGAGAGACCCGAGCGAACCTACCACGTAGACGAATGCACCAATGGCACCGGCCGACAGGATCGTTTGCAGGATCGGGACGACGACCTTGAACGTCGTGCTGTCTGCAATGCGCGAGACTTCAGTCATAGGCGGTACCGTGGAGTAAAAGAGGCCTGCGCGGCCTGGGCATTGCCCGAAAACAAAAAAGCCTCAGCAAATTCTAAGGCCCTGAATAGGGTCGCTGTCTTTCCAGCAGTCAGCCAAAGACCATCACAGCGTCAACGCCCCAATGCATTGATCTCGCTGATCCTGTCTCGCGCCACTCTGGAAGTCAGGTGTGAGCAGAGCGCACGGGCTGCCGGTGTTCTTTCGTGACGCGTGACTTCCGGCGATACCGCGTCCAGGGGGGTCCCGAAGACTGTCCTGGCTACAGGTAAATGCGAGGCGCAAAAAAAACCCGCGCAGCACATACTGGCGGGTTTCCTGAGTTTGAGTGTGCCGGACAAGTGGCACGTTGTTGCTCTTTTAGACCTCTGACCGTGATCAGCAGGCCTCGATGGTGAAGGCAGGCAGGTTGTTAACGTAGTAGGCGGTTGATGCATTTGCCGCGAGATTTGCCGACGCTTTAAAAATTGCCTTCTTCATACGCCATTCCCCTTCTTGTCCGAATTGTTGTGCTTCATTTGGTGAATCAGTGAGTACTTGGAACAACCACAGAATAAATACTGCTGCCAAGCCCACCACCATCAACAACCCACCCTGTGCGCCATAGCCGCATGTTAATGCTCGGTCACCACTCCTCGATACGCGCAGGAATGACAGGATGGGTGAATAATGCGACATGGCGACATGACATTGCAAGCCCTTTTGAGGGACTATTTCACGCCGCCTCGCTTTCCAGCACTCCAGCCGCCTCAAGCATGCGCTGCGCATCCATCAGAGCCTCGTTCACAATACCTTCCAAAGCATCCTTGATCGCCTTGTTCCAGCGCTGATAAGTCCGCTCCGTGAGGCCCTGGCTGTCCCAGTTGGTCATGTCGTAGTTGGACGCGGCCAGGACGATCATTTCGCCCGGGCGAGCCTCGGCGACAGCCCTGGCATGACGATTGGCGCGCTCGACGGCTTCCTGGGCGGCTCTGTTCCGCCAATCCCACTTCCCGCTTGCGTCTTCGATCTTCTCCGGCGCCTCCACTTGGCGCGCCTGGCGCTGGATACCCTTCACCTGCTGCGGGATGGCCCAGACAAGAACGGCCTGCTGAGTGAATCGCTGCGGAGCCGGGCTCTTGATGGCGCTGACGAGCCTACCGATCGAATCCACCTTCCGCCCCTTGTGGGTGCTGTACTTGGCGACCAGCGCGTTCCACTGCCGGGACGTCAGTTGAGCATGGAGCAGCTTGTGGACGATGCAGTCGGCCAGCAGGGTCGCATCCTTTCCGGTTATCTCTCCCTTGAGCTTGCTGGTTTGAACCTTGGGCTCGAAGTCGCAGCCACCGGCAGAGTTTATGGTCTCGGCGGCCAGGGCCCGGACCACTGCGGAAATCACGTTACGATAGATCATGCTGCAGCCCTCTTCAGTTCGCGGGTCTTGGCCCGGTATTCGGCCTTGATGGCCTTCAGATCGTCGATGGTGTACTTGCGCACGCTCTGGTCGGCTTCGAGGGCGTCGACTGCCACCTGGCCGATGCGCGCGATCAGCCCGATCCGGTAATCCACTGCGTTGCCCGAGAGGAACCGGTTGTCCTGCTTGCTCTGGGCGTGGCAGTTGCGTTCATCGAATCTCAAGTGCGGCGCAGAGCCAACGCTACGGTAATGGCCGGCATCTACTGCGTTGCCGCTCCAGTCCAATGGCTTGCCACTGGATATGCAGAGGTGGCCGGCGGCCTGGTCCCGGGCACGGATGTATGCGTTGAAGGCCTGCTGTGCTTCGCGCAGATGGTCGCCGCGGGTTTTGAGCTTCTCCTTGCGGACCTTGATGTCCCGGCGCTCGCGCTGGGCGAACGACTTGCGCTGCTTCTCTTGTCGCTGGCGGATGATCGTTACTGCACAGTCAGGCGAGCACCAGGCTTGAAATGGCTGCGCAGGGACGAATGAGGCCCTGCACCCTGCCACTCGGCATTTCTTCGGACGGGGTTTCTTCGCGGTGAGGCTCATCGGCGCTCCTCCCGCTTCTGGCGCAGGTAGAAGTTCGCCACCACTTCGGCCAAGAACCGGCAACCGAACTCAGAGAGACCGCTGGCAAACTCGCTGGCAGCTTCGGCCCTCTCCGCGTATTCGTCATTCAGTCGAAGGGCGACGGCGCTGCAAAAGCTCCCGATGTCTTCGGCATCCATTTCCTTGACCAGCTTGTCCACGGACAAGAACACGGTCGTTTCTGTGGTGATTCCAAGTCCGTCGCTCATGCAGCCTCCTCGCTCAGCAAATCGGTGAACACCACGCCCTGGCCGGTGAAGTACGCGGCCATGCGATCGGTGTACTGAATGCCCTGGGCGCGATTGAACAGACTGGTCACCGGGAAGCCATCGGGGCCGAACAGCTTGTGCTCACCCATCAAGGCCAGCTTCTCCTCGTAGGGCAGGTGGCGCATCACCCGGTACCAGGCCGCTTGAAAGCCTGAATCCTCGTTCAGCAGGATCTGCACGCCGAAGTGAAGCTTGCAGTACCGGCGAGCATCGGCCGGGTCGCCGATCTGGGTCATCTCGGATATGCGCTTGTACATCGCGAACCACAAGGCGTTCTGGTCGAGCGTGCGGTCCTTGCCAGGGCGTAGCGACACGACGACGAACTTCTTGTCGCGGAACATGGTGCTGAGCTTGGTGATGGCCTCGGAGAGCTTGGCCTGGCAGTTGACGGAGATTTTGTCGGTCATGGCTTGCTCCTACCGCGAGCGAGAAAGTCACGCAGGCTCTTCTCGATTCCGAGGTGGTCCAGAAACACGGCAACGAGCACAACTGGAGCCGCCGCGAGCATGAAAGCCTCATCAACGAATAGCGTCATGCCGATCAGCAGCAAGCCGACCACCGAGAGGATTGCGCTGAGCACACTGAATGCATTCATGACTGCTCTCCCTGGCCCATGGCGGCGTCATAGTCGATGCCCATCGATGTAGCTCGGCGCCGCGCAGTGTTGCCGTTACCCGGCGTGAAATCTGGGATGTCGTCGAACTCTGGGTATTCGGGGCGAGCCGGCGGATACCCGGGAGCCTTCATGGCCTGGTCAATGGCTGCGCGAAGGTTCTCGCTGTAGTTCTCGCCGATCACGCGCTCGCGGGGCTCAGACAGCCAGCGACCAACGATTTCGATGCCGACACTGCTGTCTCCTGCATCGCCATTCGGCTGGCTTGAGTGTCGGATATCCCAGAATTCCGCCTCGATAGCGTCAAGCCGATCCTTGTCCTTGCGGAGCGCCTCGTTCTCGGCCAGCAGCTCCAGCGCCACTTCCTCTACAGTCTTCTCACCCAGAAACTCTTGAAGCGCCTCGGTGTTCTGCCTCCACTCCCCGCAGTCGGCCTTCCAAGAAGCGACTTCACTCCACAGAAGCTTCTGGAGTTTTTGCTTGTCGATGGTCATGTCCGTTGCTCCAGTTCCTGAGCCTGCTTGATCAGCAGTGCACGTCGATCTGCCAACTCATTGGCCGCTTCAATCCGCATTTCGTCCTTCTTCTCAGCACTGGCAGCGCGCATTTCCAGCATCGAGGCCTTCACCAGATGCAGTTTTTCGCGCAGAGCCGGCGTTGGCCGGGCGACAGTTCCGGTGAGCAGGCCGGCAATGGCGCGCCCGTCTTCGGTGATCGGCTCGACGCTCAGGTCAGCCAAGTACTTCTGGCCGTGTTCTCGTGGGATCCGCTTCAATTCCATCGCTCTGGTGACAGCCTGGATGCGGCTGTTGGCGTCGAAACCCACGGAGACATGCCAGTTGACCCGCTTGGTTTCTTCCCGGGCCTGGCCGACGAAGCGCTCGTAAGCGCCGATGAATGCCATACGGGCACCCACCCTGTCGCCGGCGTCGAGGACAGGTTTCGCAGCGGCCAGGGCCAACTGGATTTCATCAGTCAGCACCACGGTTTCGAACTCATCGTTCGTGGTCATGGCGATGGCCCACGCCTCGTCCTTGCCTGGGCGGCCGTCGGAGGCCTGGACGCGCTGCAGGATGTCCGCCATGGCGAGCTTGCCCTTCACTTCGAAGCGGCAGGCCTTCAGCGCGGCCTTGACCACGGGCACCGAGTAAGCGCACAGGTCTTCAGCCATCATCGCTGCGGTACCTGGGTTCATTTCCTGACCCATGGCCTCGGCGGTCGCGCAGATGGCCGCAGCCAGGCCGGCGACCTGCTGGTCGTTCATTTCAGAGGTACTCATTGCGGTCACCTGCTTGGCGCTTTGCCAAAACCATCTGAGCGGCCTGCTCCGCTGCGGAGAGATTTGCCTCAGTCCGCTCCATCTGGCGGGCGGTTGTGCCGTTGATGCGCTGACCGGTCACCCATTGGGTGTGGTAGCTCTCCGCGTTCGCCAGTAGCTCGTTGAGGCTGTGGCACTTGCGGAGAACGGCGGCATCGCTGGTCTTCAGGTAGTGGGCTGCGACGTGGTGGGCGACGTCGGCGCCGAGGCGGTCAACAAGCAGCGCCATCTGCTTGCCTGCCTTGGCGTTCCATACCGGCCAGGCGCTGTAGCGTTTGCGGTAGGCCATGGCGTAGTTCGCCCAGACCTTGAAGGTTTTGCAGGTTTGGTCCTTCGGCCCTGGCATGTCGACGGGAATCTCAACCCGTGGCTGCTGGGGAGCGAATGGCACAACCTGCCCCGTCGCGGCCTTGGCGGAAGCCTGGGTCGCAATTGGTTCAATGACCGGTTCAATGACCGGTTCAGAAGAGTGACTGGTTCTGGGTGCAGCTCCTGCACTACCCCCTGGTGCAGGAGATTCACTAGGGGGTGAACCTGCTGCACTACCCTGGTGAATCTGCTGCACTACCCCTGGTGCAGGAGGTGCACCACCATCGAGGGTGAGGAAGTAAACGTTTGACGAGTTCCCTTTCGGACCACCCTTGCGGATTTCCTTGCGCAATAGTCCCGCCTCACAAAGCGCGGTGATGTGGTTCATGACTGAGCGCTTGCTGATTTCGCACTGGTCAGCTACGTGCTGATAGGACGGCCAGCACTCGCCTATATCGCTCGCATTGTCGGCCAGCTTGATCAGTACCAGCTTGCGCAATGGATTGCCGACGCGAAGCTTCATCGCGGCGACCATAAGGCCCATGCTCACGCTGCACCTCGCAGAGCCTTGTCATGGGTGTACAGCCCATCCCAGGTCTTCTTCATGGGCAGCTCGCCGGCCAGGTACAGGTCGTACAGGCGGGCGGCACCCTTCTTCAGCAGGACAGGTGTGAAGGAAACGAACGGCTCTTTGCCGTGGGGAGTGACTTCGTGCTGGTGCTCGGTCATGTACTTGTCGCGGGCATAGGACGCCACGCGCAGCCGCAGGCCAGTCTTGCTCTCGTTGTAGAGCCAGTTCCGCGTCTCCAGGTACTTGCCCACCTGCATGACGTTGACCCCATTCAGGCCCTTGCAGAACTGGGTGTGGGTCATGCCTTCCTTGAACAGGTTCTCCAGGGAATGGATCTTGGTGGCCTGCTGTTCGACCTGGGCGGTCAGTAGCAAGCGGGCCTTTTCAGAATCCATGGCGATCTGCAGGATTTCGATGGTGGAGAGCTGCTGAGGCTGCGCCAAGCTGTTGAGCTTCGCGACCACGGAACGGCGGACGGCTTTCGACTCGCGCATTGAAACAAGCAGGCACTGGTCCTTCGTCAGCATCAGCCCTTCCGAGGCTGGACCACGCTGATTCCTTACTACGAAAGTTTCGTAGTATTCCCCCTCCAGCTCATCACGGCACCGGGCGGTGAAGTCGGCGCGGCGAACCTCGCTTTCTCCGAACTCGGTGCGGGCTGTGTTGACCAATTCGAGCAAGTCGAAGCTGCTCATTTTGTGCGACACGTTTTCAGATCCGGCGAAACGTGTCGCGACATTGGCCGGGGTATTGATCGCTTGGTTGGATTGGTGCATGATTTGCTCCAGTTGTTACCGCTGTTGAAAAAGCCACCCTCGTCCGGTGGTTTTTTTATGCCTGTCGAAAAGCGGGACCTTCTTCAGTCCCTACGTGAGGGCCTCACCTATCCAGTTGAGGGCCTCTTAAGTCCCACCAGCGTCAGAACTGGCGCCTTATGCCTGCCAACGAAGACCGTTGCCCCTGAGGTAATTGCCTCAAGAAGGATCTCGTTTACCGCTTCTTCAAACGTCCACCCTCTTGCCTCCATAAGCTGGTGAACCTTGACGCGGGTCTCTGGCGGCACGTTTTCTTCTGTGAATTGCATTCGTGCCCTCCTGAGGGGCTCTAGCCCGCGATATTCTTGAGGTCCTTGAGATCCTCGGGCATGAGTGCCTCGATGGCGCCGTTAACCGCTGCCCACTCGAGCATCTCGAAGAGATAGGTGGCGTACTCGCGGCGGCTTTTGTCGGCGGCGCGCTGAAGTTGTCGATCAAGCAACGGATAGAGACGGATCTTGCGGGCGATGTCTCGGCGCTGATTGAGGGGGTCTTTAAAGCCCATACGGGGTTTGCTCCTTTAGTGCATGCAAGGTTGGTTAAGCGGCTGAAAGGGATTGATTGGGCGCAGAGCTGATCTGTGCCCACGGAAACGACGGGCAAAGGTCGGCCTTCTTGATCTGGCCTTCGGTCAACGCCTCGATTTGCAAGGCGCGTTTGGCCGGGACCGCACGCTCACCGGAACACCATTGGTTCACGGTTGGTGCAGTAACCCGCAGCAGGCGCGCCATCTCCGCCTGGCTGCCCAGCAAGCGGG
This sequence comes from Pseudomonas sp. N-137, assembly GCF_034555295.1. Classification (NCBI taxonomy): domain Bacteria; kingdom Pseudomonadati; phylum Pseudomonadota; class Gammaproteobacteria; order Pseudomonadales; family Pseudomonadaceae; genus Pseudomonas; species Pseudomonas sp. N-137. The sequence continues at coordinate 81,098 of NZ_JAXUDQ010000011.1, forward strand.
ATGCTTCTTTGGCTGCTTCTGCTGATTTCATGAGTTCTCTCCTGGAGATTTGGGATGAATATAAGGCATTACCTTATCGTAGACAAGCCATTGCCTAATCTATATGTCGATAGGCCTAATTAGGCAATGCTTACCGGACCGGATTTAGGCGCCGCCATCGAGGCCGCGCGGATCGCCAAGGGCGTATCGAAAAAGAGACTCGCAGACGACTTCCAGGTGAAGCCTCCGTCGGTGCAGGGCTGGGTAAAAAACGGCCGCATCGACAAGTCGAAGCTGATGGATGTGATCGCCTACTTCGCAGACGTCGTGGGCCCGGAGCACTGGGGGCTGCGACCAGGCTTCTCTTACGGGAACATTCCTGACGACGTAGGCGAATCGGTTGACGACTCCCCCGCTCCTTCGGCGGCAGAGATAGTCCGAGGGATGCTGGCATCGCAGGGAAAGGGGCTTTCTGAGGAGTCTCGCCGGCGCCTGCTCGCCGCAGCTGAAGCCGATGATGGCGGCGGCGTGATCGAGCTAGATTATTACCGTCCTGGCGCGGTCGGTGATGAGGTGTGGATTGCGCACTACGACGTTCGTGCCGCAATGGGCGGCGGGCAGATCCCGCACGACTATCCTGAAATGCTCCAGGACATCCGAGTTAGCCCCCAGCACCTGCGCGAGATGGGCGTCGAGTTCAAAGAACACTTCCATCTGAAGATGGTCACGGGCTGGGGTCAGTCAATGGCGCCAACCATCAAGCACCGCGACCCGTTGCTCGTGGACATCAGCATTCGGGAGTTCGTTGGGGATGGGATTTACATGTTCTCCTGGGACGGCCACCTCTTCATCAAGCGGCTCCAGTGGCTGGGTGATGACCAGCTCAGCATGATTTCGGACAATGCGCTCCATCCCGCTCGAACGATCCGCGCAGATGAAACCTATATTCAGGCGCGGGTGCTGCTAGTGTGGAACGCAAATCTCGTATGAGAGCTTTACCAATGCTCCACCCTGCTGACCCTTTTAAATTTTGGCAACCATTGCTTCGTACCGGCCAGGCCACCTTTCGAATAGAGTTTGGGAAGATTTATGTCTGACGAACACGATTCAAATCCACCACGTGCGAAGCTTGCCGTGAGAACGCGAGACTTCGTTAGATTTTTAAACGAAAAAAGTCCTGAGTCGGACTGCCCTGTCTGTGGGTGTGACCAGTGGACAGTGATATGTCCAGGCCCCGAAGGTGACACTTATCGGATCGTCGCCCCGCTTAGGGATGGCGACAAATCTGTAACCATATCCACTTTCGCAATCCACTGTGAAAATTGTGGTTATTTAAGACATCATGTTTCAAAGGTTGTAAAGCGGTGGGCTGATGCCAATCCAGAGGAGCCCGAATTGGATTTCGATCCAGCTCCCGGGGAGGAGGACTGATCAATTGAATAGGTTTTCCACGTGCGGTGAGATCAAAACCGGCTTTGAGCATGCAGGACCTAAATTCCGAGCCCCATCTCGCGGGGAAAGTCCAGTTTCACTTGGTGACAACGGACAAGTCATGGAAGATACTGAAGTTATGAATGACATAACGCGCGAAGAATTCAATGCCAAGCTCGAGACCATCGAAGCCAGAATGGATGCTCGCGTAGAGTCTGTGTCATCAAAAATTGACGCATTCCTCGCGACGCAATCGGCCGTGCAAATCGAGCGCGATAAAGCCCAATTGGAACGCGACAAAAGGTTTGAGGCGCTTGCTGAAAGAGCCACAAAAGCTGCGGAGGGAGCCGAAGAAGCAGCGAAGCAAGCGGCTACCGTTAAAGCCAACTACTGGGCTGCTGTTGTGGTTCAGCTGCTTGCTGTAGTAGCGATCCTGGTTGGGGCCTACTACGCGAACCAAGCCAATGTTCTTTCGGCCGTTTCCACAACTGTTTCGGTTTTCCAGGCCGGGCAGGAACAAGGCAAGCCCGCCGATCAGCCCGCCCAGACAGCACCTAAGTAACTCTCTTCCCCATGCACTGAAGCCCGGCCCTGGCGCCGGGCTTTATTTTGGACATTAGAAAGGCACCGGCTCTTCTGCCCTTTCGCTAACCTCCACCGGCCGATCCTCCTCGGCGTACGCCTCCCACCTCAGCGTCACCGATTCATCGTCGTTGAACGTTATGTCTATACCGTCCGTCTCGGATAGCACACCTATCACCTCCTCCCATTCTCGATCCCCGTCGCTGTCCAGGCGGTGGATCGTCACCCAGCGCTGAATCTGCGCCACCGGGTGATTGATCATGTTCGAAACCCTCAAGCCCAGCCGCTCTAACCCGGTCATTTCGCGCCGGGTTTCTTCTTTGTTATTCCCCTGCTTCGCCATTCCTCACCTCACCTATTGCTGTATATCCATACAGGTTTAGCAAAGCCTATCTCAGCCAGAAGGAAAAGTAACTACTCCCTTGGGATGAGTGGGAGGAGATAAAAACGTGAAAATAATTAGGCATTACCTATTTACAGATATTAGGCATTGGCTTATTGTTCATCCATCGAGACGCCACAGCGACTCGCCAGGGCCTCAACAGACCCGCCGCTCTTTAACAGCACAGGATCCTCGCCATCGACTACCCCGGGTTCCATCCGGTAAGTGCGAGCAACAAATAGTCGATGCCATGCCAGCTCTGGAACTGGCCGTGCTCACCAGATGTGAGTACGCGAAACCACGCAAGCCAGCCGTCGAAGAACACCGTTCATGAAATGTGTGACGCCGGCCAGAGATATGAATCCGGCGATGCGCGTGGTGGAGAAAACAGATTTTCTCGATGCGCTTGGAAGCAGGCGCATCCGGAAAATCAACCGCCCAGTAGGGCACAACAGCAGGTGACAGGAATGGATATCAAGACCCTTGAGGCGCTGGGCGTGAGCGCAACTGACCTTACCGATCGTATCGTGGATCAAGCAGTGCATGCCCTCCTCTATTCCACCAGTTACGGGGACGACGACGAGGAAAGCACGCAAGCGTCCCGTTTCAAGCAGCAGATCGAAAAGCGCGTGAAGGATGCGGTCGACCAGAAGATCGACGCGATGTTCGCTGAGCATGTTCTGCCGCGCGTTGGGGAGATCATCGAATCCGCCGACATGCGCAAGACCAGTCATTACGGCGAGCCGAAGGGCGAACCGATGACCTTCAAAGAGTACATCGCCAGTCGCGCTGAGGTGTACATGAGCGAGAAGGTCGACTACCACGGCCAGTCGAAAGACGAATCGAAGGACAGCTACAGCTGGCGCGAATCAGGCCCGCGCCTCACCGTTCTGATGAAGCTCTACATCAAGGACACCCTTGAGAAAAGCGCGAAGTCAGCGATCAACGATGTGAACAAAGTGATCGCCAAGAACATCGAGCAGGCCGCCAAGGATGCGATTACCTCCTGCGCAGCTTCGCTCAAGGTTGCGGCGACCATCTAGCAGCCAGCACCGAGCAACAAACAGATGGCTCCCTGCTGTTTCAGGTCGGCCATCTGGCTTTACAAATGCCTCTAGTCCCCCTGGAGGCATTCGAAAGCCAAACAACGGAGAGTCGAAATGGCCTACTACAAGACAAGCGATGCCGGTGTTCTGGCGGCTTGGAAGGCGTACAGGGAAAGCGCGGATCGTTTGCAGGTGCAGGGCGAAGAGTTTGCCAAGCGCTTTGCAGGTGCCACCGCACTGTTCCAAACCAGCGTGCACAGCGGTCGTAACTTCTACGGCCTGAAATTCAAACCTCCGATGCCGCAGCCGCTTTGGACAAAGCCAGATCCTAAGGCTGATGGCTCTCAGTTTCCGCGCTCGTCTCTCCCGCCAGGAACAAAGGGTGAAGAGCGGAAAGCGCTGAAGCTCGAACTGGAAAAGCTCCAGGAAGAATTCAAGGCGAACAAGCCCAAGGATAAAGCCGACCTGGAGCCGTTCCTGGGCGCCATGGGCCTTGGCGGCGGCGCGCTTTTCTTCAACAGCTACAAGCAGGTCGTGACGCCTGACTGCATCTACGTCAGCACATCGGCAAAACCGAATGATGTGATGACCGAGATTCTCGGCAGCGAGTTTGAGGCCGCCGAGAGAGCCAGCCACTGAACAACCAGCGCCACGACAGCCTGTCGTTAACTGCCCGATCACCTCGAAAGAGGCTGCATCGGAATGTCGGCGCCCCATGAAAAAAGCTGATCCAGGCCAACTGTTTGTATGCGAACGGGCGGACGTAGTTAGGCATCTTGGTCAGGACCGACATTCCAATGCAGCTTCGATAGGTGGCCACTGCCTGCCCAGTGAGCGAGCGATAGGAGATACCGCCATGAAGCGCTAACCAGCCGTTGCCGAGCAACAGCCTACCCGGCCGCTACAGTGTCGGGCGCTTGGGACGACGAGAGAATATCGGCCCCGGAGAGCGCGCCTTGTCAGCGCCCCGAAGCGGGCATAGCCCACAGGATCTGCTGGTGACATCAGCGCCGGACAAGTAACCGGCACCCTCCCCCGACCAATCCCGCATGCACATGACACCGCGCCCAACGGCAACCAGCGGAAGGATCGTGTGCAGCCGAAATTTGTTGGATCAACCAGATGGAGAGAGTCATGAGCAAATACACGGAGGCGATCACGGAGGCTGTAAAGGCTCTGGAGTTGGCCGAGAAGTCCCACCAGATCGCGTCCGAGCGACTCGCAACCGTTCGCGGTCACGCAGGCCAATCCGGCTACTCGGTTTCCATTAACGGCGTAACGGTGGCGGTTTCCACCTGCGACAGCCGCACCTATCAAGGAACGCTGATCCGTGGCCGGGAAATGATTCACCTGGGCGCCTTAAAGGCTCTCGGCGCCGAGCTTCAAACGGCAGCCGACCGAGTCCGGGATTGCCGCGCGTATCTGGCATCCATCGTTATCGCCTAACCCCAAACACTGGAGGTCGCCATGAGCGGCTGGATCAAATGCAGTGATCAATTGCCGGATCTGCCGAAGAGCGGCGGCAAGCACCATGTCATCGCCTACACGCCAGCCAGAGCTGCACAGGCTCTCGCGAACGGCTCCCGCTTCCTCTACTGGAACGGCATTGACTGGCGCCACCCGGACGGCTCTCGATTCGAACATCGCGTCACGCACTGGCAGCCCTTCATCACCCCGCCCGCCGACTGACCCGCCACCCTGGAGGCAACCATGGCAACCAGCTATGCAGACAGTGCCCAGGCCAGGGCATGGGACCGACACTTCGACGAAATGGGCCGTCCGCGCCCAACCCACAAAGACCTCTTCCACGATTACGACGCCTTGCAGGCCCAGGCCAAGCTGACGGCCGAGCAGCGCGCTTTTGAAGTCGCTCACAGAAAGGCAATGGCGATTCGCATAAACGCTGCCGTGGATCAGATCGCTGAATTTTGGGGCCTGGAGGTAAAGAAATCGTGAACGCTCACTCTATTGCGACACACCGGATTGAGGTTGAGCTGTCTGCAATCCCTGCCTCCTTGATCCCTTCGCTAACCGCAGACAGAGCGCGTATGGCGGCGATTCTGGCGGAGGAGCTTTCCGCGATCACCACCAGCGAGCGCGACTCCTATCTCAAGCAAATTCGCGCCTCTGAGTTGGCCAGGTACGTCGAGCTTTTACCAAGGGCTGCAGCATGAGCCCTCACATCCTGATCGACGAGGCGCTAGAAAGCCTGGAGCACCCCGACAGCCCTCCAGGTGCCGGAAAGGTTGTGCTGCACATGATCACCAAAATGATGGAAGGCAGCGCCATCACAGTTGAAGAGTTCAACCACTACTGCAAGCGCCTCCTGAAAATCACCAGGCAGCGCACGGAGGCGTTATGAGTACTGCACCGGTTAAAACGCTGCTGGATGAGCAGCTCGAAGAGATTGAGCGCAGCCTTGCGATAGTAGGCGCTGGCATTCCGCGTGAGCTGCCTGTTGTCGTGCTCCCGCCCAAGCTGGTAGCGGCGATCAAGTCGGGGCGTATCGCAGTGAGGGCCAGACAATGAAGTACCTCTACTGGATCCTCGGCGCCTCCATCCTCATGACCATGCTCGCCTACACCGTGGTCAGCGAAAGGTCGGCATCCTGCAGCGTACCGCAACTGTCCCAGGTGCTGAAGTGACTGCCCGTCAGCGGGCCCGGCGCTTGCTGATCTGGCGCGGGTCGTTCTCGGCCATCACCTTCTGCACTTTCCTGATGTTGCTCGGCGCACTCGCCGATCGCATCACCCAATAAACAACACCACCACAAGCTGCGCTCGGCGCAGCAAGGAATCGTCATGTCCGCAAAAGCCAAACAAGCCGCCGTATTGACCGACCTGGAAGCGAGTGAAACCGGCGACACAAAGAATGCTGTTGCTCCTGCAGTTGCCGTCACCGATATCGCCGAGTATCGGCCACATGAAGAACAGATTGTCCGTCTGGAAACGACCTACGCGAACCTGGTTGTCGACTGCTCTACCAGTGAAGGCCTGGCGAATGCGAAAGAGGTTCGCGTTGATATTCGCGATGTCCGCTATGCCCTGGCCAATACCACGAAAACGGCGCTGATTCCCTATCAGCAGGCGGTTAAGGACGCCCAGGCTCGCGTCAACCAAGTGAAGGAATTCGGTGAAGCGCTGAAGGATCGCGTGCTGGCGATCGAGGCGCCTGTCGACGAAGCAATCAAGGCCGAAGAAAAGCGCGCCGCTGACGCCAAGGCCGAACGCGAGCGTGTCGAGGCTGAGCGTGTCGAAGCCATCCGGGCAAAGATTACCCGATTCGGTTCAGTCGCTGCTGCATATGCAAGCCGAAGCGCTGCCGACGTCGAAAACGTCCTGAAAAATGTCAAGGAGTCGGTGATCCTGCCCCAGGAGTATGCCGAGTTCGAGGCTGAGGCCACCATCGCTCGCGACAACGCTATTGAGCAGCTTGAGACCCTCCACAAGGCTGCAGTTGATCGAGAAGATGCCGCCGCCAAGCTCGCCGCCCAGCAAAAAGAACTGGATGAACTGCGCGAGAAGCAACGTATTGCTGACGCCGAAGCTGAGGAATTGCGCAAGCAGCGCGCCGAGGAAGACCGCCTGCGCTTGAAAAAACAGCAGGATGAACTCGACCAGCAGCGCCGCGATATGGAAGCGCAGCAACGCCAACAGCGCGAGCGCGACGCACAGTATCAGCGTGACCAAGAAGAACTGGCTCGCCTGCGCGCACAGGCTGCTGCACCTGCCACGGTCGCAGAAGTCGTCGCGACTCCAGTAGCAGTCCAAACAACACCAGCGGTTGTGACAGAAGCTGACCCCGCTCCCCTGGAAGACGTACCCGTTGACTCGAACATGCCGAGCGCCAGCGAAGTGGTCGAGGTCGTAGCCATGGCCTTCTGCGTCACCAATGACGAGGCATCGGCCTGGCTGCGCACCCTGTCGTTCTAAAGAACCCGAAATCACCCCGGAGGCCGACCACAGTCGTCGGCTATGGAGTAGTAATGAACGCATCTACCCAGCTGTCCGCAATTTCAACGGATTTTGCCAGCCCGACTGCGCTGATCCTCAACCGCGAAAGCATGCAGTCGATGACAGACCTTGCCGCCATGATGGCGGGCGGGAAAACCGCTGTTCCACAGCACTTCCGAGGAAACCAAGCAGATTGTATGGCCATCGTCATGCAGTCGATGCAATGGGGCATCAGCCCCTTCGCCGTAGCTCAGAAAACCCACGTTACACAGGGAGGCGCCCTCGGATATGAGGCGCAGCTCATCAACGCTGTCGTGATTTCCCGGGCCCCTATCCAAGGCCGCCCCGAATACGAGTACCTGGGCGACTGGGACAAAATCCTGGGTCGCGTGAACGAAAACAAGTCCGACAAGGGCGGAAAATACTACACAGCAGCCTGGAAGAAAGAGGATGAACAGGGTCTCGGCATCATCGTTCGCTTGACCATGATCGGCGAGACCGTGCCGCGCGAGGTCAAGGTTATGATGACCCAGGCCTACCCGCGCTTCTCAACCCAATGGGCCACTGACCCCAAGCAGCAGATTGCCTACCTGGCGATTCGAAAATGGGCTCGGCTCCATGCCCCTGACGTAATCCTCGGGGTCTACACCAACGACGAGATGCCGTCCGCCGAGGAAGTAGATATTACGCCGCAGGCTGGAAATCCATCAGCCGCATCGAACAAGCCTGCCGAAGTAGGTGCAGCAGCGGTGCCGCAGGGCGACACTACCGACGCAACCGTAGACTTGTTCGAGAGCCTGAAGAAGATCGCCCAAGAGCAGGGTATTGAAGGCTACGAAAAGGCTTGGAAGGCGCTGAAACCTCAGCAGCGCGGCGCCATTGGCGTAACCCGTCACGGCGAACTGAAGTCGATTGCGCAGACCATAGATGCGGAGTTCACGACCGTCAACGAGAGCGCCGACGTTAATGCTGAAAGCGATCAGCAAGGAGGGAATCAATGAGCGCCGCTGTAGATCTTCAGCGCACCGAGCAGTGGCATCAAGACCGCAGCGGTCGCCTAACAGCAAGCAGGTTCAAGGATGTGATTGCGTGGGGGGATCGCGACAAGCATGGCAAGCGCAAACCACTTGCTGCCCGCACCACCTATATGCGCGAACTGGCATTTGAACGGCTGGCTAACAGGTCGAAACATTCGGTCAGTAGCAAGTCGATGGCCTGGGGCACAGAAGTCGAGCAGTCGAGTCACGACTTTTACGAAATCCTGACCGGCAATACCGTCATCAAGTCGGGCTTTGTGGTTCACCCAAAGTACGACTGGCTGGGCTGTTCGCCGGACGGCTTGATTGGTGAGGACGGGGGCATTGAGTCGAAATGTCCATTCAATGAGGCCGTCCACGTTCGCACCTGGCTCGAAGGCATGCCCGAGGAACATAAGCCGCAGGTTCAGGGCTGCATGTTCGTCACGGGCCGGGAATGGTGGGATTTCCTGTCGTTCGATCCGCGCCAAGATGAAGACTGCCGCCTCTACATCGAGACCATTAAACGCGATGACGAGTACATCGCGATGCTTCATCAAGAGCTGGTCCAGTTCAATCTGGAGCTTGGCCGGATGGTTGATGAGGTCGCCGACAAAGCGCGGGCGCAGGCCCATAGATTAGGAGCTTGATCATGATCAGCCCAGAACTCAGCACCATCCGCCAAAAGGATCTAGACCGCGACTGGATCGCTCGCGCCACGGCGGAGTTTGAATGTCGTGCAACCCTAGAAACACTACCTGTGCAGGCCCGCGACGCTGACTTCGGCGTGATGTTCAACGGCAAAGCCTGTGACGGCACACGGGCCGAACCCAACCCCTCCCTGGAATCCAAGGTTGCGGCAGCAGCACCAACCCTGACTGTCACTGAGGCCATGAAGACATTTCACCTTAGTGAAAGCGACTTGAAGCGCATGGCTACCCGCATGGGTTTCAAGTTCAAGCGCGGATACACCACCAACCAGGGCCACAAAGCTACCGATGGCCGAATGGTCGAGCGGATCATTGCCTTGCGCGACGTAGGCCTAAGCCGTTCCAGGGTCATGAAGCAGATCGGCATGAGCTACGAGAAATTCCACCGCCTGCTCAAGGACTACAAAATCGACTTCCCGGCGCTGCCGTTCAACATGCGCAACGGGAAGCTGAAGTCTTGAAGCGATCCGCAGCCCGCACCCAACAACGCAAACGACAGACCTGGCTAGCAATGCCGGCCAGCGGAATAACGGAGGCCTGCCATGGCTGCAGCTCAGAAAGACCGGTCAGCAAAGACCGCGGCGAAGCGAAAGAGCCGCGGCGAAGAGGAGCTGCGGCTGCACACGTTGGCCGGCACTCGACAGGCCCTGGCTGACCTGATGGCCTGGAACGGTATTGAGGAACAGGGCGAGGCCATGACGCTGATGATTCACCATTTGCATGGCCTGGGCCAGGCTGGATCGGCTCAGTTCCTTTCGCCGCCGCGACACGAATACGTGATATCCGAAAACGTGTCGCGAAAGTTGAAGCTCGCCTACGAGCGCGAAGCTTTGCGTCTCGGTCAAGATTAGCCATCTTGATTATCGAATGTTGATGTCAACTTCCTGTGCCAGTTGACCATCCTCAAACGGTTCGTCCTTGATAAAAACTGCTTGGACGTGCGAATTCTTCTCCTTAAATTCATCGTCTAGAAAAGCTTGTGCCTCGCAGAACTCCAGAACCTGCAGGTCCTCGCCTCGTCTTTTGATTCTGTTGAATGTCAGCCCACCCTGAAACTCCAAGATGTCGTTGGGATCGAGATTTTTGAGTTGACGCTGCAAGTCACCAACAGTGAAGGGGAAGTTGCTCATTTTCTCTCCTTGATCTGGCCCCATGCCAGTCACCCGTAATACCCCAACCCAAACCAAATTGCCACCACAGGTCACTCCGGGGGACCTCAGGTTCCTACCGTTCAAGGTAGGGGGTGATAGGCCGAAATCTTGGCGTTCATGAGTTTCGCAATTACTTCTGCCTCCTCCATCGTCGACCCGTCGACAAACTCGAAAACAGGCGGTTCTGACGGCAGTCCCGGCACATCATCGTGAAACTCCATCGTCATATATGGCTGGCCTGCGTCCGTCTCGTGGACGGTAAATACAACTCTCGTCTTATGACTCATAGCGACCTCCTCGGCCCGGCCCCATGCTGGGCCATCAACCAATAGCCTACAAACTCGAATCACGCCAACCGGCGAGGCCGGCGCGCACCTGGAAAACGCCATGACCATCGAGCACAACGTCATCAGCTACAGCGGCGGAAAGGACAGCACTGCCATGCTCCTGCTGGCAGTGGAGCAGGAGGTCGAGCACCTTCAGGCTGTCTTCGCAGACACCGGTAACGAGCATCCTTCAACGTACGAGTACGTCAGGTATATCGAGCATTCTACCGGCGTGCCTATCCGCTGGATTCGCGCCGATTTCACGAAACAGATCGAAGGCCGTCGCCAGATGATGCGCAACGTGATCGCCGGAACGCACAAGAACCAGGGCCGGTATGAGTGGACGCCAGAGATTGCCGAACAGGCCCTTGGCTTGCTCTACACCACCGGGAACCCGTTCCTCGACATGTGCATGGTTCACGGCCGGTTTCCATCCACAAAGGTCGCGTTCTGCTCCAAAGAGCTCAAGCGCGACCAGTTAACCAAGCAAGTCCATCTGCCGCTTCTCGATGCTGGTGATGATGTTCGCTCCTGGCAGGGTGTACGCGCCGACGAGGGAGCGAAGCGCGCCCTATTGCCAGCATCAGAGCACGTTTTGACGCGCAGCAACGGCGCCGAACTCTGGAACTACCGACCGATCCTTCCCTGGACCGCACAAGAATGCTTCGAGATGCACCGCAAGCACGGCCTCAGGTCGAACCCGCTGTACGAGCTGGGTATGCGCAGAGTTGGCTGCATGCCCTGCATAAATGCCGGCAAGGATGAACTGCTGGAGATCAGCAAGCGCTTCCCGGAAGAGCTTGAACGGCTCGCGGAGTGGGAGCAGTTGATATCGAAGGTGAGCAAAACGAAGGTCGCGACCTTCTTCCCCGCTTCGGACCTCGGCGCAACATCTGCTGCTGACGCAGGAACGATAACGCACGGCATCCACGCCAGGGTCGAATGGGCCAAAACATCCCGCGGCGGCCGGCAATACGACCTCATCCGAGTAGATCCGGAAGTTGAGCTGTGCAGCTCGATTTACGGACTCTGCGAATAAATAGATCCCCTTTTTTCAACCTTCCGCCAACCGGCGAGGATCCCCTATGCCCAATGTCACCTACCGCTCTGTGTGCAGCGGGATCGAAGCTGCGACCCAGGCTTGGCACCCGCTGGGCATGCGCGCCGCCTGGTTCGCCGAATTCGAGCCAGCATTTCGCTATTGCTTCATCCGCCTGGGCGAGCGAGCATTGACCACCTGATGAATGCTGCTGCCTACAAGGACGTTTCTTTGAAAATCCCCGCGGTAAAAAAAGCAAAGCTGGACCAAGCTCTAAAACAATTCGATGAAAAATTTCGCCACGCCCCCGAGTGGAAAGGCTGGACTGAAAACCAAGCGCATCGCTACGCAATCAGCGCGAACAGCACTTTATACCCTGCAAAAAAAATAGTTTCTTTGGCCACCGGAACCCCGGTAGGACTGTTTTCAGGTGGCCAGCCCACAAACGGATATTTGAAGCGGCATGGATTCACAATCGTTGAACTGCAACGGTCAACTGATCCAGAGCTGCGCTTTGTGGCGGGTCAGGTTTATGACCGGCGAACTGAGATTCACGATTTGTTCGGAGGCAGTCGCCAGAGTGGAATTGCCCCATCAGCGCAGGCCCCAGCGGTATTCATTTTCACCGGCGACTCAGGTGGTCAGTACGGATATACCGACTCGCATAGCGAGGAGCAGGTTTTCAGCTACACAGGCGAAGGCCAGCTCGGTGATATGACTCTGACTAAAGGAAACCTGGCAATTCTCGAGCATTCAAAGCAGGGGAAAGCGCTGCATGTTTTCGAGATACTCGGCAAAAGTTTAGGCCAGAAGTACCTCGGCGAATACACGTGTGCGAGCCATGAATGGCGTCGCGGCCCTGACAAGCTTGGCAACGACAGGGCGATAGTCGTTTTCAACCTAGTCCCCGTAGGGCTCGAGATCGACTCCCCTACGTTCTCAGGAGAAGACGAAGCCCCAGATCCAGCTATGTCACTTGCCGAGGCGAGAAAGCGCGCTCTTGCGGCTGCGTTAGCAGGATCGGCTGGAGATAGCGGATCGGCACGCAGGACCGTATATCGTCGCAGCAGAATAATCTCCAATTACGTTTTAAAGAGGGCAGCCGGGAACTGTGAGAGCTGTAAGAAAGCCGCCCCTTTCATGAAGGCAAACGGCTCACCATACCTAGAGCCGCACCACGTAAATCGATTATCAGATGGCGGCCTAGACCACCCACGTTATATAGGTGCCATCTGCCCCGCCTGCCACCGCGAAATCCACCACGGATTACACGGAAAGGTGAAGAACGAAGCGTTGAAAACTTACGTCGCTAGTATCGAGCCGAAGTCTTAACGGCTTCCGAATCAACAGGGCGCAGCCTAGAACGCCAGAGTGGCACCATGACAATCCCTGACCGCCTGGCCATGGTCACCGCGATGGTGAAGGGCACGCCCTATGTCATCGTCGATATCTGCCTGCGCATGCTGAAGCCGTCCGAGCTGTACAAGGCTCAGGGCTTTCCCGCCGACTACGTGATCAGTCACGGCGCCGACGGCAAGCCGTTCACCAAGACCCAGCAAGTCCACATGTGCGGCAACAGCGTCAGCCCGCCGCCAATGGCAGCACTGGCGCGAGCCAATGATCCGTGGCGCGTCGAGGAACGGCAGGCAGTCGCGGCGTAAATCATGGACATGGAATGACCGAGATCCACTCGGCCAGCCAGGTTGCAGCGCGAAAAATCAGGTCGATCAGGATCTGGTACATCAGGTCTTCGATTGCTCGTTTCATGCGGTAGCGCTCCGGTGCAGGTATGAGTCGATGATGCCGTCACGACTCTTCGGTATGCGCACTTTGGAACGAGCTACCCCGCAAATCCTCTTGTGGGTTTTCCACTATTCCCCCACTCCACCGCCCGGGCATGCCCCGGCATAGGACATAGCCATGCCCGCAGAAAAGATAACCCTGGGCCAGCGGCGCCAGGAACGACTCACCGCCGCCAACGAATTCTTGCAGGTCATAGCCCGTTGCGGCCGGCACTTTTTCCGCAACAAGGGCTCAGGCCATGACGCCTACCTGTCGATGAATGCCCGCGGGAGGATCGTCTGGCTTCACGACGACTACACCGGTGCCCGCATCAACGTCGCCAAAGAGGGCGAGTGGGATGGTTTCTCACACGGCGGCACGCTGAAGAGCCTGGTCGGGTCTCTCGGCAGGTTTGTCCTCCATGGTTCGACAATGCGCTACGGGTACTTCCAGCCGACGATGGATAACGGCTTCGAAAACCCATGGGGATATGGCGACGACATCCTGATCGTTCGCGATGAAGGCGTACGCCTTGGGCTGATCCGCAAACCGGCCGAAGTCCAGGAGGCAGCATGAAGCGCATCTACCTCAGCGGCCCCATGACCAACATGCTGGACCTGAACTTCCCCCTCTTCCACACCACCGCCGCCAGGCTGCGCGCCGCCGGCCACACCGTCACAAACCCCGCCGAGCTCAACCCAGACCCAGGCACCTGGAGCGAATGCATGCGCCGCGACATCAAGGCGCTGATGGACTGCGACACCGTGGTCACCCTGCCCGGCTGGCAGGATTCCCGCGGCGCCAGCCTTGAAGTTCATATCGGCAAGGCGCTCGGCATGCGGGTTGTGAATGCTCATGATCTGGTATCGATGGAGGCTGTATGAGCAACGTAGATCGTTATACCCAGCAGGCAGTTGGAGCATCTGATCGACCTGGCTTCTGGGTCCACGCTGGCGACTTCAACCAGAAGATGAGCCAGGCGAGCGAGCGCGAGGCGTACCTGCTTGGGGAAATAGAGAAATGGACAGCCCTGCACAATGAGCACTACAAGCGGGCAGAGATCATGAAGCTTGAGTGTGACGCCCTGCAGATGCGCCTGAACGCAGCGGATCAGCGGATTGATGACTTCGCTGGCGGTGATTGTGAGTGGAGCCAAGACGGGGAAAGCGGGATCTGGAACAGCGCCTGCGGCTCTACTTGGTCGTTCCACGATGAAGGGCCAGAAGAGAACGGCATGAACTTCTGCCATTCCTGCGGTAAGCACCTGGTGGTTGAGGTGGATGGGCCGGAACTGGATGACGACTGGCACATGAACCCGTGCAAGCAAGGTCATCGCGACGTCGGAGCCTCGGGTGGCGTCGCAGCATGCAACCAGTGCGACGAAAAGATCGAGGCAGCCACCACGCTAGAAGCGTTCGAGCGCTGGAACGAAACTCACCCAGCAGCGCAGCCATGAGGCGCTTCGTTCGTCGAAAGGCCGAGGCTTGGCTAATCCTGCTCGCCGCCTGGATCCTGAGCGGCCGCAACGTCCACCGCGCGCCCGTGACGTCCCGCCGCGACAACAACGACATGTGGGCAATGGCTGAAAAACTCGAAGCCATCGCCCAGCGAATCAGCACCCAATACCGGTAGGCCAGTTCAGCGTCGAAGCTACACGAAAACCCAGAGGCCTTTAACATTCAGTCCGGCGAGAACCAGCGCCGTCAATAATCCAGGGAGCCGCATCAATCCCATCATGATGAATAGGATGGGGTTCATCATGCCAACCATGAAAAGGACCAGTACAGCGATTTTTGGCTGGCTGGGATCAAATAGAACCTTTGTCATGATTCCGGCCCATATCGCCCAAAAGAAATACATCGTCACGCCATCTACCCGAAAAAACGCCCGCTTAAACGTCTGTCCGACCGTATCCGTTTCATTGAGCATCTGAGCCACCGCTATAACCGATTCCATATCGATAGTAGCCGTAGCTCCAAAAACCTCTACCCCCCCCTTCAAAGTCAGCCGCTATAGCGGCAAGGACGAAGTCATGCCTGAAGAAATCAAATTGATCCAGCCAGCCCCAGTCGTGCGTGACGAGAACGGCTTTTTCCAGCACCCCGACCTGCCCGACTTTGAAGAGGGCGACGGTGAAAAGTCCAAAGCCTGGATCGCTGCACAGCATTTGCAGGTGCAGATGGTTGAACTCGAATACCACAGCGACGAAGCGGTCTCGGAGCGTTACTTCGAAGCGGGCGACCCAGACTGCAGCTACTGGGAGCCGGATCGCCCCGACGGCGACGCCTGGTTCTGCCTGGCGATTCACGATACGGACGACGGCCCAGTCTGCTGGTGGGCACGCCGCGAGGTGACGCCATGATCCTCCCCCTGCTCTACATGGCCATGCTTGTGTATCGAGGGCCCAGGCCATGAGAAAGGTCACCCGCGTAATTGATGACCCGACGGCAATGTATGGCTTCCGCATGGAGGCTGCCACCTATGAGGAGGCCGAGAGAATCATCGGTTTCCGCCTGGATAGGCGCCTCAACTACTCGATCAATCGTGAGGGCGAGGTTGAGCAAGACGGCTGGTGCACTCTCGATTGCTCTGGTTGCAGTTGCGGTTGTGAGGGTGGCTGTAGCTGCGGACCGCCAGTGGGATGCAGCGAATGCGGCTACACCGGCAAGCGCCGCACCTATTTCAGCTTTCCACCCTCCCCGCCAAAACGAAAGACCTACTAACCCCAATCCACCTACAGCCTGCCGGTGAACGGCGGGCGGAGGATTCGTCATGCCCGATTTTCAAACCGAAACCACGCCCACCGCCCGGAAGGTGCACCAGTGCGGCGAGTGCTACGGCCACATCCAGCCCGGACAAAAATACCAGCGCGTCTCCGGTAGCTGGGATGGCTATATGGGCTCGTTCAAAACCTGCATGCCTGCGTCGAGGCCCGCACCTGGGCCATTGCTCAGCCTGAATGGATGGGCGATGGGGAGCACCTCTACTACTTCGGCCGCCTCGAGGAAGACCTGGCGGATCTGGCGCCGGAGATCAGGTCGGAGGATGGGCGCCGATTCTGTGCCTATCGATTGCAGGCGCTCATGGCCCGCCGCCGACTGGCAGCCAAGGCGCAGCGGAAAGCTGCATAACCCCACACCAACTTCTGCCGCCACGCGCGGCATGGAGCAGCTCATGAGCATCCAATTTCTATCCCACGAGGAGGTTTGCGAGCTGACCGGCGCGCGAACCAAGGCAGGGCAGATCCAAAACCTGAAAAAAAACGGGGTTCGGCACACGATCAAAGTCAACGGGTGGCCGAGTGTTACGGCCATGGCCGTGACCGCAGTCGGAATTTTTGAAGCAGAAAAACCCGTGTGGACACCACGTAAGGCTGGCTGAAATGGGACGACGACCAAGCAAACCCGGCTCTATAGCCCGGCTGCGTGAGCGCAAGAAGCGCAGCGGCCGGGTGTATTACTATTACGACACTGGAGGAAAAGATCGCAAAGAAATTCCGCTGGGCAATGACTACGGGCTGGCAATCATGGAGTACGCCAAGCTTGAGCGCGATCGCACCGCGACTGACCTGGTGTCCAAAGTGATCACCTTCCGCTACGTCGCCGAGAAATACATGGTCGACGTCGTTCCGACGAAAGGCAAGCTGACGCAGCTCGACAATAAACGGGAACTGAAAAACCTGATTGCGTTTTTCGATGATCCGCCAGCGCCTCTGGAAACTATCGAACCCCTTCACGTCAGACAATACCTAACCTGGCGCAAGGCCGCACCGGTAAGGGCAAACCGTGAGAAGGCTTTGCTAAGCGCGATATGGAACTTCGCCAGGGATAAAGGCTACACAGCCCTCGCCAACCCGTGCGCAGGCATCAAGGGAAACAAGGAAACCGGCCGGAACACTTACGTCGAGGATGAGCTGTTCAAGCGCGTCTACGATAAAGCCGACGTCGGCTTGCAGGATGCGATGGACCTTGCCTACCTAACGAGCCAACGGGTGACCGACACCAGATTGATGGACGAGCGAGACCTTCGCGGCGGACAGCTGTGGGTGCTGCAGGGCAAGACGAAAGCGAAGCTCCGGATTGAGGTAACGGGCGAACTGAAGGTTTTGATTGATCGAATCATGTCCCGGAAGTCAGAACACAAGGTCCGCTCGACGCGGCTGATCGTTACAGAGGATGGCACACCGATGACGGTGGCAATGTTGCGCAGGAGGTTTGACTTGGCCAGGGAAGCGGCCGGGGTGCCGAAGGCTGAGTTTCAGATGCGCGACTTGCGCGCCAAGGCAGGTACAGATAAAGCAGAGTCCAGCGGTGATATCTTGCAAGCCAGAGATCAACTTGGGCATACGACCGTGGTGATGACCGAGCAATACATCAGGAATCGCAAGGGCAAAAAAGTAATGCCTACCAAGTGAATTGCGGACCAGCATCAAAATTGCGGACCGGAAACAAACAAGGGTTTGCATTAGCTTTCGCTCGCAAACCCTTGATTTTAGATGGTGCCCGAAGCCGGAATCGAACCGGCACGCCCTTACGAGCGGGGGATTTTAAGTCCCATGCGTCTACCAGTTTCGCCATTCGGGCGGTAGCGCGGTCAACCTTATGGACATCAGCGTGGAGCAGATATGCCAGTCGAGGCTGGTGCAGCAAGAGGGGGGAATATATACATCCCTTCCCGGCGAAGCAAGGTTGCTTCTGTCCTTTTCAAGACAAAACCTGTCGTTGCTCCGAAAATAAAAAAGCTCCGTAAATCATGGATCTACGGAGCTGTTTTAAAGTGGAGGCCGAAGTCGGAATCGAACCGGCGTAGGTGGATTTGCAATCCACTGCATAACCATTTTGCTATTCGGCCTCAAGACGCTTGATGCAAGAAAGCTACATCAACCGTGTACAAACCTGATCAGGAAACAAGACGCTTACGAAGCTCTATCTCCTTGAAAACATTGAGATTTTTTACGTCCCAGTGCGTTCGATGGGCGCAATTATGTACTCATTTGCCTAGGCTGACAACCCCTTGATTTCAAAAAAAATTCGTCCAAAGGCCAGCTTCCGCCCGACAACCACATAGGTGTGCGAAGGCTTCTGGGCCTGCGTCGCAACCCAGCGGAGCCAGCTCCCTCGCCACGGAGAACTTCAGGGACCCATGGAGGCAGTCGCAGCCCTGCCCCATTTATGGGTAACATACCGGCCTTCCCCGCAGCCACCTGCGCCCTGCCAAATAAGCCCATTTCATGCCTTTCGAACTCAGCGTTGACCTTACCACCCTCGCTATCCTGATCGTCGTTGCCTTCATTGCCGGGTTCATCGATGCCATTGCCGGTGGAGGTGGCCTGTTGACCACCCCGGCCCTGCTGACCGCCGGCTTGCCTCCCCATCTGGTCCTGGGCACCAACAAACTCAGCTCGACCTTTGGTTCGGCCACGGCCAGTTTCACGTTCTACAAGCGCAAGCTGTTCCATCCAAGGCAGTGGACCCATGCCCTCGTCGGCACGCTGGTCGGTGCCTTGGCCGGCGCCATCGTCGCCCATTACCTGCCCGCCGAGTGGCTGAACAAGATGCTGCCGGTGATCGTCTTCGCCTGTGGCCTGTACCTGTTGTTCGGTGGCACGCCCAAGGCGCCGCTGGACAGCGATGCGCCGATCAAGAAGACCTGGCAAGCGCCCCAGGGTTTCAGCCTGGGCTTCTACGACGGCGTGGCCGGTCCTGGGACGGGTGCATTCTGGACTGTCAGCAGCCTGCTGCTCTATCCCATCGATCTGGTCAAGGCCAGTGGTGTGGCCCGCAGCATGAATTTCGTCAGCAACATCGCGGCGCTGTCGGTGTTCATTTTTTCGGGGCAAGTGGATTGGATCATCGGCCTGAGCATGGGGCTGTCGGTGATGGTAGGGGCATTCTTCGGCGCGCGCACCGCCATCAGCGGCGGCGCGAAATTCATCCGACCGGTATTTATCACCGTGGTACTGGGCTTGACCGTGCGTCTAGCCTGGCAGCACTGGTTCAGCGTGGCCTAAGCGCCGCGCCACATAAAGGTCGATCAGGTAGCGGGCGATGGAACGCGAGGCCGGCAGCGGCGGCAGGTTGTGCACGTTGAACCACTGGGCATCTTCGATTTCATCTTCCTGCCTGATGATGTCGCCACCGGCATATTCGGCATGGAAACCGAGCATCATCGAATGGGGAAACGGCCAGCATTGACTGCCGACATACTGAATGTTCTTCACCTCGATGCTGACTTCTTCGCGCACCTCACGAACCAGGCAATCCTCGGCGGACTCACCTGGCTCGGCGAACCCGGCCAGCGTGCTGTAGACCCCCGTGACGAAGCGAGGCGAACGGGCCAGCAGGACTTCATCGCCACGGGTGATCAGCACGATCATGCTTGGTGAGATTCGCGGGTAATGCCGCAAATCACAGGCATCGCAATACATCGCCCGTTCCCGGGCAATCTGGCCCATGCGTTTGCCACAGCTGCCACAGAAACGGCACTCCCGAGCCCAGGTGCCGATCTGCGCGGCATAGCCCAGGACCTTGTACAGCGTGTGGTCATCCTCGAGCATGAAGGCCCGCAGCCCCTTCCAGCTGCAGCCGGGGATGTCCTGTGCGCTGTGCAGCTCCAGCAGATAGACCGGCTCGCCATCCAGGTGGCCAATGCCATGCTCGGCGAGGATCGACAGGTCCTGGCGCTTGAGCCAGTCGCGGGAAAACAGCGCGCCGTTGTCATCGAACAGAAAGCCTTCCGGGCTGCGGGCCACGGCCCAGCCCCCCGGGAGATCGGTATCGAGTACTGCGGTGGTCCAGCGTGAAATCATGATCAATCAATCCTGAAATTCAGGTTTCTGTTTGCTCATATGGGCGGCCATGGCCACGCGCAGGTCGGTCGATTGCAGCATGGCGGCGTTCCAGGTGGCGACGTATTCCAGCCCGTCGTCGATGCGGTGGTCGCGCATGTAGCTGATCATTTCCTTGGTACCGGTCACGGCGATCGGCGACTTGGCGGCGATTTCCCGAGCGATGCCCATGACACCGTCAAGCAGGCTGGCGGTATCACTGTAGACACGATTGACCAGGCCGATGCTGCGCGCTTCGTCGGCACCAAAGGTGCGCCCCGTATAAGCGAGTTCACGCAGCATGCCGTCCCCGATGATCCGGGGCAAGCGTTGCAATGTGCCAACATCGGCCGCCATGCCGATATCGATTTCCTTGATGGAGAACTGTGCATCCTCGGCGGCATAACGCATGTCGCAGGCTGAAATCAGGTCGATGGCGCCGCCCAGGCAATAACCCTGGATAGCGGCAAGCACCGGTTTGCGACAGTTGTCCACGGCGTTGAACGAGGCTTGCAGTTGCAGGATCTTGCGGCGCAACAGGCGTGCGTTGCGGCCCACGTCCTTGCCCAGCTCATTGGCGACGGCGGCCAGCATCATCAGGTCGATGCCCGAGGAGAAGTGTTTGCCGGCCCCGCTCAATACCACCACGCGCGCTTCGTCGGTGTCGTCGATCCATTGGAAGATTTCGACGATCTCGCTCCAGAACGCGGCGTTCATTGCATTGATCTTGTCCGGTCGATTGATCTGCACATGGGCGATATTGTCTGCAAGTTCGACGGTGAACGCTTGGTATTGCGACATGGCAGTGATCCTTTACCGGCTGAAAAAGAGGCCTGAACTATAACAAGTCAACGCACCGGGTCGTAGACAGTGCATCGGCCAAAAGCGGGACCTGGCGACCGGTCAGGTAAAGATGTCTCTGTGGCGAGGGGATTTATCCCCGTTGGGGCGCGAAGCGGCCCCTGCATCCCGACAGAGGTATTTGGGGTCTGCTGCGCAGCCCAGCGGGGATAAATCCCCTCGCCACAGGGATCACCTTCAATCACGGATTATTCACTCACCTGCATCTGCCCATCCCACCCACCACCCAATGCGGCGATCAGTTGCACACTCGCGATCAACCGGCTCTGCTGCAAGGTCAGCACACTGCGTTCATTACTCAGCGCGGTGGCCTGGACCGTGACGACATCCAGGTAGGCGATCAGCCCTGCCCTGTACTGGTTCTGGGTCAGGCGCAAGGATTCGCGGGCGGCATCCAGGGCCTCCTGGCGCACGCGGGCTTCGTCTTCCAGGACTTTGAGCTGGATCATGTAATTTTCCACTTCGCGAAAACCGTCGAGCACCGTCTGACGATAGGTGGCGACCGTCTGGTCGTAGGCCGCGACGGTGCGGTCGACTTCCGCCGAACGCTGGCCGCCATCGAACAACGTCATCGCCAGCTGCGGTCCCACCGACCAGAAGCGATTCGGCACACTCACCCAGTTATCGTAGGTACTGCTGCTGTAACCGCCGCTCAAGCTCAGGGTCAGGTCCGGGTAATAGGCGGCCTTGGCCACGCCGATGTTGGCGTTGGCGGCCATCACCGAACGCTCCGCCGAGGCAATGTCCGGCCGGCGCTCAAGCAACTGCGAGGGCAGCGCCACGGGGATTTGCGGAAGGGTCGGGATGTCCTGGGTTTCTGCCAGGCTGAATTCGGCCGGCGGCAGGCCGATCAGCACGGCGATGGCGTTTTCAAATTGAGCGCGTTGCCAGATCAGGTCGATCAACTCGGCCTGGGTAGTCTTGAGCTGAGTCTGCGCCTGAGCCACCGCGTCCCTGCCGGATACGCCCGCGCGGTATTGGTTTTCGGTCATCTTCAGCGAACGCTGATAGTTGTCCACGGTGGTCTGCAACAAGCGCTTCTGCTCGTCGATCACCCGCAATTGCAGGTAGTTTTGCACCAGTTCCGATTGCTGGCTCAGGCGCATGGCGGCCAGATCGGCGAAGCTGGCTTCGGCGCTGGCTTCATTGGCTTGCAGAGTGCGACGCAACTTGCCCCAGACGTCCGCCTCCCAACTGACACCGGCCTGGGCGCTGTAGGTGTCGCGGATGCCACTGGCCGAACTGCTCAGGCTCGAATTACTGCTGCCGGTGCCCTGGCTGGAGCGGTTCTTGCCGACGGTCAGTTCAACGGAGGGGAAGAACGCGCCCCGGGCACTGCGAACCAAGGCCTGGGCCTGACGGTACTGGGCTTCGGCCTGGGCCACGGTCTGGTTGGAGGTGTTGAGTTTCTCCACCAGGCCATTGAGCCGGGCATCGCCGTACAACTCCCACCAGGCACCCCGAGCCAAGGCGTCGCTAGGATTGGCCTGGCGCCAACCCTCAGCCTCCTTGTACTGCACGGGCGCCGCGGCCACCGGGCGCTGGTAATCCGGGCCGATGGCGCAGGCGCTGAGCATCGCCACGCACAGCGTCAGGCTCAGCAGCCGCGAGCCACGGGCGGTCGCCAGCGGTGCGACAAGATTGAAAAGCGAACGGTCGGTCATAGCGGAGTTTCCAGGGCAGCATCAGTGCGCACGCCGCGCCAGCGGTTGAAGCGATGGCGCAGTTTGTCGAGATAAAGGTAAACCACAGGCGTGGTATAGAGGGTCAGGATCTGGCTGAACACCAGTCCGCCGATGATGGTCAGGCCCAGCGGCTGGCGCATCTCAGAGCCTTCGGCACCGCCAAGCAATAGCGGCAAGGCACCGAGGATCGCCGCCAGCGTAGTCATCAGAATCGGCCGCAAGCGCAGCAGGCAGGCGTTGCGGATCGAGTCCTGCGGCGACTGCCCGCCGCGCTCCAGTTGCAACGCCAGGTCGATCATCAGGATCGCGTTTTTCTTCACCACGCCAATCAGCAGGAACAACCCCAACAACGAGATCAGGCTGAACTCGCCGCCCAACAAGTAGATCGACAGCAGTGCGCCGACACCGGCCGACGGCAAGGTGGACAGGATGGTCAGCGGATGAATGTAGCTCTCGTACAACACACCCAGCACCAGGTACACCGCCAGCAATGCACCCAGGATCATGAACGGCTGGCTTTTCTGGGTTGCCGCGAACGCATCGGCGGTGCCGGCCATTTTTGCGATGATGTCTTCGGGCATCCCGAGCCTGGCAATTGCCCGCTCGATGGCGGCCGTGCCCTGCTCCACCGTCACACCCTCGGCCAAATCGAACGATATGTCCTCGGAGGCGAACTGACCCTCATGGCTGACCCGATCATCCTCCAGGCTGCTCTCATAATGCGCGATGGTCGACAGGGGCACCCGCGCGCCGTCAGCGGTAATGACCTGGACCTGATCGAGGGTGCTCGGGTCCTGGGCGTACTTGGGGTTGACCTCCATCACCACCTGATACTGGTTGAGGCTGTCATAGATGGTGGATATCTGCCGCTGGCTGTAGGCGTTGTTCAACACCGAGGTGACCATATCCATGTCGATGCCCAGGCGCTTGGCCTGGTCACGGTCCACCACCAGCGTGATCTGCTGGGCGCCGCCGCCGTCGCGAGCGTCGATAGCGGTCAGCTCCGGCAAGGCCCTGAAGGCCGCCGCGACTTTGGGGTACCACTGACGTAGCGACGCCAGGTCACCGCTCTGCAGGATGTAGGAATACTGCGAGGTGGTCTGCTCACGTCCACCACCAAACTGCAGATCCTGGTCGGCCATCAGCATCAAGCGGCCACCCGGCACCAGGGGCATCTCCTTGCGCAAGCGCTCGATGACTTTCTGCGCGGAGATACCACGCTCGTTGATCGGTTTGAGGCGTACCAGCATGAAGGCATTGTTGGTGCCGTTGTTGCCGCCGATGAACCCCGCCACGCTTTCTACGGCTTCATCCTTCAGCACGGCGCGACGAAAGATTTCCATCTTCGGCTGCATGACGTTGAACGAGAGTCCGTCGTCGCCGCGCACGAAACCGATCAACTGGCCGGTGTCCTGCTGAGGCATGAAGGTTTTCGGCACCACCACGTAGAGCGCGATGTTCACCCCTATGGTCACCAGCAGGCTCAGCAAGGTCAGGCGCCGATGGCGCAGCACCCAGTCCAGGCTGCGCGCGTAACCACGCACCATCCGCTCGTTGAGGCGCCGGCTCCAGCGCTGCAAGCGATTCTCCTGCCCCGGCACGTGGGGCTTGAGCCAGCGAGCGCAGAGCATCGGCGTGAGGGTCAGCGACACCACCAGCGAGACCACGATGGCCGCCGCCAGGGTGATGGAGAACTCGCGAAACAGGCTCTCGATAATCCCGCCCATGAACAGGATCGAGAGAAACACCGCCACCAGTGAGACGTTCATCGACAGCAGCGTAAAGCCCACCTCTTCGGCGCCCAGGTAGGCCGCCTTCATCGGCGGGACGCCTTCGTCGATGTGCCGGGAAATGTTCTCCAGCACCACGATGGCGTCGTCCACCACCAGGCCGGTGGCGAGGATCAACGCCATCAACGACAGGTTGTTCAGGGAGAAGCCGTAGAGGTACATCACCGCAAACGTACCCACCAGGGACACCGGTACCGCCAGGGTCGGGATCAGTGAGGCGCGAAAGTTGCCCAGGAACAGGAACACCACCAACACCACCAGGGCCACGGCAATCAGCAGGGTCATTTCCGCCTCGTGCAGCGTGGCCTTGATCACCGGTGAGCGGTCCATGGCCAGGTTCAGCTTGACGCTGGCCGGCAGCACGGCCTGCAACGCCGGCAGCTGGTTCTTGATCTCATTGACCGTCTCGATGATGTTGGCGCCAGCCTGACGGTTGATCACCAGCAGCACGGCTGCGTCATCGTTGAAGAAACCGCTGTTGTAGCGGTCTTCGACGCCGTCGGTGACTTTTGCTACGTCCTTGAGCCGCAGCACCGAGCCGTCCTGGTAACGGATGATCAGCGTTTCGTAGTCCTTGGCCTTCTCCAACTGATCGTTGGCCTGGATTTGCCACATGCGCTGTGCGTCCTCGACCGAACCCTTGGGCCGGCGAACGTTGCTGTCGGCAATGGCGCTGCGCACATCATCCAGGGCTACGCCGTACTGGTTGAGCAGTTGCGGCTCCAGTTCGATGCGCACCGCCGGCAAGGAACTGCCACCAATCTGTACCTCGCCCACGCCCGACACTTGGGACAGGCTCTGGGAAAGGATGGTTGAAGCCAAATCGTAGAGCTGGCCCTTCTCCAGCACATCCGAGGTCAGCGACAGCACCATGATCGGCGCCTGGGACGGGTTGACCTTCTTGTACGTGGGCATGCTGCGCATGCCGCTGGGCAACAGGTTGCGCGAGGCATTGATGGCCGCCTGCACTTCCCGCGCCGCGCCGTTGATGTCGCGGTCCAGGTCAAATTGCAGGATCACCCGGGTAGAGCCCTGGCTGGACCGGCTGCTCATGGTGTTGACCCCGGCGATGGCGCCAAAGGAACGCTCAAGCGGCGTTGCTACCGTCGACGCCATCACCTCGGGGCTGGCCCCCGGCAAGTTGGCCTGGACCACGATCACCGGAAAATCCATCTGCGGCAACGGTGCAACCGGCAGCAAGCCAAAGCTCACGCCACCGAGCAGCATGATTGCAAAGCTCAGCAGCATGGTCGCTACGGGGCGGCGGATGAAAGGGCCGGAGAGGTTCATGGGTGACCGCTCCAAGCTTCAAGCTGCAAGCTGCAAGAGAAAAGCAAGTCGTGCACAGGCTTTAGCTTGTCGCTTGCTGCTGGAAGCTTGCCGCTAGATACCGTCATACCCGCGCCTCTTCCCCATCAGGCTTGGCAAAGCGGCGCCCCAGGCGGTCGAAATACAGGTAAATCACCGGCGTGGTGAACAACGTCAGCACCTGGCTCACCAACAACCCACCCACCATCACCAGCCCCAAAGGCTGGCGCAGTTCGGCGCCGGAGCCAGTGGCGAGCATCAGTGGCACCGCACCGAACAGGGCCGCCAGTGTGGTCATCAGGATCGGCCTGAAACGCAGCAACGCGGCCTGGTAGATGGCCGTCTGCGGGTCCATGCCCTGGTTGCGCTCGGCGTCGAGGGCGAAGTCGATCATCATGATCGCGTTTTTCTTGACGATGCCGATCAGCAGGATGATGCCGATGATCGCGATCATGCCCAGGTCATTGCCGCTGATGATCAGCGCCAGCAAGGCGCCGATGGCCGCCGAGGGCAATGTGGAGAGAATCGTGATCGGGTGGATGTAGCTCTCGTACAGAACGCCGAGCACGATGTACATGGTCACCACCGCCGCCAGGATCAGCAGCAAGGTACTCGACAGCGAGGCCTGGAACGCCTGGGCCGCGCCCTGGAATTGGGTCTGCACCCCGACCGGCATGCCAATGTCCTGCTGGACCTTCTCGATCACGTCCACCGCGTGCCCGAGGGCTACATCGGGCGCCAGGTTGAACGACATCATCACCGCCGGGAACTGGCCGATGTGAGCAATGGCCAACTGGGCCTGACGCTCCTCGACGCGGGCCAGACTCGACAGCCGCACCTGGCCGCCATCGGTGGTCTTGACGTGAATCTGATCCAGCGCCTGCGGCCCGATGCGCTCCCCGGCCTGGGCCTGCAACACCACCCGATACTGGCTGGCCTGGGTGTAGATGGTGGAAATCTGCCGCTGGCCGAAAGCGTCATACAGTGCATCGGTGATGTCCGACACCGATACGCCCAGGCGAGACGCGGCGTCGCGGTCGATCACCAGGTAGACCTGCAGACCTTTGTCCTGCAAGTCGCTGGCGACGTCGGTCAACTCCGGCTGCCGGGCCAAGGCTTCGACAAGGCGATCGCTCCAGAGGCTAAGCAACTCGGCATCCGGCGAAGACAGGCTGAACTGGTACTGGGTGCGGCTGACCCGGTCTTCGATGGTCAGGTCCTGCACCGGTTGCATGAACAGGCGGATGCCCACCAGCCGGTCCAGTTGCGGCTGCAAGCGGGCGATGATTTCGGTGGCGCTGTCATCCCGTTCGCTGTGGGGCTTGAGATTGATCAGCAAGCGACCACTGTTGAGCGTGGCGTTGTCGCCGTCCACGCCGATGTAGGAAGACAGGCTCTGCACCGCTGGATCGGCCAGGATCACCTTGGCCAGCTGCTGTTGGCGCTCGCTCATGGCGGCGAAGGAAATCGACTGTGGCGCCTGGGAAATACCCTGGATCACCCCGGTGTCCTGCACCGGGAAAAACCCCTTGGGCACGGCCAGGTACAACACCACCGTCAGCACCAGGCTGCCCACGGCAACCAGCAGGGTCAGCGGCTGATGCTTGAGCACCCACTGCAACTTGCGACCGTAGGCGGCGATCATCCAGTCGATCCAGGCGCCGCTGGCGCGGTAGAAACGCCCCTGCTCCTGCTCTTTGGGTTCGCGCTTGAGCAACCGGGCACACATCATCGGCGTCAGGGTCAGCGACACCACAAGAGAGATCAGGATCGCCACCGCCAGGGTGATGGCGAACTCGCGGAACAAGCGCCCAACCACGTCGGCCATGAACAGCAACGGGATCAACACCGCGATCAGCGACAGCGTCAGCGAAATCAAAGTGAAGCCAATCTGCTTCGCGCCCTTGAGCGCGGCCTGCATGGGGCTTTCGCCCTCCTCGATGTAGCGGGCAATGTTTTCCAGCATGACGATGGCATCGTCCACCACAAAACCGGTGGCAATGGTCAGGGCCATCAGCGTCAGGTTGTTGATGGAAAAACCGGCCAGGTACATCACGCCGAACGTGCCGATCAGCGACAACGGTACAGCCACCGACGGAATGATCGTGGCACTGACCCGACGCAGGAACAGGAACGTCACCATGACCACCAGGGCGATGGCGATCAGCAGTTCATGCTGTACGTCGGTGACCGAAGCGCGAATGGTCTGGGTGCGGTCAGTCAGCACCGTAACGTCCAGGCCGGCCGGCAGGTTGTCGGTAATGCTCGGCAGCAAGGCCTTGATCCGGTCTACCACCTCGATGACGTTGGCCCCCGGCTGGCGCTGGATGTTCAACAACACGGCCTGATTTTCGTTGGCCCAGGCGGCAAGGCGTTCATTCTCGGCGCCATCGACGATCTGCGCGACATCCTTGAGGCGCAACGGAGCGCCGTCGGCATAGGCGAGGATCAGCTCGGCGTAGTCCTTGGGTGAGGTCAACTGATCGTTGGCAT
Organism: Pseudomonas sp. N-137; assembly: GCF_034555295.1. Taxonomy (NCBI): domain Bacteria; kingdom Pseudomonadati; phylum Pseudomonadota; class Gammaproteobacteria; order Pseudomonadales; family Pseudomonadaceae; genus Pseudomonas; species Pseudomonas sp. N-137. The sequence continues at coordinate 109,458 of NZ_JAXUDQ010000011.1, forward strand.
CGAGCATCGAGACCCGGGTCGGTCCGTCGAAGTTGCCCTTGGGCTGGTTGACGTTGGAGGCGCCGACCAGGGTGCGCACGTCCGCCAGGTTCAGACCTGCGGCTGCCAGGGCCTCGGGATTGACCTTGATCCGCACAGCCTGGCGCTGACCGCCGGCGATCGAAACCATGCCGACCCCGCTGATCTGGGCGATTTTCTGCGCCATGCGGGTGTCCACCAGGTCATTGAGCTTGGGCAGCAACATGGTCTTGGAGGTGATCGCCAGGGTCAGCACCGGGGTGTCGGCCGGGTTGACCTTGTTGTACACCGGCGGGGCCGGCAGATCGTTGGGCAGCAGGTTGGTGGCCGCGTTGATCGCCGCCTGCACCTGTTGCTCGGCGACATCCATGTTGATGTCGAGGCTGAAACGCAGGGTAATCACCGACGCGCCGCCGGAGCTGGTGGACGCCATTTGCGTCAGGCCCGGCATCTGCCCGAACTGCCGTTCCAGGGGGGCGGTCACGGCGCTGGTCATCACGTCGGGACTGGCGCCCGGGTACAGGGTCATCACGCGGATGGTCGGATAATCGACCTGGGGCAATGCTGACACCGGCAGCAACCGATAGGCGATCAGACCGGCCAGCACGATGGCCAGCATGCTCAGGGTGGTGGCGACCGGGCGAAGGATGAACAGACGCGAGAGGTTCATGCGCCGCCCTTTTTCGCCTTGTCGGCCACGGCCGGTTCAGCCGGGGCCGCCGCCGTTTTGCCCTGCAGGTGTTCGGTCGGCGTGGTGGGCACGTCCTGGCTGTCGTTGACCACATCCACCTCACTGCCTTCCTTCAGGCGATCGGTGCCTTCTAGCACTACTCGATCACCTGCGGCCAGGCCTTCGGTGACTACGGTGTGTTCGCCGTCGCTGGCGCCGATCTTCAGCTTTCTGATGGTGACTTTTTTATCGCCATCCAGGGCGTAGACGAAGGTGCCGTTGGTGCCGAACTGAATCGCAGCGGTCGGCGCCAGGACTACATTTTTGAGGGTGTCGGCCAACAGATGCACATTGACGAACTGGTTGGGGAACAGCGACTGGTCGCGGTTATCGTAGCGAGCCTTGAACTTCAGGGTGCCGGTGGTGATGTCGATCTGGTTGTCCAGGCTTTGCAGTACACCGCTGGCCTGCAGCTTCAGGTCACTACGGTCCCAGGCTTCCACTGGCAGCTTCGCCCCGCTGCGATAGCGGGCAAGCACGGTATCCAGGTTGGTTTCCGGCAGCGTAAACACGACGCTGATGGGTTGCGTCTGGGTGATGACCGCCAGCGCGGTAGTGTCGTTGGCGGCCACCAGATTGCCAACATCCAGTTGCCGCAAACCGACCCGGCCGGAGATCGGCGCCCGGATCCTGGTGAACTCCAGATTGAGCTTGGCGTCGTTGACTGCCGCCTGGTTGGTCTTGACCGTGCCCTGGTACTGGCCCACCAAGGCGGCGGCGGTATCGAGGGTCTGTTTGGCGATGCTGTCCTCGGCATACAGGCCACGATAACGCTCGAGGTCTACCTGGGCATTTTTCAGTTGGGCCTGATTCTGCAGCAGCGTGCCTTCGGCCTGGAGCAAGGCGTTCTGGTATGGACGCGGGTCGATTTCAGCCAGCAGGTCTCCAGCCTTGACCATTTGCCCTTCTTCAAAGGCGATCTTGACCAGCTCGCCACCCACCCGGCTGCGCACGTTGATGGTATTGAGGGCCGTGACGGTGCCCAACGCCTTGTAGTAAAGCGGAAAATCACCGGTGACTGCCGGCGCTACCCGAACCGGTACCGGCCCTGTCGCCCCCCCAAACCCTGGCCGCATCCCGCCCGACCGCCCCGCCTGTTCAGCAGGCGCTTTTTGCCCTACTCCGGGCTTTTGGTCCGTCCCGGCGGGCCAGAACTTCCAGGCCAGCGCCGCGACGATCAATACGACGACCAGGCCAAACAGCCAGCGACGGGATTTGTGGGAAACAGAGGATTGCATGGAATGATCAACCATTGGGCGCGTGGGCTTCTTTTACGGGAGGCTGAACGATAAGCACTGGCGGGTATTTAGCAAAGCGCCTTTACCGGCAATTTACCTTGGGCTTACCTATCGCGTAGTTGGCTAAGGTCTTGAAGCACAAATGAAAACGGCCTGGACAAGGCCAGGCCGTTAACAATTGTAATAAATACTTTATTTCAGTACAGCTAGAGCAGCGTCGTAGTTGGGCTCTTCAGCGATTTCCTTGACCAGCTCGCTGTGCAGCACGTTGTCGTTTTCGTCGAGCACCACCACGGCACGGGCGGTCAAGCCTTTGAGCGGGCCATCAGCAATCGCCACGCCATAGTTCTCGATGAACTCACTGCCGCGCAGGGTGGACAGGTTCTGGACATTTTCCAGGCCTTCGGCACCGCAGAAACGCGCCTGGGCGAACGGCAGGTCAGCCGAGATGCACAGCACCACGGTGTTGCTCAGTTCGTTGGCCTGGGCGTTGAACTTGCGCACGGAGGTGGCGCAGGTCGGGGTATCGACGCTTGGGAAAATGTTCAGCACTTTGCGCTTGCCGGCGAAATCCTTCAGGGAAACGTCGGACAGATTGCCGGCTACCAGGGAAAAGGCTGGCGCCTTGGAACCGGCTTGTGGCAACTGGCCGTTGACTTGAACCGGGTTGCCTTTGAGGGTGACTTGAGCCATGAACGGATTCCTTCTGACAGGTTTGAAAATGGTGAGGCCGGAGTTAACCATGAAATGGTTCTGCGACCTATGGTTGGACATAAAAAGTCATGGCTTGGCGGTGTAAGAGCTATCGAGTGCAACGAGGCTGCGACCTTTGCTAATGAAGTCTAGAGAGAAAGATCGCAGGCTTCGCCAGCGCCTACAGCGACGCCTGTGGGCTATTTAGCCTTGAGCTTCAGAAACGACTGATGCAAGTCCGCCGCCCAACCATCGATCACACCTTTGACATCATCGGGCTTCATCACCTGGGCTTCGTTGGACAACGGCTTACCCGTGCCCTTGCGCACCACCTGGGCGACCACTGCATTGTTGCCACCGTCGAGGAATACCGCTTCAGTACCCAAGGTGGTTTCCTGGTCGCGAATACCGCTGGCGGTACTGACCGCGGCCGCCACCAGCGCGATCGGAATCACTTCATAAGGCTTCAGGCCCTCGGTCTTGCTGCTGACGGCGGTGATGGCCGCGCGCATCACCAGTACTCCGGGCCCAGGGCCGGTCGCCAGGGGCAGGGATTTGCCCGCTTCCCGCTTGAGCGCCTGATCGTAGTAACCGGTAATGCCGGACAAGGTGGCCTGGGGGATCTTCACGGTCGGCTGCGGCTTGGGGTAAAGCTGTGTCGGCTCGACGTAAAGGCTGGTGTATTTGCTCAGGTCTGCCGTGGGATCAACCCAGCGCATCACTTCGGCCCCCGACGGCGACTTCTCCTCCTTGAGCCGGCTGTAATCACCCAGAAAGCCGGAGTACTCATCCGGTTGGGTGATCTTGCTGGAGCAACCCGCCAGGGCAAGCGAGGCCATGCACACGGTGCCAATCATTGACGCAAACTTCATGCTGTCACTCCTGTAAGCCACACGAAACGGGGCCGGGAATTACAGGTATAGCCAATGGGCGCGGTTTTGCCTGCTCCGACAGGAACAAGTCACTGGGCAAGCCCTTTGCTCGCCACCGCCTTCAGCCGCGCTCGCGGGGTATCAGGCTCTGCAATTGCTGCGCGAGGAAGTCCGCGTCGAAGGTAAAAGTATCCGGATCCTTCAACCCGTTGGTTCGACGCCATTGCCACTGCAACGAAGGCGGCAGGCAAACCAGCGAGATGCTGCCGTAACGCGTTGCAGTCAGCCCCATGATCGCCAGGGAAATCTGCCCGCCGGCCCCCATTACATCGGGTATGAATTCCACCGGCTTGCCAGTGATGGACAGTGTCAGCTTTTCTGTCTTGAAGCCGGAGGTTTCTGCCGGAACACTCGGCCCGTGGGCCACATACGCCTCACGGGTCAGCGTCAGAAGGCCGGGGGCCAGGACCGGCGCCAGCCATTGCTCGATCTGCGCGTACAACGCCTCGATCTGTGCGGCCCACACCGCCGCTTGCGCCTCGTGCTGTTGCTTCTTGTGCGCTTCGCTGTCTGCGTAGTGACGAAGCATCTCACCCAATTGCTTTACATCGTCCATGCGCTGTTCCTCGATTCAAGGGGTGCTGCCAAGCTGGATGATGACAGGTTCAAGACGCAGGCGTACGCAAAACCCGCCTGGCCCGTCACGCGCGGCATACATAGTCGTGCGTCAGCACCTTTGCCGCAGATAAGGAATACCTCCGGGAAATCCGATGAGTGGAGAGGTTTTTCTCTGGTTTCTTCGCCTCACCTGTCAGGAATGACAGTAGTCAAAGCCGCGGGCGGGAGGTTTGATGAAGCGAACCGCCAAGACGATAACTCCGACGACGCTTGGCAAGAGGAGGACGCGCCATGACCAGCCTGAGCCCGGACAATGAAATCGAAGTCATCAACCGTGTCATCATCATCGGGATGGTGACGGTTGAACACCCAGCAAACCCGCACGGCGGTATCCCGCTTCGTTTGCTCGCCAATGGATTGCTGCCATTGCTGGTGGAACCCTGGACCCAACAGGCCGAATATGACGACGCCCGCATCTTGCTGAGCAATTCCGACATCCCCGTGCTGAACAAGACCATTATGCCGGGTGAAGTGAATCAGCCATTCACGCTGAACCTGCCGGAAGCCCTGTTGAGCAACGGCATCAACCAGATACGCCTGAGCGTACTGCGTGTAGGTCAGACGATTCCCGAAACATCACAGTCATTGGACGTGCTCTTCCACCGGCCACGGCCGGGGGGCGAAGTCTCGACCCCAGGCGACAATCCCAACCTGACCCTCACCCTGCCCTCCGAGGTCATCACCAAGGGGGTGGATGCGGCAATGGCCAGCCAAGGGGTGATCCTTACCATCCGCTATCCCTACATGAGGGAAAAAGACGTTATCACAGTGGACCGTGACAGCCAGGAAATGACGCGCACCGTAAGCGCTACCGAGGCCGCTGCCGGCAGCGTGGACATCATTCTGCGGACCGCCGACTTCTGGCAAGACAATCCCCGGTTCGCTTTGCGGTTCAGAGTAACTGACCTGCTGGGCAACTCCAGCGGCCCGCAGGCGATATGGTCAAGGACCACCTACATCGATGTGCACATTCGCCAACCGGCACTCGACCTCACCAAACCCAGGGTCCTGGAGGCCAGGGAGCTCAATGGCGAGCGCCTGAATTTCGAGAGGGATTTCTATGACGCGCAATTCGCCAACGTCGAAGTGAACTACATCGGTTCGGCTCCGGGGCAGGACGTAAAAGTGTATTGGGTTGGGCGTAACTCCACCTGGGGCAGTGAGATCCAGACGGTATCGGTTGCTGGTCAAACGTTGAGATTCCAGGTACCCAGAAACGAAGTGGTGGATTGCATCGGCACCGGTGCGGAGGTCTATTACACCGTCAGAGCGCCTGGCACCACTACGGATATTCCATCGAGAGACCTGGACATTACGGTCACGCCACAAAAATACACGCTACGGGAACCGACGCTGGACGGCAGCAAAACCAATCTCCGGGCCTATCATCCAGCCCTGCTCACCGCGCATACCGCACGAATGGCGCTGTTTGGCGTGACGGCCCGCTACGGTGAGGAAATTCGGATAACAGCCGGTACCAGCCAAACCGACCTGTCCGTGCCCCCTGCCTGGATAGCGGAAAACCGCGGGAAGCCCATCATGGTCAACTGGACACTCCGGGAAACCGGCACCGGCACGCCGATCATCTTTTCATGGTTTCTGAGATTGATCGCCTGACTCGGTTTTTCAGCTAACCAACGGTTTTGACGCTGCTTTTCCATTGCAGGAGGACGTACCGTGCGTAAATTAATGGGGTTGCTGTTAATCACGTTGATGGTCGGGTGCGCACAAGTCACGACAGCACCGCCTGCCCCCATCACAATCAACGGAGTCCAGGTACTCGATGGGCCTGAGACCGCCAGTTTCCTGACCACGCTTTACCATCGCAAATTTCCCAACTGCAACAATTCCGACTCGCAACCCTCGTTCCTCTGCTCGGGTGTCACCCTCAGGGTGACGGTAAAAGACCCCGAAGAACAATACAAAGTCTGGGACCCCAGCCCAACCTCAATAACCAGTGGCGGAGTGTCTTTCTCTTATCTACGGGCAGACGCCAATTTCGGGCGGCTGGCGTGGGGCCACGGCAACGGCCTTATCCTCTACCCCATCTTCGGCGCACCGCCTGACAAGATTGACCTGGACTATCTGTGCTCATACCCGATGGATGCCTGGACCTGGCACCGTACCAGCCCTTGTGGCCACCACGTGGACTATCCCGCGTTAAGCCAACTCTGCCATCTGGCCGGCGTGACCACTGCGCAACAATGGCTGGGCATATGGACTATGCCGGGGGGTAATGAACACCTGCGCCAATGCGGATTCGATGTCAACGATGACCGCAATCAACTGGCCGGACCGGCGTTCTACGCCTCGGTGCTGGGCAAGGTCCTGATAGGGGCGAGAGGATTCGCTGAGCATAACGAGATCATCATCAAGACCTGGACACCAGGACGGCCAAACACTTTCCCCATCATGGCGTTCTTCTTTGTTGCAGGAGGCACCAACGAGGGGTTGCCCGACGCTCGCTACAACCAACGCGACTTTTATAACTCCACCAATCCGAAAATTGTCGTGCCGATCATTCGTCTGACACCTGCCAACAGTGCCACCGAAAGCGCCACGTTCACCTACGTCGCGTCCGATCAGGCGGTGACTCAGTGATTCGTTCGTGCTGGGACCTACTCAGCGCAACCGCGCCATCGCCAGGGTGTCCAACCATCGCCCGTCACGCACGGCGTAGTCGCGCAGCAGGCCTTCGGTTTCGAAGCAACATCTGACGGGCGACCGCCGGGTCGTTGTAGAGCGCGGTGCCCCCACCGATATGAGCTTCATTGAAGCGAGTGAGGCTGATCGAATGCTCGGACATGCGGCTCCTCCCTGGAGACCTGAAAAGGCCGTTCACTATAAGCCAGCGAACATTCAGGTATCCAGGGCCAAGCCTGTGGGAGCAAAGCTTGCTCGCGATTGCGGTGATCCGATTGCATCAATACTGACTGTGCCGCCGTCTTCGCGAGCAAGCTTTGCTCCCACATGGGGTTGGGCTTGAGTGCTCTCCTCGCCTACTGATGCTGCACCTGAACCATTGAGTTCACCTGCACCCGCGCGTGCATCTGCTCTGCCCCGCCACCGCGGCGCATGCCGCGTACCGGACAGGCGTCGAGGTAGTCCAGGCCGACCGCCAGTTTCAAATGCCGATCCGGACAGGTCAGGCGATTGGTCACGTCGAAGCTGTACCAGCCGTCCTCCAGCCAGGCTTCAGCCCAGGCATGGCTCGCCAGATGACTTTCATCTTCGGTGCACAGGTAACCGGAGACATAGCGCGCCGGAACCCCCAGGCTACGCGCGCAGGCCAGAAATGCGTGGGTATGATCCTGACAAACCCCCACGCCCCCGGCGAAGGCTTCGGCGGCGGTACTGCTGACCTCGGTCGTGCCCGGGCTGTAGGGCATGCGTGCAGCCAGGCCGTTCATCAAATCGGTCAGTGCCGAGCGATCACGTCGGGCTGCGCATTGCTCCACAGCAAAGGCCGCGAGAGCATCATCGGCCTGGGTGAGGCGGCTGGGGCGCAGAAATGGCAGCGGTGACTGGCTGTCCGGCTCCATCTGCACCGCCTGATGGATTTCCACCTCGCCATAAGCCGTGAGCACCAGAGCGCCATGGGGCTCGTCCATGGTCATCACATGCAGGATATTGCCGTAGGGATCGAGCTGGCTGCGCACCAGACGTGGCAATTCCAGATGCCATTGCAGGATGCGTTGACGCTGAGTGTCCTTGGGGGTCAAGCGCAGGAACTGGATGCTGGTGCACACTTCATCGGCATAGCTATAGGTCGTGTCGTGGCGTATGGAAAGTTTCATACCACCTCCAGATAAGACTCGTGAACGGTCTGGCCCAGGTGGCGAATCTGGCCAATGAGGTCGGTCAGCCATTGATGCAGGCCCGATGCCAGGATCTCGTCGATGCCGGAGTAACGCAGCCGCGCGTTCAGTTCAGCGGCCAGGCGTTGGGCCGGGCGGCCATTGTTGCCCGGCAGGCTGGAGAGGATCTGGTCCAGCTCCTCAATACAGGCATGCAACGAGCGCGGAACGTCGGCGCGCAGCAGCAACATTTCCGAGACCTGCTCGGCGTTGGGCGCATTGCGGTAGATCTCGTTGAACGCTTCAAACGAAGACAACGCCCGCAGCAAGGCGCTCCACTGGTAATAACCGCGTGCCGAGTTGTCGCTGACCTCTTCCGACTCCTCACCAAACATTTCGTAGCGGGCGTCCAGCAGACGCAGGGTGTTGTCCGCCCGCTCGATAAAGGTTCCCAGACGAATGAATCTATAGGCATCGTTGCGCATGATGGTGCCCGACGTCGCGCCACGGAACAGGTGCGAGCGCTCCTTGACCCATTCACAGAAGTGGCTGATGCCGTAGCGGCCCAGACCATTGCTGGCAATGTTGCGCATCTCCAGCCAGGTGGCGTTGATGTTCTCCCACATATCGGCGGTGATGCGTCCACGCACCGCATGGGCATTGGTCCGCGCCGCCCGCAGACAGCTGTAGATGCTTCCTGGGTTGGTTTCGTCCAGTGCGAAAAAATGCAACATACGTTCGGTGTTCAGCGCGTCATAACGGGCGTTGTAATCGTCCAGCGTGCCGGCCGCCAGCAACGACATCGCCAGCTCGGCATGCCCGTCGCTGCGCCCGGCCTGGGGCATGAGCGACAGCGAGTAACTGACTTCGAGCATGCGCGCCAGGTTCTCGGCGCGCTCCAGGTAGCGGGACATCCAGTAGAGGTCCGAAGCGGTTCTTGAAAGCATGTCTTAGTCCTCCACTACCCAAGTGTCTTTGGTGCCGCCACCCTGGGACGAATTGACCACCAGCGAGCCGTCGCGAAGTGCCACGCGGGTCAGCCCGCCGGGCACCAGGCGGGTTTCCTTGCCCGACAACACGAACGGACGCAAATCGATGTGGCGCGGGGCGATACCGCTCTCGACGAAGGTCGGGCAGGTGGAAAGGCTCAACGTCGGTTGGGCGATGTAGGCTTCGGGGCGGGCCTTGAGGCGTGCGCGGAAGTCTTCGATCTGCGCCGCTGTAGCTGCCGGCCCTACCAGCATGCCGTAACCGCCGGAACCCTGGGTTTCCTTGACCACCAGGTCAGGCAGGTTGGCCAGCACGTGGGACAGATCCTGAGGCTTGCGGCACTGCCAGGTCGGCACGTTCTTCAGAATCGGTTCTTCGGTGAGGTAAAAGCGGATCATCTCGTCGACGTAAGGGTAGATCGATTTGTCATCAGCCACGCCCGTGCCCACCGCATTCGCCAGCACCACGTTGCCTGACCGGTAAACGGCGATCAGTCCGGGAACGCCCAACATGGAGTCTGGGTTGAACGACAGCGGATCGAGGTAATCGTCGTCAAGGCGGCGATAGATCACATCCACCTGCTGGGGGCCTGCGGTGGTGCGCATGTAGACATGGTCGTCGCGCACGAACAGATCGGCGCCCTCCACCAGTTCCACCCCCATTTCACGGGCCAGGAACGCATGTTCGAAATAGGCACTGTTGAAACGACCGGGGGTCAGCACCACGGCGGTCGGGTTGTCCAGGGGGCTTGAACTCTTGAGGGTGTCGAGCAACAGATTCGGGTAGTGATCGATGGGCGCCACGCGCTGGGCGGCGAAGAGCTCGGGGAACAGGCGCATCATCATCTTGCGGTCTTCGAGCATGTAGCTCACGCCGCTGGGCGTACGCAGGTTGTCCTCCAGCACGTAATAACTGCCGTCACCGTCGCGAACCAGGTCAACACCGGCGATGTGGGCATAAATGCCTCGGTGCAAGTCCAGGCCTTGCATCGCGATTTGATAACCCTCATTGGCGAGCACCTGCTCGGCCGGAATGATTTTTTCCTTGAGGATCCGCTGCTCATGGTAGATGTCGGCCAGAAACATGTTCAGGGCCTGGACCCGCTGAATGCAGCCACGCTCGACCATCTTCCATTCGCTGGCCTTGATGCTGCGAGGAATGATGTCGAACGGAATCAATCGTTCGGTACCCTGCTCGTCACCGTAAAGGGTGAAGGTGATACCGGCTCGATGAAACAGCAGATCGGCTTCGCGACGACGCTGTTCCAGCAACTCCAGCGGCGTGTCCGCCAGCCAGCGTGAGAAGGCTTGATAGTGCGGGCGGCAGTCACCCTTTGCATCATACATTTCATTAAAAAAAGCTTGGGGCATAGCCAACTCCCAGCCGCGTTCTACACGGCATTTTTTATCACTTCGTCATTCCAATGGTCCGGCCTTGCTTTGTTTTAATGAGCCCTGTTTTTCTGAGTACCTCGATTGCACCGGTCTCTGATCTGGCCTTTGCGTCTGGATGACGTGCGCCCCCTGATTAAATCTGCGCCGTGAATGCTCCTCTGATAACCCCGCGCTGTAGTGGCCTACTTTCTTGAGCTCTAGCAAAGGCTGTGCCTAAGCCCGGTGCACCAGGACATTGCTGGAGAAACCGTCGTAGATGTACGCCCCCGCGATATTTAGTTTCATTTTTGCGACATACGCTCCTTTATACGCTGAAACGTTTATTTCAGCTTTTTCCTACATGCGCCCGAACGAGTCGAATCGGTGCAATAAGTCAGGTAACAGGTCGGTAATGCCCCGAAAGAGGGAAATTTATACTCACCGCCCTTCAGAGCGCTCAAAAGCGACTCTCCTTTTTAAGCAAGAGACTTATCCCGCACTCAGGATTAAAGCACTCATCAGGCAGAGCGCTCAGCGATCACAGCCCCCCCCACGCCCCTCACTATCCGGCTCGGCCATTTGTCGCCTCCCTGCGAACAAACTCAAAGCAGACACTTGCGCCAGTAGTATTATGGTATACCATCATACGCACAGACCAATTCCACCCTCCTACGGAGCAGCTCATGAGTTTCGAAATTCGCAAGATCGTCAGCTATGTCGAAGAAACCTTTATCGAAGGCGGCAAGGCCACCGACAAGCCGGTGACCATGGTCGGGTTGGCGGTGGTGATGAAAAACCCTTGGCTGGGCCGTGGCTTCGTTGAAGACCTGAAACCGGAAATCCGCGCCAACTGCTCCGACCTCGGTGCGCTGATGGTCGAGCGTCTGGTGGGCATCATCGGTGGCGCGGAAAAAATCGAAGCCTATGGCAAGGCCGCGGTGGTGGGTGCCGACGGTGAAATCGAGCACGCCTCCGCCGTGATCCACACCCTGCGCTTTGGCAACCATTACCGTGAAGCGGTGAAAGCCAAGAGCTACCTGAGCTTCACCAATAAACGTGGCGGCCCCGGCACCTCGATCCAGATCCCGATGATGCACAAGGACGACGAAGGTCTGCGCTCGCACTACATCACCCTGGAAATGCAGATCGAGGATGCACCACGCGCCGACGAAATTGTTGTGGTGCTGGGTTGCGCCGATGGCGGTCGCCTGCACCCGCGCATCGGCAATCGCTACATCGATCTGGAAGAACTGGCCGCCGAGAAGGCGCAGTGATCCAGCCTGGGCAACCACTATAAAAAAGGCATGCAGGAGCGCTCCATGATTCGGCTCACCGCTGAACTCACCCCGGCCGGCACCAGTTATCTGGCGACCGGCCAAGGCCAGCCCGTGGTCTTGATCCACGGCGTGGGCCTGAACAAAGAAATGTGGGGCGGCCAGATCGTTGGCCTGGCCACAAAATACCGCGTGATTGCCTATGACATGCTTGGTCACGGGGCCAGTCCGCGTCCCGAAAGCGGCACCGGCCTGCTGGGTTACGCCGACCAGTTAGTGGAGCTGCTCGACCACCTGCAAGTGCCCCAGTCGACAGTGATCGGTTTCTCCATGGGCGGCCTGGTGGCCCGTGCGTTTGCCTTGCATTATCCGCAACGCCTGCAAGGCCTGGTGGTCCTTAACAGCGTATTCAACCGCAGCGCCGAGCAGCGTGCCGGGGTCATCGCCCGCACCGCCCAGGCCGCCGAACATGGCCCGGACGCTAACGCCGAGGCCGCGCTGTCACGCTGGTTCAGCCGCGAGTATCAGGCCGCCAACCCGGCGCAGATTGCCGCCCTGCGCCAGACCCTGGCAGGAAATGATCCTCAGGGTTACCTGACCACCTATGAACTGTTTGCCACCCAGGATATGTACCGCGCCGACGACCTGGGCAGCATCACGGTGCCAACGTTGATTGCCACCGGCGAACTGGACCCGGGCTCGACGCCGGAAATGGCCCGTGAACTGGCCGAGCGAATTCCCGGTGCAACGGTTGCCGTGCTTGACGAGCAGCGGCATATGATGCCGGTAGAATCGCCGCGCCTGGTCAACCAGTTGCTGCTGGAATTTCTCGACAGCGCAAATACCCGACAAAATCCAATAAAGGGGATCGTTGCATGACACTCGCACGCTTTTCGATGTGCATCGGCGGTGAATGGGTCGATGCCCTGTCCGGCAAGACTTTCGAAAGCCTGAACCCGGCCCTGGCCAAGCCCTGGGCCGAGTTGCCCGATGCCGACGAAGCCGATGTCGAGCGCGCCGTGCAGGCTGCACAGACGGCGTTCGAAAGTCCTGCCTGGCGTGGCTTGACCGCCACCGCTCGCGGCAAACTGCTGCGGCGTCTGGGCGACCTGATCGCTGAAAACAAAGAACAACTGGCCCAACTGGAAAGCCGCGACAACGGCAAGCTGATCCGTGAAACCCGCGGGCAGGTCGGTTACCTGCCGGAGTTTTTCCATTACACCGCGGGTCTGGCCGACAAACTTGAGGGCGGCACCCTGCCCCTCGACAAACCGGACCTGTTTGCCTACACCGTGCACGAAGCGATGGGCGTCGTTGCAGCGATCATTCCCTGGAACAGTCCGCTGTACCTGACCGCGATCAAGCTAGCCCCGGCGCTGGCGGCCGGCAACACCATCGTGATCAAACCCTCCGAGCACGCTTCGGCCACCATCCTGGAGCTGGCTCGCCTGGCCTTGGAAGCCGGAATACCGCCGGGAGTGGTCAATGTCGTCACCGGCTACGGCCCGAGCACCGGCGCCGCCCTCACCCGTCATCCGCTGGTGCGCAAGATCGCCTTCACCGGTGGCGCCGCCACGGCCCGGCATGTGGTGCGCAGCAGTGCTGAAAACTTCGCCAAGCTGTCGCTGGAGCTGGGCGGAAAATCACCCAATATCATCTTCGCCGACGCCGACCTGGACAGCGCCATCAATGGCGCGATAGCCGGGATCTACGCCGCATCGGGACAGAGTTGCGTCTCTGGTTCGCGACTGCTGGTGCAGGATGAAATCTACGATGAGTTCGTCTCGCGCCTGGTAGAGCGGGCCCAGCGCATCCGCATCGGCAACCCTCAGGAAGATGCCAGTGAGATGGGCCCGATGGCCACCGCGCAGCAACTGGCAGTGGTCGAAGGTCTGGTGGCCGACGCTATCGCTGAGGGCGCTCGTCTTCGCTTGGGCGGCAAGCGCCCAGCGAACCTGGGCGAAGGCTGGTTCTACGAGCCGACCCTGTTCGAATGCGACCGCAACTCCATGAAGATCATGCAGGAAGAAGTGTTCGGCCCGGTGGCGTCGGTCATTCGTTTCAAGGATGAAGCCGAGGCATTGGCGATTGCCAACGACTCGCAGTTCGGCCTCGCCGCCGGTATCTGGACCCGCGACCTGGGCCGCGCCCATCGCCTGGCCCGGGACGTGCGTTCGGGGATCATTTGGGTCAACACTTACCGCGCGGTCTCGGCCATGGCGCCCATTGGCGGCTTCAAGAACAGCGGCTACGGACGCGAGAGCGGCATCGATTCGGTGCTCGCTTATACCGAACTCAAAACGGTGTGGATCAATCTCTCTCAGGCGCCCATGCCTGACCCGTTCGTGATGCGCTAGGAGTCCTGAGAAATGATCGAGCCCGGCATTTACAAAGAAGTCATGAGTTCGTTCCCATCCGGCGTCACGGTGGTGACCACCCTGGACCCAGACGGCAATATCGTCGGCATCACCGCCAGCGCCTTCAGCGCGCTGTCGATCGACCCGGCGCTGGTGCTGTTTTGCCCCAACTACGCCTCCGACACCTACCCGATCCTGCGTGACAGCAAACAGTTCGCGATCCACCTGCTGTCCGCCGACCAGACCGCCGAAGCCTATGCCTTCGCCGGAAAAGGCAAGGACAAGGCCAAGGGTATCGACTGGCACCTGAGCGAGCGCGGTAACCCGCTGCTGAGCAAAGCCACAGCGATCATCGAGTGTGAACTGTGGCGCGAATACGATGGTGGTGACCACGCGATCATCGTCGGCGCGGTGAAAAACCTGATCCTGCCCGAGCAGCCGGTGACGCCGATGATCTACCACAAAGGCAAGCTCGGCCCACTGCCGGTGCTGGCCTGAGTCTTCCGGGCGCAGATCCAATGTGGGAGCGCCCCATTTTCTCAGGAGCCGGCATGAGCCAAGCAGACGTGCAACTGCACAACCAACCTCTATCGACGATGTTGAGAGCCACCACGATGAGCAACGACAAATATGAACAAGGCCTGAAGATCCGCACCCAAGTGCTGGGCGAGGACTACGTCAACCGCTCCATCGAGAACGCCGACGATTTCACTCGCCCCTTGCAGGAAATGGTCACCGAATACTGCTGGGGCCATGTCTGGGGCCGTGAGGGTTTATCGCTCAAGGAACGCAGCATGATTAATCTGGCCATGATCTCGGCGCTCAATCGTCCGCACGAACTCAAGCTGCATGTGCGTGGCGCCTTGCGTAACGGCCTGAGTCGTGAGCAAATACGCGAAATTCTGCTTCAGGTCGGCATCTATTGCGGCGTCCCTGCTGCCGTAGACAGTTTCCGGCTCGCCCGTGAAGCCTTCGCCGAAGCCGATGCCGAGGCCTCCAGTTAACCCTCGGCTGTTTGATCTGAGCGGGCAAGCCTCTTGCCCCTTCTGCATGGACAGCCACATTACAGAGCGGACCCGATGAAACGCCTGCCACTCGACGACAGCTTCAAGGTCAATCGCAACCCCGTTACCCTGCGCGAAATCGTGCTGGATAAACTGCGAAGCGCCATCATGAATTTCCAGCTTCTGCCGGGAGATCGTCTGGTCGAACGCGATCTGTGCGATCGCCTGGGCGTGAGCCGCACGTCGGTGCGCGAAGCCTTGCGTCACCTCGAATCCGAAGGGCTGGTGGAATTCGCCGATGCCAAGGGCCCACGAGTCGCGATCATCACGTTGGCCGATGCCGGCGACATCTATGAACTGCGCTGTGTACTCGAGGGTTTGATCGTTCAGCTGTTCACCCTGCGGGCCAAGGCCAAGGACATCAAAGCGCTGGAAAAAGCCCTGGAGGAGAACCGCAAGGCCCTCAAGGACGGCGAACTGCAACAGGTCATCGATTCAGTACAGGGCTTCTACGATGTGCTGCTGGAAGGCTCCGGCAACCATGTTGCCGCCACTCAGTTGCGCCAGTTGCAGGCCCGGATCAGCTATCTGCGGGCGACCTCGGTGTCCCAGCAGAACCGTCGCGGTAGCAGCAACCAGGAAATGGAACGCATGGTCGAGGCAATCAAGAGTGGCGATCCGCTGGCCGCCCACCAGGCTTGTGTCGACCATGTGCGCGCCGCCGCCAAGGTCGCCCTGGAGTACCTCAAGCGCCAGCAGGAAGAAACCGGCGACATCCCTGAAATCACGGCGCCCATCGCCCTCAAAGAACCTCGCATAGGTCGCTGATCATGTTCAGCCCCAGCTTTTGTCCAAGGTGCGGCGGCAGCGACTTGAGTCACCGCCTGCCAGCGGGCGATACCCACGAACGCCTGATGTGCGGTGGCTGTGGCTATATCCATTATGTGAATCCGAAGATCATTGCCGGCTGCATCATCGAGCAGGACGGCAAGTACCTGCTGTGCCAGCGCGCAATTCCTCCGCGCCCCGGCACCTGGACGCTGCCGGCGGGCTTCATGGAGGGCGGTGAGACCACCGAGCAGGCGGCACTGCGCGAAGTCTGGGAAGAGACCGGCGTTCGCGCGGACATTCTCTCGCCCTACTCGATCTTCAGCGTGCCGAAAATCAGCGAGGTGTACATCATCTTTCGCGCCATCGCGCTGGAGATCACTGGCCAGTTCGGCCCGGAAACCCTCGCTTGCCAGTTCTTCGCCCCTGAAGATATTCCGTGGGACAGTATTTACTACCCGGCCATCCGCCAGATCCTCGAACGCTACATCGAGGAACGCCAGGCCGGGGTCTACGGCATCTACATTGGCAACGACGACAGCGGCAAGATTCATTTCATCCGCTGACAGGCCTCAGGGCGCAATACCCTCGACGATGATCACCTCAGCCTTGGCTACGTCCAGGCGATAGCGCTTGGCCGCCTGATACTGCTGCGAGTGATAACAGGCCAGCGCCTGCTCGTAAGAATCGAACTCGATCACCACGCTGCGTTGCGGCGTGGCCCTGCCTTCCATCGCCTTGCTACGCCCGCCCCGGGCCAGCATCCGTCCGCCATACAGAGCAAACGCCGCTGGCGCCCGCTGGGTGTATTGGCTGTATTGATCGGGGTCGGTGACATCTACATGAGCAATCCAGTACGCCTTCATAGTGACCTCTCGGTTTATTTTGTATTATGGTATACCAGGTATTTTAACCTGACACCGAGAATTCCAGCATGGCCTTCAACAGCATCGAAGAAATCATCGAAGACTACCGACAAGGCAAGATGGTGCTCCTGGTTGACGACGAGGATCGGGAGAACGAAGGCGACCTGTTGCTGGCCGCCGACCGCTGCAGCGCCGAAGCCATCAGCTTCATGGCTCGCGAAGCGCGCGGATTGATCTGCCTGACCTTGACCGACGAACACTGTCAGCGCTTGGGCCTGGAGCAAATGGTGCCCAGCAATGGCAGTGTCTTCAGCACCGCCTTCACCATATCCATCGAGGCGGCCGTTGGCGTGACTACCGGCATATCTGCTGCCGACCGCGCGCGCACCGTTGCCGCGGCGGTCGCTGTCGGCGCCGGTCCCACAGACCTGGTGCAGCCGGGCCATATTTTTCCGTTGCGCGCCAAGGAAGGTGGCGTGCTGACCCGCGCCGGTCACACCGAAGCCGGTTGCGACCTGGCGCGCCTGGCAGGCTTCACACCGGCGTCGGTGATCGTCGAAGTGATGAACGACGACGGCACCATGGCCCGCCGTCCTGACCTTGAGATTTTTGCCCACAGGCACGGGATCAAGATCGGCACCATCGCCGACCTGATCCACTACCGCTTGAGCACCGAGCACACCGTGGTGCGCATCGGTGAACGCGAATTGCCCACGGTGCACGGTACCTTTCGCTTATTCACCTTCGAAGACCGCATCGAAGGCGGCGTGCACATGGCGATGGTGATGGGCGATATTCGCCGGGAAGAACCGACCTTGGTGCGAGTGCACGTGATCGACCCGCTGCGGGACCTGGTGGGTGCCGAATACAACGGGCCTTCCAATTGGACGCTGTGGGCGGCCCTGCAACGGGTCGCCGAAGAAGGCTGCGGCGTGGTGGTCGTACTGGCCAATCACGAATCGTCCCAGGCGTTGCTCGAGCGCGTACCGCAGCTGACCCAGCCGCCACGCCAGTTCAGCCGGTCGCAATCACGCATCTATTCTGAAGTAGGCACCGGTGCGCAGATTCTCCAGGACCTGGGCGTCGGCAAGTTGCGGCACCTGGGGCCGCCGCTCAAATACGCGGGGTTGACGGGGTATGACCTGGAGGTGGTGGAGAGTATTCCCTTTACCGGATAAGCATGAGGCATCACCGTCCTCTGTGGGAGCGAGCCTGCTCGCGATAGCGGTAGACCTATCGGTCTCAAATGTTGACTGACACACCGCTATCGCGAGCAGGCTCGCTCCCACAGAGAGTGCAAAAAATCCCGGCCAGACAGATAGCCGGTACGGCAAAATGCTTGCAGAAAGTTTGGAATACCATAATATGATATTCCATAGACCGACCACTCCAGCCAAGTGCGCCCAGCGGGCAAGCACACAAAACCAGCCCTTGGCCCGGTCGCCTGCAAGGCCAGATGGACCTGAAGCTCCCGATAAGCGGGTAAACACAAGCCCGCTCAATAAACACAACAATGAGGGCGTGAAAATGGTGTTGAAGAAAAGTGCAGCCGCAATTTTTTTTGCAGGTCTGCTGAGCGTTACCAGCCAGGCATCGATGGCGGCCGAAAGCATCAACTTCGTCAGTTGGGGCGGCAGCACCCAGGACGCCCAGAAGCAGGCTTGGGCCGCCCCGTTCAGCAAGGCCAGCGGCATCACCGTGGTCCAGGATGGTCCGACCGACTACGGCAAACTCAAGGCCATGGTCGAAAGCGGTAACGTGCAGTGGGACGTGGTAGATGTCGAAGCGGACTTTGCCTTGCGCGCCGCCGCTGAGGGTTTGCTCGAACCCCTGGACTTCTCGGTCATCGAACGCGACAAGATCGATCCACGCTTCGTGTCCGATCACGGCGTCGGCTCGTTCTACTTCTCGTTCGTCCTCGGCTACAACGAAGACAAGCTCGGTTCCGGTAAACCTGAGGACTGGTCCGCGCTGTTCGACACCAAGACCTACCCTGGCAAACGCGCCCTGTACAAGTGGCCAAGCCCTGGCGTGCTTGAACTGGCTCTGCTGGCCGACGGCGTTGCAGCGGACAAGCTTTACCCGCTGGACCTGGACCGCGCCTTCAAAAAACTCGACACCATCAAAAAAGACATCGTCTGGTGGGGCGGCGGTGCCCAGTCCCAGCAACTGCTTGCCTCCGGCGAAGCCAGCATCGGGCAGTTCTGGAATGGCCGTATCTATGCGCTGCAGCAGGACGACGCCCCCGTCGGCGTAAGCTGGAAACAAAACCTGGTCATGGCCGACATCCTGGTCATTCCAAAAGGCTCGAAAAACAAGGCCGCGGCCATGAAGTTCCTGGCCAACGCCAGCAGCGCCAAGGGCCAGGCGGACTTTTCCAACCTGACCGCTTACGCGCCGGTCAACGTCGACAGCATCGCACGCCTGGATTCGGTGCTCGCTCCCAACTTGCCGACCGCCCACGCCAAGGATCAGATCACACTTGATTACGCGTACTGGGCCAAGAACGGTCAGGACATCGCGACACGGTGGAACGAATGGCTGGTGAAATGAAAATTTCGGCAACGGCAACCCCTCGCACCGGGAGCGCCCCTGGCGCTGCCGACGCGGCAACCGCCAAGGCAGCGATGGTCGCGCAAACGCCGTCGCTGGCACAGCGCTGGCGCGGGGCCGGCAATCTGCTCCCCGCCCTGCTGTTCCTGGGCCTGTTCTTCCTGGCGCCGTTGATTGGGTTGCTGCTGCGTGGCGTGCTGGAACCGGTGCCCGGGCTGGGCAACTACGAGCAATTGTTCGCCAATTCGGCCTATGCAAGGGTGTTGTTCAACACCTTTTCGGTAGCCGGGCTGGTGACGCTGTTCAGCCTGTTGCTGGGCTTCCCCCTGGCCTGGGCCATCACCCTGGTGCCTCGAGGCTGGGGCCGCTGGATGCTGAACATTGTCTTGCTGTCGATGTGGACCAGCCTGCTGGCCCGTACTTATTCCTGGCTGGTGCTGCTGCAAGCCTCCGGGGTGATCAACAAGACGCTGATGGCGCTGGGCATCATCGACCAACCGCTGGAGATGGTGCACAACCTCACCGGCGTGGTCATCGGCATGAGCTACATCATGATCCCATTCATTGTCCTGCCGTTGCAGGCGACCATGCAGGCCATCGACCCGATGATCCTGCAAGCCGGCTCCATCTGCGGCGCCAGCCCGTGGACCAACTTCTTCCGGGTGTTCCTGCCGCTGTGCCGGCCGGGTCTGTTCTCCGGCGGGTTGATGGTGTTCGTGATGTCGCTCGGTTACTACGTGACCCCGGCGTTGCTGGGCGGTGCGCAGAACATGATGCTGCCCGAATTCATCATCCAGCAGGTGCAGTCGTTCCTCAACTGGGGCCTGGCCAGTGCCGGCGCTGCCTTGTTGGTGGTGATCACCCTGGTGTTGTTCTACTTCTACCTGAAGCTCCAGCCGGAATCCCCGGTGGGTGCCAGCAACGCGAGGTAAGCCGTCATGCTCCTGACCCCCAATGCCATGAGCCGGCGCATGCGGTTCGGTCTGTACTTCACCACTGGCCTGATTGCGCTGTTCCTGCTGTTGCCGATCGTGTTCATCGTGCTGCTGTCGTTCGGTTCGTCCCAGTGGCTGGTCTTCCCGCCACCGGGCTGGACATTGAAATGGTACGGCCAGTTTTTCTCCAATCCCGACTGGATGAGCGCGGCATTGACCAGCCTCAAGGTCGCGGTACTGACCACCGTCTGCGCTGTGGCCCTGGGCCTGCCGACCGCATTTGCCCTTGTACGTGGACGCTTCCCCGGCCGGGAAATGCTCTACGGCCTGTTCACCCTGCCGATGATCGTGCCACTGGTGATCATCGCAGTGGCGGTGTACGCGCTGTTTCTCAAACTCGGCTACACCGGCACGATGTTCGCGTTCGTGGTCAGCCACGTCATCGTCGCGCTGCCGTTCACCATCATTTCGATCATCAATTCGTTGAAGCTGTTCGACCAGTCCATTGAGGACGCTGCGGTGATCTGCGGCGCCTCACGCCTGCAAGCGGTGTTCAAGGTGACCTTCCCGGCGATCCGCCCAGGCATGGTCGCCGGTGCCCTGTTCGCGTTCCTGGTGTCGTGGGACGAGGTGGTGCTGAGCGTCATGATGGCCAGCCCGACCTTACAAACCCTGCCAGTAAAGATGTGGACCACCCTGCGCCAGGACCTGACGCCTGTGATCGCCGTCGCTTCGACGCTGCTGATCGGCCTCTCGGTTTTGGTGATGGTGATCGCCGCCGCCCTGCGCCGGCGCAATGAAATCAGCGCCTGAGCGCCTAGGAGAACACGATGAGTGCCGTCAAAGACCCCGCACAACAGAACAACAAGACTCTGGTCAGCCTGCGCAACCTGAACAAGCACTACGGCGACTTTGCTGCCGTGGACGACATTTCCCTGGACATCCAGGACGGTGAATTCCTGACTTTTCTGGGCTCCAGCGGCTCGGGCAAAAGTACCACGCTGTCGATGCTGGCCGGGTTCGAGACCCCCAGCAGTGGCGAGATCCTGGTGGACGGCAAATCCCTGGTAAACGTTCCACCCCACAAACGCGACATCGGCATGGTGTTCCAACGGTATTCGCTGTTCCCGCATTTGTCGGTGCGTGACAACATTGCCTTCCCGCTGGCGATCCGCAAACTGGCCGCTGCTGAACGTGATCGTCGCGTCGACGCCATGCTCAAGCTGGTGCAGCTTGATCAATTTGCCCACCGCCGCCCTTCGCAACTGTCCGGCGGCCAGCAGCAGCGCGTGGCGATTGCCCGGGCGCTGGTCTACGAACCACGCATTTTGCTGATGGACGAGCCTCTCGGCGCCCTGGACAAAAAGCTTCGCGAAGACCTGCAGGATGAACTGCGTCAGTTGCATCGACGCCTGGGCATCACCATCGTCTACGTCACGCACGACCAGGAAGAAGCCATGCGCCTGTCCCAACGCATTGCCATCTTCAGCCACGGCAAGATCGTCGGCCTGGGCAGCGGCTACGACCTCTATCAGAACCCGCCGAATGCCTTTGTTGCCTCGTTTCTAGGCAATTCCAACTTTCTCAAGCTCAAGGCCCAGGGCAACGCGGTGGCGACGTTTGAAGACCAGTCCTTGTCCATTCGACTGACCGCCGGTCTGCAAAGCGATCAGGCTGTATTGCTGATGGTGCGCCCGGAAAAAGCCTTGGCCCTGAGCGTCGAACAAGCCACCCAGGAGCCTTTGGCGGCCGGCTGGAATGAGGTCTCGGCCAAGGTCGTCGAGGTGCTGTTTCTCGGTGAGAGCCAGACCTGCAGCGTGGTGACTTCGGGCGGCACTACCATGACGGTCAAAGCGCTTTCCGCCGCCGGCATGCCCCTCAAGGCCGGGGACCCGGTGCGCGTGCGCTGGGCCACGGCCGATGCATGCGTCTACACCCAATGGGCCGAAAGCGACCTCAACAAGGCCGCCGGGGCTCATTGAGGAACCGCGTCATAACCGAATTGCGTACGAGGACTGCTAAATGATCGATGCCAGCGTTTACAAACAAGTCATGGGCTCGTTTCCGTCCGGTGTGACGGTGATCACCACACTCGATGACGACGGGCACATCGTGGGCCTCACCGCCAGCGCCTTCAGCTCATTGTCGATGGAGCCGGCCCTGGTGCTGTTTTGCCCCAACTACAGCTCCGATTCCTATCCGGTGCTGATCAAGAACAAGCGCTTCGCCATTCACCTGCTCTCCGGCGGACAACAGAACGAAGCCTACGCATTCGCCCGCAAAGGCAAGGACAAAGCCGAAGGCATCGAATGGACCCTGAGCGAGTTGGGTAACCCGCTGCTGAGCAACGCCACCGCCATCATTGAATGTGAACTGTGGCGCGAATACGAAGGCGGCGACCACGCCATTATGGTCGGGGCCGTGAAGAACCTGATCGTGCCGCAACACACACCGGGGCCGCTGGTTTACTGCCACGGCAAGATGGGCGCCCTGCCCGTCCTCGCCTGAACCGATCGCCAACCATAAGAGAAAGCGCCATGAAATTTTCCCTGTTCGTACACATGGAGCGCTGGGACGAAAGCGTCAGCCATCGCCAGTTGTTCGAAAACCTGAGCGAGCTGACCCTGATGGCCGAGGCCGGCGGTTTCAGCACCGTGTGGATCGGCGAGCACCACGCCATGGAGTACACCATCTCGCCAAGCCCGATGCCATTGCTGGCATACCTGGCCGGCAAGACCACCACGATTCACCTGGGCGCAGGCACCATCATCGCGCCATTCTGGCACCCGCTGCGGGTGGCCGGCGAATGTGCGTTGCTGGATGTGATCAGCAATGGCCGCATGGAAGTCGGTCTGGCCCGGGGCGCCTATCAAGTGGAGTTCGACCGCATGGCTGGCGGCATGCCCGCCTCCTCCGGCGGCCAGGCTCTGCGGGAAATGGTCCCGGTGGTGCGTGCCCTGTGGCAAGGCGACTACGCCCATGACGGCGAAACCTGGAAATTCCCCACCTCCACCAGCGTGCCCAAGCCGATTCGCAAACCCCACCCACCGATGTGGATCGCCGCCCGCGACCCGGACTCCCACAACTTTGCCGTCGCCAATGGTTGCAACGTCATGGTTACGCCGCTGATGAAGGGCGATGAAGAAGTCCTGGACCTGAAGAACAAGTTCCAGGCTGCCCTGGACAACAACCCTGACGTGCCGCGTCCACAACTGATGGTGCTGCGTCACACCCACGTGCATGCCGCCGACGATCCCGAAGGCTGGAAAATCGGCGCTCAGGCGATCTCCAAGTTCTACCGCACCTTCGACGCCTGGTTCGGCAACAAGCAAGTTCCGGTCAACGGCTTTCTGGCACCAAGCCCGGAAGAAAAATTCGCCGAGCGTCCGGAGTTCCAGCTGGAGAACATTCGCAAGAACACCATGATCGGCACCCCGCAGCAGATCATCGAACGGATCAAGTATTACCAGGAACTGGGCGTGGATGAGTTCAGCTTCTGGTGCGACAACAGCCTGTCCCATGCCGAGAAGAAGAAGTCCCTGGAGCTGTTTATCCAGCAGGTGGTGCCAGCCTTCAATTGATATCCAACCCTGGAATCCCCCGGGGTCAGTTCCACCGTCATCGCGAGCAGGCTCGCTCCCACAGGGGGTCTATGGCGTTCACATAATGAGTGAACACCCGCGGCCAATGTGGGAGCGAGCCTGCTCGCGATGGCGGTCTGACTGAGACAACGATGTCATATCTGCCAAATTCCCCCACTTCCTCGCCGCCCCGCAAACCTCTGTTCAGTGCCGATAAACCCAAATAACTTACCGCTTCAACGGATCAAGTCTGATTAAGGATGATGGGCGTGGGGAGTTATCGGCTGCTGCTGGCCATGCTCGTGGCGATTTCGCACATGGGCGTGATGTTCATGGGGTTTAATCCCGGCGTTGTTGCCGTGGTGTCATTTCTGATTATCAGTGGTTTTGTGATGACGCCCTTGATCGACAGGAGCTACAACGTCCCAGGGAAAATCGGCCTGTTCTACCTTGACCGATTGTTGAGACTTTACCCGCAGTTCCTTCTGTATTTCGTCCTCTCCTGCGCGGTGATCCATTTCCTGCTGCCGGGCACGCCACAGGCAGCGGCGCTGACAATCGAAAACATCGCCACCAGCCTGCCCATCGTGCCGCTGGGTTTCTATATGTTCGGCATCACTGTGCCGGAGATCCTGCCACCTGGCTGGTCTCTGGGGCTGGAGATGTGCTTTTACCTGCTGATCCCGTTTCTGATCCTTTATAAGGCCCGAGGCATTGCGTTCGCGGTGTCCGTAACGGTTTTCCTGGTCGCCTCGCTGGGCTACGTCAACACCGACATCTACGGCTACCGTCTACTGCCGGGCGTGTTGTTCATCTTCCTGTGCGGCAGCTACCTGTACCACGCCCAGGCCAAAGGACTATGGGTCGCCTCCATCACCACGGTCGTGGCAGCGATAATGTTCC
Source organism: Pseudomonas sp. N-137 (assembly GCF_034555295.1). Lineage (NCBI taxonomy): Bacteria > Pseudomonadati > Pseudomonadota > Gammaproteobacteria > Pseudomonadales > Pseudomonadaceae > Pseudomonas > Pseudomonas sp. N-137. The sequence continues at coordinate 134,148 of NZ_JAXUDQ010000011.1, forward strand.
TGGCCATTGTTGTCGGGTTCATTCCCCGCCGCCCCTTCAACGCAGAAGTAACCTTGGGCATAGTCTTGGGTGTGCCGGCGGTGCATGTGCTCAGCAGGCTTAAGCATCACTGGATGGATGAGTTTCTGGGGAATATCAGCTATGGCGTGTTCCTCAACCATTTTGTGGTGATGTACGTGTTGCGGGCGTTCTGGCCGGTTGAGTACAGCGCCCTGATGATTACACTGGTGCTGGTGTTGTCGCTGGCATTGAGTGGCTTGTCGTATTACTGCGTTGAGCGACCGGCGCTGAAGCTGCGCCACGCGTTGAGGGCGGGCGCTAAACGTGACATCACGCAGGTACCCGTTGGCCGCACACTGGCTTAGCCGCTGGCCCCGAATAAAAAATCTATGGTCACCCCCATTTTTGCAATACTGATTAATGGGTGAAGTGGTTGGCTTGCTTAAATCTATCCGGCG
>NZ_JAXUDQ010000012.1:0-684 GCF_034555295.1 Pseudomonas sp. N-137
ACTTCTACACCTACAAACCTGTGCTTTCCGCAACCTGGTTACCTAGCGAGCGCACGGAACTGTCCATTCGATCGACGTACAGCTTCAACGAAACCAACCCCGATACGAAGTACCGTTCAGGACAAATTCTCCACTTCGATTACTCAGCCACCTACAAGGTCAGCGAAAACGTGAGACTGGGCCTGAATGGTTACTACCTCAAGCAAACCACCGACGATAAACAGAATGGTCAAACAGTGACGAACATTTTCGGTGAGGAAGTCCACGACGGGGTTCGTACGCAGGTGATGGCTATCGGGCCGGCGATGTACGTGACGTTTCTCAAGTATGCGAGCTTTGAAATGCGCTGGGCCAAGGAGTTCGATGCGCGAAACCGGCAAGAAGGCGAAATGCTCTGGGCCAAAGTCAGCGTTCCCTTCACACTCTGACCCCTCCAGGGGTTGAAAAAGCACCCCTCGCTGCCAGTGTACACCGGAGCGAGGTGAGCGCTGGTCACGTTTACAGCTTGCGCTCAGACATTGCCGTACACCGGCCAGGTTTCGACGATCTTCCCTCCCCGCACACCCAGCAAATCCCCAAATTGCAGCAACACGAATTCCGTCTGGGTGGGACGTAAAAAAACCTGGTCTTCCACATTCAAACCCACAGCCGGTGAACCGTTGACCATTTCCTGGTTGGAACTGC
>NZ_JAXUDQ010000013.1:0-2288 GCF_034555295.1 Pseudomonas sp. N-137
ACTGGAGGACCGAACCGACTACCGTTGAAAAGTTAGCGGATGACCTGTGGATCGGAGTGAAAGGCTAATCAAGCTCGGAGATAGCTGGTTCTCCTCGAAAGCTATTTAGGTAGCGCCTCATGTATCACTGTAGGGGGTAGAGCACTGTTTCGGCTAGGGGGTCATCCCGACTTACCAAACCGATGCAAACTCCGAATACCTACAAGTGCCGAGCATGGGAGACACACGGCGGGTGCTAACGTCCGTCGTGAAAAGGGAAACAACCCAGACCGTCAGCTAAGGTCCCAAAGTTATGGTTAAGTGGGAAACGATGTGGGAAGGCTTAGACAGCTAGGAGGTTGGCTTAGAAGCAGCCACCCTTTAAAGAAAGCGTAATAGCTCACTAGTCGAGTCGGCCTGCGCGGAAGATGTAACGGGGCTCAAACCATACACCGAAGCTACGGGTATCACTTAGGTGATGCGGTAGAGGAGCGTTCTGTAAGCCTGTGAAGGTGAGTTGAGAAGCTTGCTGGAGGTATCAGAAGTGCGAATGCTGACATGAGTAACGACAATGGGTGTGAAAAACACCCACGCCGAAAGACCAAGGTTTCCTGCGCAACGTTAATCGACGCAGGGTTAGTCGGTCCCTAAGGCGAGGCTGAAAAGCGTAGTCGATGGAAAACAGGTTAATATTCCTGTACTTCTGGTTATTGCGATGGAGGGACGGAGAAGGCTAGGCCAGCTTGGCGTTGGTTGTCCAAGTTTAAGGTGGTAGGCTGAGATCTTAGGTAAATCCGGGATCTTAAGGCCGAGAGCTGATGACGAGTTACCCTTTGGGTGACGAAGTGGTTGATGCCATGCTTCCAAGAAAAGCTTCTAAGCTTCAGGTAACCAGGAACCGTACCCCAAACCGACACAGGTGGTTGGGTAGAGAATACCAAGGCGCTTGAGAGAACTCGGGTGAAGGAACTAGGCAAAATGGCACCGTAACTTCGGGAGAAGGTGCGCCGGTGAGGGTGAAGCACTTGCTGCGTAAGCCCACGCCGGTCGAAGATACCAGGCCGCTGCGACTGTTTATTAAAAACACAGCACTCTGCAAACACGAAAGTGGACGTATAGGGTGTGACGCCTGCCCGGTGCCGGAAGGTTAATTGATGGGGTTAGCTAACGCGAAGCTCTTGATCGAAGCCCCGGTAAACGGCGGCCGTAACTATAACGGTCCTAAGGTAGCGAAATTCCTTGTCGGGTAAGTTCCGACCTGCACGAATGGCGTAACGATGGCGGCGCTGTCTCCACCCGAGACTCAGTGAAATTGAAATCGCTGTGAAGATGCAGTGTATCCGCGGCTAGACGGAAAGACCCCGTGAACCTTTACTATAGCTTTGCACTGGACTTTGAATTTGCTTGTGTAGGATAGGTGGGAGGCTTTGAAGCGTGGACGCCAGTTCGCGTGGAGCCATCCTTGAAATACCACCCTGGCAACTTTGAGGTTCTAACTCAGGTCCGTTATCCGGATCGAGGACAGTGTATGGTGGGTAGTTTGACTGGGGCGGTCTCCTCCTAAAGAGTAACGGAGGAGTACGAAGGTGCGCTCAGACCGGTCGGAAATCGGTCGTAGAGTATAAAGGCAAAAGCGCGCTTGACTGCGAGACAGACACGTCGAGCAGGTACGAAAGTAGGTCTTAGTGATCCGGTGGTTCTGTATGGAAGGGCCATCGCTCAACGGATAAAAGGTACTCCGGGGATAACAGGCTGATACCGCCCAAGAGTTCATATCGACGGCGGTGTTTGGCACCTCGATGTCGGCTCATCACATCCTGGGGCTGAAGCCGGTCCCAAGGGTATGGCTGTTCGCCATTTAAAGTGGTACGCGAGCTGGGTTTAGAACGTCGTGAGACAGTTCGGTCCCTATCTGCCGTGGACGTTTGAGATTTGAGAGGGGCTGCTCCTAGTACGAGAGGACCGGAGTGGACGAACCTCTGGTGTTCCGGTTGTCACGCCAGTGGCATTGCCGGGTAGCTATGTTCGGAAAAGATAACCGCTGAAAGCATCTAAGCGGGAAACTTGCCTCAAGATGAGATCTCACTGGGACCTTGAGTCCCCTGAAGGGCCGTCGAAGACTACGACGTTGATAGGTGGGGTGTGTAAGCGCTGTGAGGCGTTGAGCTAACCCATACTAATTGCCCGTGAGGCTTGACCATATAACACCCAAGCAATTTGCTGACCCGATACAGGGCACCAGATTGCGGTGTGTGAAGACGCTATGAACCGAAAGTTCGCACAACACACAAACCTATCGCATACCCATT
>NZ_JAXUDQ010000014.1:0-154188 GCF_034555295.1 Pseudomonas sp. N-137
GCGCATATCCAAACACCTCAGATTTGGGCGCCATCATAGCGCCCGATTGAAGTGTCCAAAATCATTAGGCCAGTTCAGGCTCGCTCCCACATTTAACACTCGATCGATGAATCCCCTGTGGGAGCGAGCCTGCTCGCGATAGCATCGCCCCGGTGTCAGATCCGCACGCTCAATAAGCATCGCTGTTCTATGCTCAGCCAGACCTCACAGGAGTGAACCATGCGCGTACTCGTCACCAACGCCCAGGACGATTTTCGGGTCAAGGCCTACGCTGGCACCAACGGTGTATTGCTCGCCATGGACCTGGCCGAACCCCGGCGCAAGGGCTTGCTCGGCTTTGCCATCGAGAAGCAGCACGGCGCCAAGCCCTGGCTGTTCCTGTTCAACAGCCTGACCTTCCCCGACAAGGTGCACACGTTCCCGCAATTTCGCGCTACGCCGAGCGATAAAGCACCGTTGCAGAAATTTCGCTGGGCCGACTACGCCATCAACCCAGGCGTGGCAATTCACTACCGTGTGCACCTGGCCTATGGCAGCCCTGACGCGCCGCAACTGGGGGAATCACTTGAGGTGTCAGTGACCAGTGACGATGGTCAGCCAAGCAACCAGGGGGTCATCTTCAATCGTGCCGTGGCCGCGAGCCAGGCCTTCCAGCGCAAATTTCCCGAGCTGGATGCGCTGATCGACGCCAACAAAAACCTGTCCATCGATGCTTGGCCCGACGCGCCGCGCCGCTGGCTGGAAAACGGTTTGCTAGGGCGCTTGACCGGTTTTATCGACCGGGCCCTGAACGCCAGTTGGGCCCTGGACGTCGCCATCTATGAATATGAACTGCCGGTGATCGTCGAGGCTGTGAACGCCGCTTTCGCACGGGGGGCGCGGGTACGGGTGCTGTACCACGCTGAGCCGGGAGACGACGGCACATTGCGCAACGAAGCCAGTCTGGCAGCGCTGCCGGCGGCCAACAAGCGCGGGCGCGTCACGCACAATATTTTCCACGACAAGTTCATCGTGCTGAGCAAGGTCGACGACACCGGTTCATTTCACCCCGAGGCCGTACTGTGCGGCAGCACCAATTTCACTGCCAACGGCGTCTACCGCCAGGCCAACGTTATTCATGTGCTGGACGACGCGCGGGTCAGCAACAGCTATCGCCAGGTGTTCGAGCAGATCTGGGCCGCACCCGAGGACGTCGGGGCCACGCGGCAGTGGATCAACCGGAACAACCCCATGGTCCCCGAGGAGCCATTGTTCACCGGGTTCTCGCCGCGTACGGGAGAGGGCGACCTGGATCGCTTCGTCGATATCATCAATGGCGCTCGCAAGGACCTGCTGTTCGTCACGGCCTTCGCCTTGCCCGACCGGATCCTCGATGCCTTGCTCGGTCAACCCAACGACGACGTGCTGCGTTACGGCCTGCAGAACACCACCAGCCGCATCACTGGCTTTCATGCCGACCGCACCGCCGAATTCGCCGCCACCGCGCTGCTCAATACCGGCCTGGAGGGCTGGCTCAGGGAAAACATGAAAGGCCAGAAAGGCAATCTGCTGGTGCACACCAAAGCCGTCGTCACCGACTTCACCAGCGACACGCCGACCATCATCAGCGGCAGCCACAACCTGAGTGCCGCGGCCAGCAGCGGCAACGACGAGAACTACCTGATCATTCAGGGCGACACCGACCTGGCCGACCGCTACGGGCTTGAGCTGCTGCGCTTCTACGAGCATTACCGCTTTCGCTATTTCGCGAAAAAACTGGCGCTCAAGCAGGTCAAGCCGCTGGCGGTGGATGACAGCTGGACGGACGATTATTACCGCGACGGGGATTTGCGGATGTTGTCCAGAGTGAGGTTTTGCGGACGCTAGGTGCAGTAAGTTACCCAGTGATGGCATGGGGCTGTTTATCGGCCAGGAAGCTGTCATGAACCTCTGTCACGGAAGGTACAACACTGCCTGACACTCCGCCATCGCGAGCAGGCTCGCTCCCACAGGGTACTTATTTGCCATTCCAAGAAACACGCCGTTATCCAAGCGTTGCTCGCAACCTTACAAGCTCCCGTGCCCGGCGGGTGGTGCACAAGGTTCGCAGTTGCTCGTGCAACCAGTGCAAGTCACGGCGAGGCGAACGACGCGGCCGTCTGGGTTTGGTTCGGCCGATGTGTTCGGCAAAGTTCTGGGTCAGCGAGGCCTGATCACCGACGCCCTTGAGCTTGCGGCGTAACTTCCCATCCTTATAAAACAGCACCGTGGGTGTCCCGGTAACGTCCGGGTGTCGGGGCGATTCGCTGGTACTCAATTTGTAGATCACCGCCCGATCCTTGAATGTCTCGGCAACGCTGCAAAACAGCGGCTCGGCCCAGCTACAGGCGTAGCAGTGGGGGTGGCCGAAATAGAAGACTACCGGGCGCCAGGTCTTGAGAGCCGTGCGGTAGTCCTTCGATGAGGCGATGTGAGTGATGAACGAACTCATGGCGGGCCTCCCTTCATCGACAGAGCGAGTGTTTGCCACCATAAGCAACACGGCCGGGCATCGCTACTGTCAGAGTTGACAGTAGCGTGGCTCCGTTTTGGTGCACAAAAGCCTCGCTTGCTCCCTGTCTGAGGCCTTGCTACCCGAGGCTGTAGCCAACAGTAGCAGTCCCTGCGCAGATGCCCGCGTTCCTATTGAAACGTCTGGGCGTGCCATCCTTTTGATTTTATTGGTTTTCCATTTTCCTTATCCATACACCGCATGCCTGTGGCACACTTTCTGCTGTCTATTCCGTTGTTACATACTAAGTTCCGGTATAGCGGAATAAACTGACTCAGGAGTGCTTGCCATGCATCGCCGACCTTCCTTGTTCAAAGCGTGTGTTTTTATCTTCGCGGCCACGACGGCTGCCATGGGTGTCGCTCAGGCGGCGGACAGCAAGCTCGATAGCGTGCTGCAGCGCGGGAAATTGATCGTGGGCACGGGCAGCACCAATGCGCCGTGGCACTTCCAGGGAGCGGATGGCAAGTTGCAGGGTTTTGATATCGACATCGCACGGATGGTGGCCAAGGGTCTGTTCAATGACCCGGAGAAAGTCGAGTTTGTGGTGCAGTCGTCCGATGCACGCATTCCGAACCTGTTGACCGACAAGGTCGACATGAGCTGCCAGTTCATCACCGTCACCGCCAGTCGTGCCCAGCAAGTGGCGTTCACCCTGCCGTATTACCGCGAAGGCGTGGGCCTGCTGCTGCCGGCCAACAGCAAGTACAAGGAAATCGAAGACCTCAAGGCCGCCGGCGATGACGTCACCGTGGCTGTGCTGCAGAACGTCTACGCCGAGGAATTGGTGCACCAGGCGCTGCCCAAGGCCAAGGTCGATCAGTACGACAGTGTCGATCTGATGTATCAGGCGGTGAACTCCGGCCGCGCCGATGCGGCCGCCACCGACCAGTCTTCGGTCAAGTACCTGATGGTGCAGAACCCTGGTCGCTACCGCAGCCCGGCCTACGCCTGGAGCCCGCAAACCTATGCCTGCGCGGTCAAGCGCGGCGACCAGGACTGGCTGAACTTCGTCAACACCACCTTGCATGAAGCCATGACCGGCGTGGAATTCCCCACCTATGCGGCATCGTTCAAGCAATGGTTCGGCGTCGAGCTGCCGTCGCCGGCCATCGGTTTCCCCGTCGAATTCAAATGATCCCGTGAGCCCGGGGCGCCCTTGAGGGCGCCCCGTTGAAGGTACTGCCGACCATGAATTATCAGTTGAACTTTGCCGCCGTCTGGCGCGATTTCGACACCTTGCTGGCGGGGCTCGGCCTGGGGCTTTCCCTGGCGCTGGTGTCGATCGCCATCGGTTGCGTGATCGGCCTGGCGATGGCGTTCGCGCTGCTGAGCAAGCACCGCGTGTTGCGGGTGCTGGCCTCGGTGTATGTCACGGTGATCCGCAATACGCCGATCCTGGTGCTGATCCTGCTGATCTACTTCGCCTTGCCAAGCCTGGGTATTCGTCTGGACAAAATTCCCTCGTTCGTCATCACTCTCTCGCTGTACGCCGGGGCCTACCTGACCGAAGTGTTCCGCGGCGGGCTGTTGAGCATTCACAAGGGCCAGCGTGAAGCGGGGCTGGCCATCGGTTTGGGCGAGTGGCAAGTGAAGGCCTACGTCACCGTGCCGGTGATGCTGCGCAACGTGTTGCCGGCGTTGTCGAACAACTTCATTTCACTGTTCAAGGACACCTCACTGGCGGCAGCGATCGCTGTGCCGGAGCTGACTTATTACGCCCGCAAGATCAACGTGGAGAGCTACCGGGTGATCGAAACCTGGCTGGTGACCACGGCCCTGTATGTCGCGGCCTGTTACCTCATTGCCATGCTGCTGCGTTATTTCGAGCAGCGTCTGGCGATTCGCCGTTAGGAGTGTTCCATGTACGAATCCCCCAGTTGGTTGCATGAGTTGTGGGTCGCCCGGGAGACGCTGTGGGCCGGGTTCCTGACCAGCGTGCAGTGCTCGGTACTGGCGATTTTGTTAGGCACGCTGATCGGCCTGTTCGCCGGGCTGGTGCTGACTTACGGTCGCTTCTGGATGCGCGCGCCGTTTCGTTTCTACGTCGACGTGATTCGCGGCACTCCGGTGTTTGTGTTGGTGCTGGCCTGTTTCTACATGGCCCCGGCCCTGGGCTGGCAAATCGGCGCATTCGAGGCCGGTGCCTTGGGCCTGACACTGTTTTGCGGCTCCCATATGGCCGAGATCGTGCGCGGTGCCTTGCAGGCCTTGCCCCGTGGGCAGATGGAGGCAAGCCAGGCCATCGGCCTGACGTTCTTCCAGGCGCTGGGTTACGTGCTGTTGCCCCAGGCACTGCGGCAGATCTTGCCGACCTGGGTCAATTCCTCCACCGAAATCGTCAAGGCTTCGACCCTGTTGTCGGTGATCGGCGTTGCCGAACTGCTGCTCAGCACTCAGCAGATCATCGCCCGGACCTTCATGACCCTGGAGTTTTACCTGTTCGCCGGTTTTCTCTTTTTCATCATCAACTACGCCATCGAATTGCTCGGGCGGCACATTGAAAAGCGGGTGGCCTTGCCATGACTGATGTTTCGACCTCTACCAATGCTCAACCGCTGCTGGACATTCGCGGTCTGCGCAAACAATACGGCCCGGTGGAAGTGCTCAAGGGCGTGGACCTGAGCATGCAGCGCGGCAATGTCGTCACCCTGATCGGCTCCAGCGGCTCGGGCAAAACCACGTTGCTGCGTTGCGTGAACATGCTTGAGGAGTTCCAGGGCGGGCAGATCGTGCTCGATGGCGAGGCCATCGGCTATGACGAGGTGGGCGGCAAGCGCGTGCGCCACCCGGAAAAAGTCATCGCCCGGCATCGGGCCATGACCGGCATGGCCTTCCAGCAATTCAACCTGTTCCCGCATTTGACGGCGTTGCAGAACGTCACCCTGGGCCTGCTCAAGGTGAAAAAGCTACCCAAGGACGAAGCCGTGGCCCTGGCCGAGAAATGGCTGGAGCGGGTCGGCTTGCTGGAACGGCGCAATCATTTTCCCGGTCAGTTGTCCGGCGGTCAGCAGCAGCGTGTGGCGATCGCTCGGGCGATTGCCATGAACCCCAGCCTGATGCTGTTCGACGAAGTGACCTCGGCCCTGGACCCGGAATTGGTGGGTGAGGTGCTGAACGTGATCAAGGGGCTGGCCGAAGACGGCATGACCATGCTGCTGGTGACCCACGAAATGCGTTTTGCCTTCGAGGTGTCCGACAAGATCGTGTTCATGAACCAGGGCCGCATCGAAGAACAGGGCCCACCGAAAGAACTGTTCGAACGGCCACAGTCGCCACGACTGGCTGAGTTTCTCAAGAACACCCGTTTTTAATTTTATTGAACCTCTGATTGATACAGGCAAGGAGAAACACCCATGAGCATTACGCGCTACGGCACCGGCAGCACCGCAGGCGGCGGTCAGCCACGGCCCTTCGCCCGAGCCGTTGAGGCCGACGGCTGGCTGCACGTGTCCGGTCAGGTGCCGGCGGTCAACGGCGAGATTATTGTCGGCGGGATCGTCGAGCAGACCCACCAGACCATGAAGAACCTGATCGCGATTCTTGAAGAAGCCGGATACGGCCTTGAAGATGTGGTGCGCTGCGGCGTATGGCTGGAAGATCCGCGGGATTTCTGGAGTTTCAACAAAGTATTTGGTGAATACTTCAGCCCCGAACATGCCCCTGCCAGGGCTTGTGTGCAAGCGAACATGATGGTTGATTGCAAGGTTGAGATTGATTGCATCGCCTACAAGAAAAAGGCCTGAGTCACTGAGGACTCATCGCGGGCACGCCTTGCTCCCACAAGGCAATGCAAACTCCTGTGGGAGCAAGGCTTGCCTGCGATAGCAATCTATCAGGCGGTGCAGCACTCTGGTTAAACTCCCGGCCAATTGAATGGGAACCCAAGACATGACCGAAGACACCATCAAACGCCGGGCCCGAGGGTTGGACCGGGCGTTCGATATCCTCGACTTCCTCAAGGAAATCGGCCAGCCGTTGCGCCCCAATGACATCGCCAGCGGCATCGGCAGTCCCAAGTCCACGGTCTACGAGCTGGTGGCGTCGCTGCTGGAGCGACGCATCCTGGAGCCGGTGGGCAAGGACGGCCACGTCTATCTGGGCCGCCAGTTGTACTTTCTCGGGCAGGCGCACCTGCGGCATTTCGACCTGAGTCGCGAGGCCGATCACGCCTTGCAGGAAATCGTCAGCCAGACCCGGGAAACCGCCCAGATGTGCCTGCTCAACGGGCGCAAATACACGGTGGCACTGATGAAGGAGGGGGAGCGGCATTTTCGCATTTCCTCGGACATCGGCGAGAACGCGCCGATTCCCTGGACCGCATCCGGACGCCTGCTGCTGGCGCATCTGAGTGACCAGCAGATCGTCGACCTGATCGACCCCGACGACTTCATCCTGCCGGACGGCGAGCGCCTGCCCCTGGAGCGGTTTCTCGCGGAGATCCGCCAGGCCGGGCTCGATGGATTTTTCTCCTTCGACAGTGTGGCTGACACCTTCACCCACTGCTTCGCCGCGCCGGTCAAAGACGCCAATGGCGTGGCCATCGCGACCCTGTGCATCGTCGCCCCACGGGCCGACGCCAAGAACAACTACGCCGACTACCGCCGGGTGCTGATCGAAAGCGCCAACAACCTGGCCCGTCGCATCAATGAATAGACAGCCGCGGCTGTGTGAGGAGTGTGAACATGTCTTCTGCCATTCATAACGCTGCCGTGGAGAAGGGGGCCGCCCAAGCGGGTGATCACCTGCTGCGCGACATCAGCCTGCCGGCGCTGGTGCTGCATCGCCAAGCGTTGGAGCACAACATTGACTGGATGCAAAAGTTCGTCACGGACAGTGGTGCCGAACTGGCGCCCCACGGCAAGACCAGCATGACCCCGGCGCTGTTTCGCCGCCAACTCGAGGCCGGCGCCTGGGGACTGACCCTGGCCACCGCAGTGCAGACCCGTGCCGCTTACGCCCATGGCGTGCGCCGGGTGCTGATGGCCAACCAATTGGTGGGCACGCCAAACATGGCGCTGATCGCGGATCTGCTGGCAGATCCAGCGTTCGAATTCCATTGCATGGTCGACCATCCCGACAACGTTGCCGAGCTGGGCGCGTTCTTTGCCTCTCGCGGTGCGAAGTTGAACGTGATGATCGAATACGGTGTGGTGGGTGGCCGGTGTGGCTGCCGGACCGAGGCCGAGGTGCTGGCCCTGGCCGAGGCGATCGGGGCGCAACCGGCGCTGGCGCTGACCGGTATCGAAGGCTACGAAGGCGTGATCCATGGTGACCACGCCATCAGTGGCATCCGTGCGTTTGCCGCATCCCTGGTGGGGCTGGCGGTGCAACTGCAGGACAACGGTGCGTTCGCCATCGACAAGCCGATCATCACCGCCTCGGGTTCAGCCTGGTACGACCTGATTGCCGAGTCTTTCGAGGCTCGGAACGCCCACGGACGTTTCCTCAGTGTGCTGCGTCCTGGCAGTTACGTGGCCCATGACCATGGCATCTACAAAGAGGCCCAGTGCTGCGTGCTGGAACGGCGTAGCGACCTGCACGAAGGTCTGCGCCCGGCCCTGGAAGTCTGGGCCCACGTGCAATCGCTGCCTGAACCGGGCTTTGCGGTGATCGCCCTGGGTAAACGCGACGTGGCCTACGACGCCGGGCTGCCGGTGCCGCTCAAGCGTTACCAACCCGGCTCCGACTCCATAGCGGGGCAGGACCTGGCCGGCTGCAAGGTCACGGCGGTGATGGACCAGCATGCGTTCATGACGGTGGCGACCGGGGTGGAACTGCGGGTAGGCGACATCATCTCGTTCGGTACGTCGCATCCGTGCCTGACTTTCGACAAGTGGCGGGTGGCGTGCCTGGTGGATGAGCAGTTGCGGGTGGTCGAGAGCATGGAGACTTGTTTCTAGCCTTGAAACCGAGTCGCGGCTATCGCGAGCAGGCTCGCTCCCACAGTGGGGGCGGTTGTGAACAGAGGATTTATGTTCACCAATATCCCCTGTGGGAGCGAGCCTGCTCGCGATAGCGGCCTGGCAGACACTATCGAAATATCAGGATCGCCCATGAGCTACCCCAACCCAAAACCTCGCATCGCCCTGATCGGCGAGTGCATGATCGAACTGCAGCAGCGCGCCGATGGCAGTCTGCAACAAAGCTTCGGCGGCGACACCCTGAACACCGCTGTGTACCTGTCCCGCGCCCTGGGTGACAAGGGCGCGGTGGATTACGTTACCGCCTTGGGCGACGACAGTTTCAGCGATGCCATGTGCCAGAGTTGGGCCGCCGAAAATATCGGCCTGGATCGGGTCCAGCGCCTGCCCGGTCGTTTGCCGGGTTTGTATTGCATCCAGACCGACGCGGCGGGTGAGCGGCGGTTTTTGTACTGGCGCAACGAGGCGGCGGTGCGTGATTGCTTCACCACCCCGGCCGCCGCACCGATTCTGGCGGCGCTGCCGGATTACGACGTGCTGTACTTCAGCGGCATCACCCTGGCCGTGCTCGGTGAGCAAGGTCGTGGCAAGCTCATCGAAACCCTGATCCAGGCCCGCCGGCGCGGGGCCGAGGTGGTGTTCGACAATAACTACCGGCCAAGGCTCTGGGCATCAGTGGATGCAGCCCGTGCGGCCTATCGCAGTGTATTGCCTTACGTGGAGCTGGCGCTGCTGACGGTGGACGACGAGCAGGCGCTGTTCGGTTATGCCGACAGCGCTGAGGTGTTCGCCGCGTACGCGCAGTTGGGCACGTCGGAAGTGGTGCTCAAGCGCGGTGCCGAGCCCTGTCTGATCTGTTGTGATGGTGAGTCTTTCGAGATTCCGGCCCAGCGAGTGGAGCGGGTGGTGGACACGACGGCGGCGGGGGATTCATTCAGTGCTGCTTACCTGGCAAGCCGCCTGCTCGGTGGCAGCCCGGTGGAGGCCGCCGAGGCTGGACATCTGTTGGCGAGCCGGGTCATCCAGGTGCCGGGGGCGTTGATGCCCAAGGACTGAAGGGGCCGGGAAGCACCTGTGGGAGCGGGCTCGATCATTAGTCCCGGTAGAACACCTGCACCAGGTGATAGCCGAACTTGCTCTTGATCGGCCCATGCACCACCCGCAGGGGCTTTTTGAAGATCACCGCGTCGATCGCACCGACCATCTGCCCGGGCCGCACTTCACCCAGATCACCGCCGCGTTTGCCCGAGGGGCAGGTGGAGTATTTCTTGGCCAGTACATCGAAGGCTTCGCCTTTGGCGATGCGTTGCTTGAGCTGTTCGGCTTCTTCGGCGGTTTTCACCAGGATATGGCGGGCTTGGGCTTTCATTGCAGCAGTGACCTGAACGGTGCGACGGGGCGGCGATTATGCCTCAAGTCAGGCGCCATGGTTGATCATCGTCCGAATCTTGTTCGCCAGCAGATCGAGGCTGAAGGGCTTGGCAACCATATCCATGCCCTGCTCGAGAAAGCCCTGGCGCTCGGTGGCCTTCTGCGCATAACCGGTCATGAACAGCACCTTCAGATCGGGCCGATGCTGGCGGGCGATTTCCGCCAGTTGCCGGCCATTCATGCCTGGCAGGCCGACATCGGTCACCAGCAAGTCGATGCGCTGGCTGGACTCCAGTAGCCCAAGGGCAGCCTTGGCGTCCTGGGCTTGAAGGGTGGTGTAACCCAGGGCGTCGAGCAGATCGAGCACCAGCATGCGCACGGCCGGTTCGTCTTCGACCAGCAACACGGTTTCACCGGCGACGGCGGCCGGTGCATCCAGCGCTACCGGCGCCGCAGTCTGCTGGACAGACGCGACGTACAGCCGCGGCAGGTACAACTGCACCCGCGTGCCCTGGTCCGGCACACTGTCCAGGCTCAGCAGGCCACCCGACTGTTGGGCAAACCCGTAGATCATCGACAAGCCCAAACCGGTGCCCTGGCCGATGGGTTTGGTGGTGAAGAACGGATCAAAGGCCTTGGCCAGCACGGATGGGGTCATGCCGCTGCCATTGTCGCTGACGGCAATCATCACGTAGTCACCGGCCTTGACCGGTTCCAGGGCACTGAGGTCATTCCCGTCGAGGTAGACGTTGGCGGTTTCGATGGTCAATTCGCCACCCTCAGGCATGGCGTCCCGAGCGTTGATCACCAGGTTGAGCAGGGCGTTTTCCAGCTGGCTGGCATCGGTGCTGACCGGCCACAGTTCATCGGCCAACTGCAGGCGCAGCACGATGTGATCGCCGGTGGTTCGGCTCAGCAAGTCTTCAAGTGAACGCACCAGGTCATTGGGGTCCAGCGGTTTGCGGTCCAGCGACTGGCGGCGGGAAAACGCCAGCAGACGGTGGGTCAGGGCCGCCGCACGATTGGCCGAGGACACGGCCGCTTCGGTGAAACGACCGATCTCGGCGGTGCGACCGCTGGCAATGTAGCGCTGCATCAGGTCGAGACTGCCGAGAATGCCGGTGAGCATGTTGTTGAAGTCATGGGCAATGCCGCCAGTGAGTTGGCCCACGGCCTCCATTTTCTGGGCGTGTCGCAGCGCCTCCTCGGCACGTTCGCGTTCGAACATCTCGTTTTGCAGGCGGTGGTTGGCTTCAGCCAGTTGCTGGGTGCGGGCGATGACGCGTTCTTCGAGCGTTTCGTTGAGGTTGCGCAGGGCCTCTTCGGTTTTCTTGCGCTCGGTCTCGTCGATCACAAAGATGTAGAAACCGTTCACCGCACCATCGGCCCCACGGCGCGGCAGGTAGTTGATCAAGGCATGGCGGGGACGGCCGTCGCGGTGATCCGATTGCACGGTGAAGCTGCACGGCTTGCCTGCCAGGGCGTCGGCGATCTGCTCGGCGCGGGCGGCGTAGGCTGAATCGCCGAGCACTTCGCGAATGGTCTTGCCATATAGCTCTTGGGGCGTCAGGCCATACCAATCCAGATAGGCGCTGTTGTTGAGGCGAAAACGTTCTTCCCGGTCCACATAGCTGATAAGGATCGGCATGGCGTTGATGATCAGTTGCAGTTCGGTCTGGCTCTGGCGCAGGGCCTGCTCGGTACGCTTGCGATCGGTCAGGTCCAGGGCCGCGCCGAGAAAGCGTTTGGGCCGGCCATGGCGATCCTTGTAGCACCGACCGCGCACGAACACCCAGCGCAGTTCGCCGTCAGGCCGCAGGAGACGGTACTCCTCGGCGTATTCAGTGCTGTGGGTGATGCAATGCTTGATGCTGCGGGTGACCATGGCCCGGTCTTGGGGATGCACGCCTTCAAGGTAAGCGCTGATGGGCAACTGGCGCGACAGGTTCGGGTCGACGCCATGCAGCACCGCGAAGTGCTCGTCGGCAACAAAGCGGTCTTCGCTGATGTCCCAATCCCAGGTGCCTAGCGTATCGGCAGCGGCCAGGGCCAGTTGCAGGCGTTCCTCGCTTTCCTGCTGGGCCTTGAGACTGGCCTCTGAGCGTCGCTCGAACTCCAGGGCCAGGCGTCGTCGTTCACCGGTCTCGATGGCTGTGACCAGAATACCGGCCACGGCGCCGTCTTCATCGCGCACGGGGCTGTAGGTCAGGTCCAGCCAGACATCGCAGAGGCGGCCGGCGAAGGGCACTCGCCATTGCTGATCGCGACAGGTGTACCCGTGGCCTTGCAACACGCGGTGATAAATCGGCCCGCTCAGGTCTTTGAGTTCGGGCCATGCTGAATGGGTCGGCTGGCCGAACGCCTGGGGGTGTTTGTCGCCCGTCAGGCGGGTAAAGGCGTCGTTGTAGAAATGAATCAGCTGTGGCCCCCACAGCAGGGACATCGGCAGCGGCGAGTGGAGCACGATGTCCAGGGCGGTACGCAGGCTCTGGGGCCAGGTTTGGGCAGTGCCCAGCGGGCTGTTGGCCCAGTCACGTCGGGCGAACAGGCTTTGTATGTCAATGCCGGTGGGTGTTGCGTTCATCACGCAAACCCTGCAAATCGTGTCGCAGCCACGGTGTCTACTATCCTCTGAAGAAGGTAAGCGCGGGTTGGTCTGAAAAGTTTGCTCATCGGGTCAGCTTGTTTCATTGAAGTCTCGCGGAAGTCAATCAGGCCATGGAAATCGATCCCTTGTTACGCATCCTGGCGAGCCAGGATGGCTCCGACCTCTATATGTCCACCGGTGCGCCGCCGTGCGCGCGTTTCGAGGGGGTGCTCAAACCCTTGAGCAACCAGCCCTTCAAGGTGGGCGACATCGCCGGGCTCGCCGAGTCTTTGATGGACGCCGAACAGCGGCTTGAGTTCGATCGAGAACTGGAAATGAACCTGGCTATCTCCCTGGCTGGGGTCGGGCGGTTTCGCGTCAATATCTTCAAGCAGCGCAATGACGTGTCCATGGTGATCCGCAACGTCAAGCTCGACATCCCTCGGTTCGAGGACCTGAAACTGCCAAATGTGTTGCTGGACACCATCATGCAGAAACAGGGGCTGATGCTGTTCGTCGGCGCGACAGGGTCGGGCAAGTCGACTTCCCTGGCGGCGCTGATCGATTACCGTAATCGCAACAGCAGCGGCCATATCATCACCATTGAAGATCCGGTGGAGTATATCCATCGACACAAGAAATCGATCATCAATCAACGGGAAGTCGGTGTCGACACCCGCAGCTTTCATGCCGCCCTGAAGAACACCTTGCGCCAGGCACCAGACGTGGTACTGATCGGCGAAATTCGTGATCGCGAAACCATGGAACATGCCCTGGCCTTCGCCGACACCGGGCACCTGGTGATTTCCACCCTGCATGCTCACAATGCCAACCAGGCGCTGGACCGGGTGATCAATTTCTTCCCGGAAGAACGCCGGCCGCAGCTGCTCAATGATCTGGGCAACAACCTCAAGGCGTTCGTGTCGCAACGCCTGGTGCGCACTCGCACCGGCCAGCGCCGGGCCGCGGTGGAGGTCATGCTGGGCTCGCCCACGGTGGCCGACCTGATCCGCCGCAATGAGTTCGGCGAGCTCAAGGGCATCATGGAAAAGTCAGAAGAACTCGGGATGCAAACCTTCGATCACGCCCTGTACAACCTGGTGGTGGAGGGTGCTATCGATGAGGAGGAAGCCCTGAAAAACGCCGATTCGGCAAACAACCTGCGGTTGCGCCTGAAGTTGCATGCCGAGTCGGGGGCAGCGGTGCCCCCGGCCGATCCGGCGGCGGGGGAGTGGGGGTTGATGGATTGATGGTTCCACAGGCATACCGCGTTGTCGTTCATCGCGAGCAGGCTCGCTCCCACAGGGAATCGATGGTGATTGCCAATCCTGTGTTCACCACCGACCAATGTGGGAGCGAGCCCGCTCGCGATGAGGCCAGATGGCCCATACGGCTTTAACCTCAGGTGGTCAGTTCCAGCCGATCCCTGAACTGCTCCAGCGCCTCGGGATTGGCCAGGGCATCGGTGTTTTTCACCACCTGCCCATGCACCACGTTGCGCACCGCCAGTTCCACCACCTTGCCGCTGATGGTCCGCGGGATGTCGCTGACTGCCAGGATCTTCGCCGGCACATGACGCGGTGTGGTATTGGCGCGGATCACCTGGCGGATCTGTTGCTCCAGGGCCTCATCCAGGGTCACGCCGTCGCGCAGGCGCACAAACAGTACCACGCGCACATCACCCTGCCATTGCTGGCCGATAGCAACGCTGTCCAGCACCTGCTCGACCTTTTCCACCTGCCGATAGATTTCCGCCGTGCCGATGCGCACGCCACCGGGGTTGAGCACTGCATCCGAACGCCCGTGGATCAAGAAACCGCCGTGAGGCAGTTCCTCGGCGTAGTCCCCCTGGGCCCACACACCGGGGAACTGGCTGAAGTAGGAGGCCCTTAGCTTTTCCTGCTGCGGATCATTCCACAGGCCAATGGGCATGGCCGGGAAGTGCCGGGTGCAGACCAGTTCACCTTTCTCACCGATGACCGCCTGGCCTGCCTCGTTCCAGACCTGCACCGCCATGCCCAGACTCTTGCCCTGCATCTCGCCACGGCGAACGGCGGACAACGGATTGCCATTGACGAAGCACGACACAATGTCGGTGCCACCGGACATCGAGGCCAGGCACACCTGGGGCTTGAAGTCGCGATACACGTAGTCGTAGCTATGGGGCGCCAGGGCCGAGCCGGTGGACAGGATGGTTTTCAGGCTGCCCAGGTCATGGGTCTGTCGCGGTTTCAAACCCTGGCTTTCCAGGGCCGCCAGGTATTTGGGGCTGGTGCCGAATACGCTGATGCGCTGCTGGTCGATCAGGTCCAGCAGGCGCTCGGGGCCAGGGTGAAAGGGCGAGCCGTCGTAGAGCACCACCGCACTGCCGACGGCGAGGGCCGACACCAGCCAGTTCCACATCATCCAGCCACACGTGGTGTAGTAGAACAGGCGATCTTCGGGGCCAAGGTCCACATGCAGGCCATGTTCCTTGAGGTGTTGCAGCAACACGCCGCCGGTGCTGTGGACGATGCACTTCGGCACGCCGGTGGTGCCACTGGAATAGAGGATGTACAGCGGATGATCGAACGGCACGTCAACGAACGCCGGTTCGCCGCCACAGCGGTAGAAGTCGCTCCACAACGCGACGCTGGCCGTTGTCTTGAAGTCTTCGACGCGGGCGTCAGGGCATGCATAGGGCAGGATGATCAATTGCTGCAGCGAAGGCAGGCGCTCGAGGATTTCGTTGACCTTGGCTCGCTGGTCGATGACCTTGCCGGCGTAGCGGTAACCGGCGCAGGTAATCAGCACCTTGGGCTCGATCTGGCCGAACCGGTCGATGACCCCGTGGGTGCCGAAGTCAGGCGAGGAGCACGACCAGATCGCCCCCAGGCTGGTGGTGGCGAGCATGCCCGCCAGGGTCTGCCAGGTGTTGGGCATGCACGCGGCTACCCGGTCGCCCTTGCTCACACCTGCCGCTTGCAGGCTTTTTTGCAGGCCAGCGACGTGGGCGGCAAGTTCGGCCCAGGTCAGTTGTTCTTGCCCGCCACTTTCGTCGAGGGCAACCACGGCCACGGCGTCATCGCGCCGGCGCAGCAGGTGTTCGGCAAAATTCAGTGTCGCCCCGGGAAACCACCGGGCGCTGGGCATTTGCTCACCTTCGACCAGCACATCGCTGGGCGCCTGGTGAAAACGGATCTCGAAGAAGTCGACGATGGCCTGCCAGAAGGCTTCACGCTGGTCGATGCTCCAGGCGTGCAGCGCCGGATAATCGCTCAGTTGCAGCTGATGCCGTTCGTTGATGAACCGGCGAAAGGCGTCCATGCGTGACTGGGCGATGCGATCGGGGGTGGGTTGCCAGAGGATGTCGGACATGGGGTGCCTCTTTTTCTTTTATGTACACACAAACTATAGAGCGACCCAATCTTGTGGCGAGGGGATTTATCCCCGACTTGTGGGAGCAAGGCTTGCCCGCGATGAACGAAAACGCGGTTTAGCTGTTAAACCGCGGTGCGGCCATCGCGGGCAAGCCTTGCTCCCACAGATAAATCCCCTCGCCACAAGGGATCGCAAGAAATTTACTGAGCCAGCCACCCACCATCAATATTCCACGCCGCGCCACGTACCTGGCTGCCGGCTTCGCTGCACAGAAACAGCACCAGTTCCCCCAGTTGCGGCGGGGTGACGAATTCCAGGGAAGGCTGTTTTTCGGCCAGCAGGTCATGCTGTGCCTGTTGCGGGTCGATGCCCGTGGCAATGCGGTCGTCGATCTGTTTCTGCACCAGCGGTGTCAGCACCCAGCCAGGGCAGATGGCGTTGCACGTCACGTTACTGGTGGCGGTTTCCAGGCCGACCACTTTGGTCAGACCGATCACCCCGTGTTTGGCTGCGACGTAGGCGGCCTTGCCCACCGAGCCGACCTGGCCGTGCACCGAGGCAATGTTGATGATCCGCCCCCAGCCCTTGGCGCGCATGCCCGGCAGGCTCAAGCGCGTGGCATGGAACACCGAGGACAGGTTGATGGCGATGATCGAGTCCCAGCGCTCCACCGGAAAATCTTCCACGGCGGCCACATGCTGGATACCGGCGTTGTTCACCAGAATGTCCACGCCGCCGAACTCCCGTTCGGCGTAAGCGAGCATGTCGGCGATCTGCGCCGGATCACTGACATCGGCCGGATGATGGCCGACCTTGCCGCCGAACTGTTTCACCTCGGCGATCACCGTCGAGGCATCGCCGAAGCCGTTGAGGATCAGGTTGGCGCCGGCCTTGGCAAGGCTCAGGGCGATGCCCAGGCCGATGCCGCTGGTAGAGCCGGTGACCAGGGCGGTCTTGCCCGAAAGAGGGGTTGTCATGGGGAGCCTCACACAATGCCAGTGGCGTAGAACACAGCGATCACGAAGAACACCGCGAGGGTCTTGATCAGCGTAATGCAGAAAATGTCTTTGTAGGCTTCACGGTGGGTCAGACCGGTCACCGCCAGCAGGGTGATCACCGCGCCGTTGTGGGGCAGGGTGTCCATGCCGCCGCTGGCCATGGACGCGACCCGGTGCAGCACTTCCAGAGGAATGTTGGCGGCGTTGGCGGCGCTGATGAACGTTTCGGACATCGCCGCCAGGGCGATGCTCATGCCGCCCGAGGCTGAACCGGTGATGCCCGCCAGCAGCGTCACGGTCACGGCTTCATTGACCAGTGGATTGGGGATGTTCTTGAGCCAGTCGGCCAGCACCAGAAAACCCGGCAAGGACGCGATGACCGCGCCAAAACCGTATTCCGAAGCGGTGTTCATTGCCGCCAGCAGCGCACCGCCCACCGCGCTCTTGCTGCCTTCGGCCAGCTTGCTGCGAATGGTGCTGAAGGCGAACAGCAGCACCAGGACAATGCCCACCAGCAACGCGGCCTGCACGGCCCAGATCGCGGTGAGCTTGGCGATGTCGCTGGTCACGGGTGTGGTCATGCCCGGCAGCGCCAGGCTGTGGGTCTTGCCATACCACTGGGGAATCCACTGGGTGAACAGCAGGTTCATGATCCCGACCGCCAACAGCGGCGAAATGGCGAGCCAGGGATTGGGCAGTTTGATGTCTTCGGCAGTCTCCGGCTCGTTGCGCAGTTCGGTGCCGTAGCCTTCGCCTAGGCGCTGGGCCTTGTTGCGCTGGCGTTGCAGGAACAGCATGCCGAAGCTGAACACGAAGATCGTGCCGATCACACCCAGCCAGGGCGCGGCCCAGGCGGTGGTGTTGAAGAAGGTGCTGGGGATGATGTTCTGGATCTGCGGCGTGCCGGGCAGAGCGTCCATGGTGAACGAGAACGCGCCAAGGGCAATGGTGGCCGGGATCAGCCGCTTGGGAATATTGCTCTGGCGGAACATCTCGGCGGCGAACGGATACACCGCGAACACCACGACGAACAGCGACACGCCGCCATAGGTCAGCAAGGCGCAGACCAGCACGATCACCAACATGGCCTGGCGCGTGCCCAGCAGGCGAATCGCCGCCGCGACGATAGAGCGGGAGAAACCCGACAGCTCGATCAGTTTGCCGAACACCGCGCCGAGCAGGAACACCGGGAAATACAGTTTGATGAAGCCGACCATCTTCTCCATGAACACCCCGGTGAAAGCCGGCGCGACGGCGGAAGGGTCAGTGAGCAGGACGGCGCCGAGGGCGGCGATGGGGGCAAAAAGGATAACGCTGTAGCCACGGTAGGCGGCCACCATCAGCAGCGTGAGGGCTGCCAAGGCAATGATCACACTCATGGTGTGTCTCCTGGATTGTTATTTTTGTGGTGAAGCGGTGGGGAGGGCTTTAGCGAGATTTGTGCCAGGTATGTAATTTATTGAAATATAAGAGAATTATTGATTTTGGTGAGGGTGGCTCGAGAGTTTTGTCTCTGTTTTGAGATTTTCAGGGGCTGTGCTGGCCTCATCGCGAGCAGGCTCGCTCCCACAGGTTGACCGAGTTCGTCAGGAAAGTACGGTCCACTGTGGGAGCGAGCCTGCTCGCGATGAGCGCGAAGCGCTCAAAAGGAGCTGTCTATATCTAGAGATATGCGTCTCTTTATTGAGACTCGGCAATCCCCAGCGCCACCATTTTCTTATACAAGGTCGACCTCCCCAGCCCCAACCGCTCAGCCGCTTCAACTACCTTGCCGCCGCATTGCGCGAGGGTGGTTTCGATCAAGTGGCGGTCGAATCGTGCCCGGGCCTGGCTGAAGGTTTCTTGCGGCAGCGGCTCCTGATGTGGATTCAACGCACGGGTGACCGGCGTGAAAGTCCCAATGGCCGCTCGAATATCGGCGGCAGTGAGCAGCAGGTCGTCGCTGAGCAGCGCGGTTCGTTCCAGCACATTGCGCAACTCCCGGATGTTGCCCGGCCAGGCGTGTTGCCCCAGCAGGTCGAGTGCGTCGTGGTTCAGTTCGTGCTGGCTGCGCAGTTCTTCGAGGATCGCCTCGCTCAGGGCCGGCAAATCATCCAGGCGTTCGCGCAGCGGCGGGACCTGGATCGGCAACACATTGAGGCGGTAATACAGGTCGGCGCGAAATTCTCCGCGTTTGATCGCCGCTTCCAGATCCATGGACGTGGCAGCGATGATCCGCACGTCGCTTTGCAGCACCTCGTTGGAGCCCACGGGTTCGTATTCTTTTTCCTGCAAGACCCGCAGCAGTTTGCTTTGCAGCGGCAGTGGCATGTCGCCAATTTCGTCCAGGAACAGTGTGCCGCCCTGGGCGATCTGCAGCTTGCCGGCGCGGCCTTTGCGGTCGGCGCCGGTGAAGGCGCCCGGGGCGGTGCCGAAAAACTCGGCTTCCAGCAGGGCCTCCGGGATCGCCGCGCTGTTGATGCTGACGAACGCCTTGTGCGCCCTCGGCGAAGCACCGTGGATTGCCTGGGCCAGCAGTTCCTTGCCGGTCCCGGTTTCGCCGAGCAACAGCACCGGCGAATCGGCGCTGGCGCTGCGCCGGGCACGACGCTTGACCTCCAGGCTGGCGCTGCTGGTGCCGATGAAGTGGGCGAAGTTGTACCGAGTCTGCCGTGCCCGCAACAGCGAGCGGGTGGAGGCCAGTTCCTCCTGCATGCTCAGGTAGCGCTTGAGCATCGGCGACAGACTACGCAATTCATCGAACAGGGCAAAACCGATGGCGCCGATCACCGCGCCCGCGCTGTCGTGGATCGGCAGGCGCATCACCACCAGCGGCTCCTTGGGCGTGTCCTGCATGTCCAACAGAATCGGTCGGCCAGTACGTACCACTTCGCGCAGCAGGCTGCTGGGGATCACGCTCTCGCACGCCCGGCCGATGGCTTCTTGCGCTGAGTTCAGGCCGAAGCGCCGGGCGTAGCGTTCGTTCATCCAGACGATGTTCGCGTCACGGTCGACAATCACCGTGCCTTCGCTGGACTGTTCGATGATCTCGAACAACGAACGGATCGCCAGCGTGCGCACGCGCTTGTAATCCTTGAGGCTTTCGGTGGGGTTCATCGGGCATTTCCAGAAGGTGGGATTTGCCGGCATCCTCCGATCAAAGGGGTTGCCAAAGAGCGGCATTATGCCGGGAGGGGCCGGCCGAGCACTACTCCGCCCGCATCCTTTGCCGTGGCGTATCAATGGCAAACCCTAAGCCTTAGTGGATCTGCTCAGTGGTGGGCAGTCTGATAAACTTGTACAGTTTTCACTAATATGTACATTTTTCTGAGAGCGCTCATGAATAAATTCAACCCTCGCAAGCTGCAGCTCTCCAAATGGACGGCCTGTGCGCCGACTGATCGGGAAAAGCATTTTCTCGTCACCAAGCTGCTCTGTGATGAGGAGGGGACACCCATTCAGATTGAGCTTGAGGCTGTATACAGCGCTCGTGTGACGTTGCTCGACTGGCGCGAGTTGCGCGACAGCAAGCATTGGAAAATGGGCTGGTGC
This sequence comes from Pseudomonas sp. N-137, assembly GCF_034555295.1. Lineage (NCBI taxonomy): Bacteria > Pseudomonadati > Pseudomonadota > Gammaproteobacteria > Pseudomonadales > Pseudomonadaceae > Pseudomonas > Pseudomonas sp. N-137. The sequence continues at coordinate 20,302 of NZ_JAXUDQ010000014.1, forward strand.
TGAATGTCTTGGGCTGTGCCATAGAGATCCGTATGACTTCTGATAGTTATACATAATAATAAAGTTGTACAAGTTTTCCTGCGATAGTGGCTTAATGCAGCTACCTAGCGATGGCATCTCTGCCTTCGTGTGGCTACAGCCACGCATTCACGCCTCCGGGAGCGCCACCCATGTTCATTCGTACTCGCAAGCATCAGGACGCCTTGCACGAAATCCAGGCCAGGCAGGCTTTTCTCGAAGCCGAACGGACGGCCTTGCAGCAATGCATGGCGATCATCGAGTTCACCCCGACGGGCGAGGTGCTCGACGTCAGCCCGGTTTTTTTGAAAATGATGGGGTATTCACTCAGCGAAACCCTCGGTCAGCATCATTCGATGTTTTGTGAGCCTGCCTATTCACGCAGTGCCGAATGCTCGGCGTTATGGCGGCAGTTGGGGCAGGGTTCTCCAGCCGACAGCCAGTTTCTGCATTTGCGGCGTGATGGAAGCTGGCTGTGGGTGCACGCAAGCTACGTCCCTGTGCTGGATCACCATGCAAAGGTGCAGCGCATCATCCTGATTGTTCGCGATATCAACGAGCGGGTGTTGCGCGCCCAGGCCGAAACCAGTTTCATGCAAGCGATCGACCGTTCCATGGCGGTTATCGAATTTGATCTGAGCGGTCAGGTCGTGAATGCCAACGAGAATTTCATGAACGTCATGGGGTACCGCCTGCAAGAAATTCGGGGCCAGCATCACCGGATTTTCTGCAAACCAAGCGAGGTCCAGAGTGAGGCTTATCGTGGCTTCTGGGCCGGGCTCAATCGCGGTGAATACAGGACCGGCCTTTTCGAGCGCGTCGACAATCGAGGCGCGACTGTCTGGCTGCAGGCTACCTACAACCCTCTCTACGATGCACGGGGGCGCTTGTATGGCGTGGTCAAGTTCGCCACTGACAGCACTCGCGAAGTCGAGCAACGCCAAAGTGAATCAAAAGCCGCCGGACTTGCTTTCGAGACGTCCCGGCAGACCGATGAGCAAACCCGGCTCGGCACGTGTGTGGTTCAGCAAACCGTTACGGTGGTGCAAAGCATCGCCGATGAGCTTCAGCAGGTGTCAGCCGGGATAGGTGCCCTGAGCGCGCAGTCCGAAGAAATCGGCAGCATCGTCGATGCCATCCGGGGCATTGCCGAACAGACCAATCTGCTTGCGCTCAATGCCGCCATCGAAGCGGCTCGCGCCGGGGAGCAGGGACGCGGTTTCGCGGTGGTGGCCGATGAGGTGCGCAATCTGGCGCGACGTACAAGTCAGTCAACTGTGGCCATTACTCAAGTCGTCGCCAAGAACCGTGAATTGGCCAGGCAAGCGGTGAGTAGCATGCAATCGAGCACGCTCAAGGCAGAGCAGGGGGTGAAACTGGCTAACCAGGCCGGCACTGTCATTCTGGATATTCATCGAGGCGCGCAGCAGGTGGTGGAGGTGATGGGTGAGTTCGCTCAAGCGCTGGATCAACGACGTGGCGCCTGAGCGAGCCCGGGATTACTGCGGTTGAGCCGCCGCCAACAGCTCCTTGGTGTAGGGATGCTGGGGCGAGTCGAACACCTCATGGCTGGCGCCGTGCTCCACCACTTTACCGTCCTTGATCACGATCATGTCGTGGGCCAGGGCGCGGACCACTGCCAGATCATGGCTGATGAACAGGTAAGTCAGGCCATGCTTTTCCTGAAGCTGGCGGAGCAGGGCGACCACTTGCTTTTGCACGGTGCGGTCCAGGGCTGAGGTCGGTTCGTCCAGCAGAATCAGGGCCGGCTTGAGCACCAATGCCCGGGCGATGGCGATGCGTTGGCGCTGGCCACCGGAGAATTCGTGGGGGTAGCGGTGGCGGCTCTGCGGGTCGAGGCCGACTTCCTGCAGCGCCTGGATCACCTGCGCTTCACACTGCTCGGAACTGGACGAGCTGTGGACCTCAAGGCCTTCACTGATGATCTGCTGCACCGACATGCGAGGGCTGAGGCTGCCGAACGGGTCCTGGAACACCACCTGCATCTGCTTGCGCCACGGTCGCAGGTCTTTCTGCGACAGATGATCGAGGGCTTGTCCCTGGAAGCGGATGCTGCCTTCGGATTCGATCAGTCGCAGGATCGCCTGGCCGAGGGTGGATTTGCCGGAACCGGATTCACCGACGATCCCCAGGGTCTTGCCGCGCTGGATCGTCAGGCTGATGCCGTCCACGGCGCGCAGGTATTCCTTGCGCCGGAACAGCCCGCCGCCCAGGGCAAAGCTGACGCGCAGATCCTGCACTTGCAAGACGTCTTCGCGTTCGTCACGGGGCAGGGCTTCGCCTTCCGGTTCGGCGTGCAGCAACTCGCAGCTGTAGGGATGTTTCGGCGCGCTGAAGAGCGTTTCGCACGGCGCCTGTTCGACGATTTCCCCGGCCTTCATCACGCAGACCCGTTGCGCGATGCTGCGCACCAGGTTCAGGTCGTGGCTGATCAGCAGCAGTGACATGCCGAGTCGTTGCTGCAGGGACTTGAGCAGCAGCAGAATCTTGCGCTGCACCGTCACGTCGAGCGCGGTGGTCGGTTCGTCGGCAATCAACAGTTCCGGTTCGCAGGCCAGGGCCATGGCAATCATCACCCGCTGTCGTTGGCCGCCGGAGAGTTGATGCGGGTAGGCCTTGAGGCGTTCGATGGGTTTCTGGATGCCCACCAGGGCCAGCAACTCCAGAATGCGCTGGCGCGCGGCCTTGCCGCCCAGGCCCTTGTGCAGCATGAGGGTTTCGCCAATCTGCTTTTCGACGCTGTGCAGCGGGTTCAGCGAGGTCATGGGTTCCTGGAAGATCATCGCGATCCGGTCTCCGCGCAGTTCGCGCAGGACCCTGGCCTCGGCGCCCACCAGTTCCTGGCCGCGATAGCGGATGCTGCCGGTGGTACGGCTGCCGGTTTGCGGCAGCAGTTGCAGGATCGAATGGGCCGTTACCGACTTGCCGGAGCCTGACTCGCCCACCAGGGCCAGGCATTCGCCGGGGCGGATATCCAGGCACAGGTTGCGCACCACGGTTTGGTCGTTGAAGGCCACGCTCAAGTCGCGGATTTCGATCAGGTTGTCGCTCATCTCAGGGTTCCGCTTCATGGCCGTGGATCAGGATCGGGGGTCGAATGCATCGCGCAACGCCTCGCCAATGAACACCAGCAGAGAAAGAATCAGCGCCAGGGTGAAGAACGCCGTCAGGCCCAGCCACGGCGCTTGCAGGTTCTGTTTGCCCTGGCCGATCAACTCGCCCAGCGACGCGCTGCCCGCCGGCATGCCGAAGCCGAGGAAGTCCAGGGCGGTGAGGGTGGAAATCGCCCCGGTGAGGATGAACGGCAGATAACTCAGGGTGGCGTTCATCGCGTTGGGCAGGATATGCCGCACGATCACCTTGCGGTCGGACAGGCCCAGGGCTCTGGCGGCCTTGACGTATTCAAGGTTGCGCCCGCGCAGGAACTCGGCGCGCACCACATCCACCAGGGCCAGCCAGGAAAACAGCGCCATGATTCCCAGCAGCCACCAGAAATTCGGCTCGACGAAGCCGGACAGAATGATCAGCAGATAGAGCACCGGCAGCCCGGACCAGACTTCCAGCAGGCGTTGCCCCAGCAGGTCCACCCAGCCGCCGTAATACCCCTGCAAAGCACCGGCGCTGATGCCGATCAGCGCGCTGATGGCCGTCAGGGCCAAGGCGAACAGAATCGACACCCGTGCCCCGAAGATCACCCGGGCCAGCACGTCCCGGGCCTGATCATCGGTGCCCAGCCAGTTCACCGACGAGGGCGGGCTTGGGGTCGGCTGGTTCAGGTCGTAGTTGGGTGTGTCGTCGCTGAACGGGATCGGCGGGAACAACAGCCAGCCGCCGTCCTTGTGGATCAGATCCTGCACGTAGCTGCTGCGGTAATCGGCCTGGAACGGCAACTGCCCGCCAAACTCCTGTTCGGTGTAGCGCTTGAACACTGGGAAATACAGCGACCCCTGGTAACTCACCAGCAACGGCTTGTCGTTGGCGATCAATTCGCCGCCCAGGGTCAGCATGAACAGGCCGATGAACAGCCACAGCGACCACCAACCCCGGCGATTCTTCTTGAAACGCTCAAAACGCCGGCGGCCCAAGGGTGACAACTTGAACATCAGGCGTTCCTCGCGGCGAAGTCGATACGCGGGTCCACCAGGGTGTAGCACAGGTCGCCGATGAGTTTGATCAGCAAGCCGAACAGCGTGAAGATGAACAGCGAACCGAACACCACCGGATAGTCCCGGGACACCGCGGCTTCATAGCTCATGCGTCCCAGGCCATCGAGGGAGAAGATCACCTCGATCAGCAAGGAGCCGGCGAAAAACACGCTGATGAACGCCTGGGGAATCCCTGACACCACCAGCAGCATCGCATTGCGGAACACATGGCCATACAGCACGCGTCGTTCGCTCATACCCTTGGCTCGCGCGGTGACCACGTACTGGCGGGTGATTTCGTTGAGGAACGAGTTCTTGGTCAGGATCGTCAAGGTGGCGAAACCGCCAATCACCAGCGAAGTGACCGGCAGGACCAGGTGCCAGAAATAATCGGTGATCTTGCCCAGTGTCGACAGCGACTCGAAGTTGTCAGACACCAGCCCGCGCACCGGAAACCAGTTCAACGACGTGCCGCCGGCAAACATCACGATCAGGAACATGGCGAACAGAAATGCCGGCATGGCGTAGCCGATGATGATCGCCGTGCTGCTCCACACATCGAAGGCCGAGCCATGGCGCACCGCCTTGCGGATGCCCAGGGGAATCGACACCAGGTAGGTGATCAGCGTGGCCCAGAGCCCGAGGGAAATGGTCACCGGCATCTTCTCCAGGATCAGGTCGGTCACCGTGGCGCCGCGAAAGAAGCTCTTGCCAAAGTCCATTCGGGCGTAGCTGCTGAGCATCAGCCACAAACGCTCGTGGGCCGGTTTGTCGAAGCCGTATTGTTTTTCGATGTCCTTGATCAGCTGTGGATCGAGGCCGCGACTGGCTCGCGAACTGCCGGTCATGGCAGTGCCCGAACTGCCGACGCTGGCGCCGCCGATGCCTTGCAGTTGGGCGATGGCCTGTTCCACCGGCCCGCCCGGAGCGGCCTGCACGATGACGAAGTTCACCAACAGGATGATGACCAGCGTCGGAATGATCAGCAGCAAGCGCCGCGCGATATAGGCCCACATCAATGCCGCCCTCCAGGGGAGCCGCGTTTGAGGCGTTCGGCGGCCATTTGCTCGTTGGTCAGCGGTGTGGTGCTCATTTCCCACCAGCTCTCGATGGCTTCGTCATTGCTGGCCTGCACTTTGGGTCTGCCAAAGCGGTTCCACCAGACGGTCGAACTGCCCGGCGGGTAGTAGTTGGGGATCCAGTAGTAATTCCATTGCAGCACCCGGTCGAGGGCGTGGGCATGGCGGAGCATGTCGCGCTGGGTGGTGGCTTTGACCAGCCCGTCGATCAGGGCATCGACGGCCGGATTCTGCAAGGCCATGTAATTGTTGGCGCCCGGATCGTTGGCCGCCGCCGAGCCGAAATAGTTGTAGAGCTCCATGCCCGGCGAAGTGCTGACGGGATAGCCGGTGATGATCATGTCGTAGTCGCGACTCATCAGGCGATTGACGTATTGGGAGGCGTCGATGCGCCGGATGCTCATGTCGATGCCGATCTGTGCCAGGGTGCGCTTGTAGGGCAGCAACAGCCGGTCGAGGCCGTTCTGGCTGATCAGGAACGTGAAGCTCAGCGCTTCCCCCTCGGCATTGACCAGGCGGTCGCCGTCGGGTTTCCAGCCGGCCTGTTGCAGCAGCGCCAGGGCTTGCAGTTGTTTGTCACGGATCACGCCGCTGCCGTCGGTTTTCGGTGCGTGGAAGACTTGGCTGAAGACTTCCTCTGGGACTTTGCCGCGTAACGGTTCGAGAATCGCCAGTTCGTCGGCATCGGGCAGTTGCCGGGCGGCTAGGTCGGTGTTGGAGAAAAAACTCTGCTGGCGCACATAGAGGTTGCGCATCATCTGGCGGTTGCTCCACTCGAAATCCCAGAGCATGGCCAGGGCTTGGCGGACACGCCGATCCTGGAACTGCGGTTTTTGCAGGTTGAACACGAAGCCTTGGGCCGTTTGGGGAGCCTCGGTGGCCAGGTGGGCCTTTTGCAGGCGACCGTCATGCAGGGCCGGGCTGTCATAGCCGATGGAATAACCGGTGGCGGAGAACTCGCGATTGTAGTCATAAGCGCCGCCACGCAAGACCTGCCGCGCCACATCGGTATCGCCGAAATACTCGATGCTGAAATGGTCGAAATTGTAGAGCCCGCGACTGACCGGCAGGTCCTTGCCCCACCAGTCGGGGTTGCGCTCGAAGGTGATGCTGCGTCCCGAGTCGATCCGGCCCACCCGATAGGGGCCACTGCCCAGCGGGGCTTCGTAGCCACCTCCACTGGCAAAGTCGCGGGTTTTCCACCAGTGCTCGGGAAAGACCGGCAGTGTGGCGATGTCCAGAGGCAGGGTACGGTTTTCGTTGTTCTTGAAGTCGAAGCGAACGGTGCGCTCGGATTCCACTTCGACGCCTTTGACGGCGGCGAACTGGGTGCGATACCGCAGGCTGCCCTGGGTCATCAACAGCTCGAAGGTGTAGCGCACGTCCTCGGCGGTGATGGGCTTGCCATCGGCAAACCGGGCCTTGGGATTGAGGTAGAAGCGCAAGGACAGGCCATCGTCGGCGCGTTCCATCTTCTGCGCCACCAGGCCATAGACGGTGTAGGGCTCGTCCAGCGAGCGCTGAGCCAGCGGCGAATACAGCATTCCATCGATCTGGCTGACGCCGATGCCTTTGTCGATGTAGGGCAGGACGTGGTCGAAATGGCCGATCTCGATGGCCGAGCGGCGCATGGTGCCGCCTTTGGGGGCCTGGGGATTGGTATAGGCGAAGTGGCTGAAGCCCTGGGGGTACTTGGCCGGTTCGCCATACACCGTCAGGGCATGTTGCGGTGTGGCATCCACACCGGCGGCACCTGTCAGCAGGACCACGGCATTGAACAGCAGTGAAGGGAACGCCAGTCGCATTGTCAGCCTTAAAGCCGGGTGATAGATGACCACGATTTGTACGCGAGCTACGCCTTGATCGCTAGCCCCTTGGCCTGACACAAACACAACGGCCCACCGAAGGGCGGGCCGTTATGTCGATAAGCCGGGATCAGTCCTGGCGGCTGGTCACTTCCAGCAGGTGATAGCCGAACTGGGTCTTGACCGGACCCTGCACCACATTGATCGGGGCGCTGAATACCACGGTGTCGAATTCCTTGACCATCTGGCCTGGACCGAACGAACCCAGGTCGCCGCCCTGACGGCTGGACGGGCACGAGGAGTTGGCTTTGGCGACTTCAGCGAAATCGGCGCCGGCTTCGATCTGAGCCTTGAGTTCGTTGCACTTCTCTTCGCTGGAAACCAGGATGTGGCGGGCAGTGGCTTTGGCCATGGGTAAAATTCCTTTCAATAGCTTTAAAGGTGTTGAGCCTACCGGAATCACTGACCGGTTGTTGTCAAAAATGCGTCAAAACCTTGAGTCTGTCGATCAAAGGCCGGCTTTGCGCAGGCGTTCGGCGTGGCGCACGTAAAGCTCCACCGGGTCTGTACCCTTGCGGCTGCAACCGGCTGTCTGGTTGATGGCGTCCATGTGGTCCAGTGGATAGTCAGAGCGAATGACCTTGCCCAGGTGCGAGCTGAAGCGTCCCACCAGGCCGTCGTTCTGCCCGGCTTCGGTGATGAAATACTCGGAAAAGGCCCGGCAGAAACCCTGCAGTGGGTCCATCGCATTGCACGCTCCGTTCTCGGAGTCCGGCAACGTGCCGCTCCATGAGTAGTAGCGCACCCCGTTGACCCTTTGTGCTCCGTTGCCGCCCCAGTGTTTGGGCAGGCCTTGGGGGTATTTGTCATTGAACGCGCCTACGCCTTCGGTGGTCAGCGCCGCCAGTGCTGCGATGGCCGCGTGTGGCAGTTGCGCCTGGCCGCCCAGCAGCGAGATGAAGTCAGCAAAAAGCGTGGCGACTTTATCCGCCACATGCTCTGGCAGGCGCCCCGGGGTCAGGGCTTTGTAGAGGAAATCAATCAGTTCGGAGCCATGATTGGGGCCGCTGACCGAGGTCACCGAGGCCACCCTGTCGGGGGCAACAGCGCCGGCGTATCGGGCGGCCAGCGCGCCCTGGCTGTGACCGATCAGGTTGACCCTGGTGGCGCCGGTGCCGCTCAGGATCCGATCGATCTGTGCCAGCAGTTGTTCACCACGGGCTTCATTGGAATGTGTCGCTGACAAATAGGGGATGAACACCCGGGCACCGGCGGCGCGTAATGCCTGTTTGATCCCGTGGAAGAGTTCGAAGCCGCCGACCCTGTCAAACCCGAACAACCCATGGACCAGCAGGATGGGAAATTGAGTGGTTGCATTCCGTTGCATGTTCGTACCTTTTTCGAAGAGGTTCCTGTTGAATTCGCGACGTCACTCTAATGCAGGCTTGTGCTGGACGGTGTAGGAAGAAACCGCAGTGCTCTGCTGAAAACGGAATAGAAGAAGTGGGAAGGGTCGGACTGGAGCCGGACGGATCTGAGCGTATCGGGATACTTCCGATTGCCCTTGGCGCTTGCGGCTACAACTTCACCGGCACCAGGCCACTCCCGTGGTCGTCTTGTCTGACTGTGGGTTTGGGACGGTCGAGGTTTAATGGCTTCATCGGGTGCCGCGATATGAACGCGGTGCCTTTATCCAAGGACTGGAGCCTATGTATGACCACTTACCCATCTGCCCCGCGAGCCCGGCTCGCACCCCTGACGAAATTGCCGGCCCCGTTTCTGGCAGCGGCCACGGCAGGGGTGATCAACCCCGCTTGGCGCAAGGTCGTCATCACCGTCAAGCCATATCCAATGATGACGTGCGGAGATGAGTTGCTGCTGTTCTGGCACGGACTCAATTCAGACGCCGAACCCTATCGGCATGAAGTGCGAAGGTTCATCACTGAGCGACATGTGGGGCGAGATGTCGTTTTTGTTGTGCGCGAGCCGCATATCGCCGAGCTGGACGGCGGCTCGCTGGAGATCAGCTACCAAGTGACGAGCAAACGGCTGCCGGCCACGCTGGTTTCCCAGCCTTTGCAACTGGATATCGGCGATGTTTCCTTGCAACTGCCGGCCGCCGTTGCCAACGATGCCGTGGGCGGCAGCCTGGACCCGGCGCGGGTGCCCGAAGGAACGTGCGTGACCATCAAACCCTATTCCAGAATGGCCGTCGGCGACCGGTTGATCCTGATTGCCAGCAACGATTCCAGGGCCGTTTGGCGCGATGTGCTGGATATCGAGGCTCATGCCGTCGGCCGCGAGGTAGCGTTCTGGGTCGATCATGCGCTGATTGCCCCTCATGAGGGTCAAAGCCTGAGCCTGACCTATGTCGTCCGGCGCGGACATTCGGTGCGTCGCGCCGAGCCCCTGTCGTTGCACCTGGGGCCTTTGCGACGTCCTGCTCTGAAAGCGCCGCGGATTGCGGGATTGAACGCGGGCGGGCTGGATGTCGACGGGTTACAGGAAGGGGTGAGTGTCGTCATCGACGATGCCGGGTTTGAGGCTGGCGAGCTGGTCTGGCTGCAGTGCAACGGCAGTTACGCGCATGTCGCCGAGCGCGAAATCACCGCGGCGACGGCAGGTCAAGCGCTGACCTTTGTAGTGCCTGCGGCGTTCTGGCAGGACCAGCGCGGCAGGTCGGTGCACTTGTTTTATCAGGTCGAGCGCCTGGACGATGTGAGCCAGCATTCGGAGTGGGTCACCGTCCAGGTTCGCTCCGAGACAAAAAGCTGAGCGCCCTCGCTGGGGAGGGCGCTTTCAGGATTCAGGCCGACACCAGTTGACGATGGGCCTGACGCAGCAGTTGCTCGGTGGTCGCCCAACCCAGGCAGCCATCGGTCACCGATACGCCGTAACGCAGCGACGGGCCCAACGACTGGCAACCTTCGAACAGGTGGCTTTCCAGCATCATGCCGATGAGGGAGTGGTTTCCTTGCAGGCGCTGTTCCAGGACGTCGTTGAACACCTGAGGCTGGCGCAACGGGTCTTTGCCACTGTTGGCGTGGCTGCAATCCACCATGATCCGGGCCGGTATTTTCAGGCGGGTCAGGTCATTGTGTATCTGTGTGACGCTCTGGCGGTCATAGTTCGGCCCGCGATGACCGCCGCGCAGCACCAGATGAGTGTCGGGGTTACCCTGGGTCTGGATGATCGCCGGATGCCCCTGGCTGTCGACGCCGAAATGCCGATGAGGATGGGCTGCCGAGCGCATGGCATCGCAGGCGATGCCAACACCGCCGTCCGTGCCGTTCTTGAAACCGACCGGCATGCCCAGGCCGCTGGCCATTTCCCGGTGGATCTGCGATTCGGTGGTACGCGCGCCGATGGCGACCCAACTGAGCAGGTCATCGAAGTAGTTGGTGGCCATGGGTTGCAGCAGTTCGGTGGCCACCGGCAGGCCCAACTGGAGCATTTCGCGCATCAGTTCCCGGGACAGCGTCAGGCCGCCGGCCATGTCATCGCTGCCATCCAGGCCAGGGTCGTAAGCGAGGCCTTTCCAGCCTACCGTCGTGCGGGGTTTTTCCACGTAGGCGCGCATCACCAGCAGCATGCTGTCGCTGACTTCATGGGCCACGCGCGCCAGGTTGGCAGCGTATTCGAGGGCCGATTTCGGGTCGTGGATGGAGCAGGGGCCGACAACGACCAGCAGGCGGGAGTCCTCACCGTCGAGAATCGCGCGGATTGCCTGGCGATGGACATTGACCTGTTGGCTCAGCGCCGAACTGAGGGGCAACTGTTGCTTGAGTTGCAATGAGCTGGGCAGACGCAGGGTCAGGGCTTCATTGGCGGGGTTGAGCGTGGACAGCGGCAAAGCAGAGACGGACGAATTCATGATCTGGTTTCCTGGGCGGGCAGCGGGTTCATTCCCGCGCGCCGGCCCTATTGGGGTGTTCGACAATTGGCCGTATTGGCCCGCAACTGAGGCTTGCCACCGGTAGGTGACCGATCGGAGGCGGCAGGCTGTCCCGAGCGGTGGCTGGTAAATCGCCAGGCGGAAAAACTGTCGTAACGGTAATAAGTGGCGTAGTTCATGGCTCAATCCTCAAGTTTGTCTGGTGTCGCAAAAATGTGTGGGGCTGAAAAAACAAAACCCCCGGTCGGGAGGCCGACCGGGGGTTAGAAAACTCTGGAAGGCGACCCGTTTAAATTGGGCGCCGGTTGGGTATCAGGCGCGCCAGTGGCTAAACCAATACCCAAAATAAAAGCTGACCGGAGTCTGAACACTGTTCTCCCAGGCAGCCGCAACCGAGCGCGGGGCGCTGGCGGTTTGAAGCGATGCGAGGGCGTTGAACATGGTCTGTCTCCGATGAATGGCCCTGAGCTTACTAGAGCAGGGCGGGCCGGTTCAATCAGAAAATTCTATCGTGGGCATGTGATTGTTCATCCTGGCTTGAGTCCGGCGGGCTTTATGACAAACTTTGGGTTTGCACCTTCTCTCGATCTGGCTTTCGGCCTGAGCGAGTTGTGGTGCCCGACTGTTATCGGGCCCAGTCGTATGGGTGACCATTCTTTGAAGAGGTACACATGAGTTTCCAGTGGCGTGCGGCAACGGCCGAGGACATCGCCTTTGCCCGGCAACTGACGTGCATCAACATGCTTCCCTATTACTTGCACCATGATTTGTTATGGCAGGACGAAGCATTCGATCTGGCCTGGATCATTCGTCAGAACTGGATCATCTGCCGCGAGGGGCAAGCGTTGGGTTTTGTGAGTCTGAGTCGTGATGCCCGGGCGTTGTATATCCGGGAGCTACAGATTGCCGAGGCGTTTCGGGGGCAGGGCGCCGGCACCTGGGCGATCGGTCAGGTTTGGGACATGATGATGCAGGAGCGTCGCCCGGCGTTACGCCTGACGGTTTTCAAGAACAATCCGGCCAGGGTGCTCTACGAGCGCATGGGGCTGCAGGTGGTCGGCGAGGATGAATGTTTCCTGAGGATGGAACGGGCCGCCAGGGCTTGAGGCCTCGGATTGCGTGCCTGTGAAAGACGCGTTGTAACTTTTATATGTCCCTTTGCGCTAGGTCTGCCGGATGGTTTTTGCTAAGGTGTTGGGCAACCCAAATAAGACCAAATCGTGAGGTGTCTGCTTGATTAGGGTGTTAGTGGTCGACGACCATGATCTCGTCCGTACGGGCATTACACGAATGCTGGCTGATATCGACGGTCTGCAGGTGGTTGGTCAGGCTGAATCCGGGGAAGAGTCCCTTATCAAGGCGCGTGAACTGAAACCCGACGTGGTACTGATGGACGTCAAGATGCCAGGCATCGGCGGTCTTGAAGCCACGCGTAAACTGCTGCGCAGCCACCCGGACATCAAGGTGGTCGCGGTGACCGTGTGTGAAGAAGATCCGTTCCCGACCCGGTTGTTGCAGGCGGGTGCTGCGGGTTACCTCACCAAGGGCGCCGGCTTGAACGAGATGGTCCAGGCCATTCGCCTGGTATTTGCCGGTCAGCGTTACATCAGCCCGCAAATTGCCCAGCAGTTGGCAATCAAGTCGTTCCAGCCGACCAATGAATCGCCCTTCGATGCGCTGTCGGAACGGGAAATCCAGATTGCCCTGATGATTGTCGGTTGCCAAAAGGTGCAGATCATCTCCGATAAGCTGTGCTTGTCGCCTAAAACCGTCAACACCTACCGTTACCGAATCTTCGAGAAGCTGTCGATCAGCAGCGATGTCGAGTTGACGCTGCTGGCGGTGCGCCACGGCATGGTCGATGCCAGCGCCTGATAATGACTGAACTGTTTGATCCAAGTGCTTTCCTGTCCACATGCAGCGGTCGCCCAGGCGTCTACCGCATGTTCGACAGCGATGCGCGTCTGCTTTACGTCGGTAAGGCCAAGAACCTCAAGAAGCGTCTGGCCAGCTACTTTCGTAAAACCGGCCTCGCGCCAAAGACCGCCGCCCTGGTGGGGCGCATCGCGCAAGTCGAAACCACCATCACCGCCAATGAAACCGAGGCCTTGCTGCTCGAGCAGACGCTGATCAAGGAATGGCGGCCGCCGTACAATATTCTGCTGCGTGACGATAAGTCCTACCCGTACGTGTTCCTGTCCGACGGGGCATTTCCGCGTCTGAGCATCCACCGCGGGGCCAAGAAGGCCAAGGGCCGGTATTTCGGTCCTTACCCCAGCGCTGGGGCGATCCGTGAAAGCCTGAGTCTGTTGCAGAAGACCTTCTTCGTTCGCCAATGTGAAGACAGCTATTACAAGAACCGTACCCGACCCTGCCTGCAATATCAGATCAAACGCTGCAAAGCGCCTTGCGTCGGGTTCGTCGAACCCCAGGTCTACGCCGAAGACGTGCGCCACTCGGTGATGTTTCTTGAAGGTCGCAGCAATGCGTTGACCGACGAACTGTCGGCGGCGATGGAGGACGCGGCGGTCAATCTTGAGTTTGAGCGGGCTGCCGAGCTGCGTGACCAGATCGGGCTGCTGCGCCGCGTGCAGGATCAGCAGAGCATGGAAGGTGGCAGCGGCGACGTTGACGTGATCGCCGCGTTCATCAACCCGGGTGGCGCCTGCGTTCACCTGATCAGCGTGCGCGGCGGTCGGGTGCTGGGTAGCAAGAACTTCTTTCCCCAGGTGGGTATCGAGGAAGACGTGGCCGAAGTCATGGCGGCGTTTTTGGGCCAGTACTACATCAGCAGCCCGGAACGCGACCTGCCTGCCGAGTTGATCGTCAATGTGGTCCACGAAGACTTCCCAGCCCTGGTCGAGGCCATTGACAAGCTTCGTGGTCGTGAACTGACCATCAGCCATCGCGTGCGTGGCACCCGGGCGCGCTGGCAGCAACTGGCCGTGACCAACGCCGAACAGGCCCTTGGCGCACGCTTGGCCAACCGCCAGCATGTGGCGGCACGGTTCGACGCCTTGGCCGATGTCCTTAACCTGGACGAGCCGCCGCAGCGGCTGGAGTGCTACGACATCAGTCACTCCAGTGGCGAAGCGACCGTAGCCTCTTGTGTGGTGTTTGGTCCGGAGGGCCCGATCAAGTCCGATTACCGACGCTACAACATCGAAGGCGTTACCCCGGGCGATGATTATGCGGCGATGCATCAGGCGCTGATGCGCCGGTTCGGCAAGCTCAAGGACGGGGAGGGCAAGCTGCCGGACATCCTGCTGGTGGACGGCGGCAAAGGCCAGCTGTCCATGGCCCGCGACGTATTGAACGAGCTGATGGTCCCCGACCTGATCCTGCTGGGCGTGGCCAAGGGCGCCACCCGCAAGGCCGGTTTCGAGACCTTGTACCTGAACGATGCGGCCCATGAGTTCACCCTGAAAGGGGATTCGCCGGCGCTGCACCTGATCCAGCAGATCCGTGACGAAGCACACCGTTTCGCCATTACCGGACACCGCGCCCGCCGGGGCAAGACCCGCCGTACATCGACGCTGGAAGGTGTGGCAGGGGTTGGCCCGACGCGACGTCGCGATCTATTGAAACATTTTGGTGGATTGCAGGAGCTGTCTCGTGCCAGCATCGAAGAGATAGCCAAAGCTCCCGGTATCAGTAAAAAGCTCGCTGAGTCGATTTATGCAAGCCTGCATAGCGAGTAGAATGCCCGTCAACCTCGCAGCCAGTTGTGCCGATGAATATCCCAAATCTGATTACCGTACTTCGCGTCCTGCTCATCCCGATCTTCATTTTGCTGTTCTATTTGCCGTACCACTGGAGCTATGTGGCCTCCGCCTCGGTCTTTGCCTTCGCCGCCGCCACCGACTGGCTGGACGGCTACCTGGCCCGACGCCTGGAGCAGAGCACGCCTTTCGGCGCCTTCCTGGACCCTGTGGCCGACAAGCTGATGGTCGCGGTCGCCCTGGTACTGCTGGTGCAGGAGCACGGCAACCTCTGGCTGACCCTGCCGGCAGCGGTGATCATCGGCCGCGAGATCGTCGTATCGGCACTGCGCGAATGGATGGCCGAACTGGGCGCCCGTGCCCAAGTGGCGGTATCGAACCTGGGCAAATGGAAAACCGCCGCGCAAATGCTGGCGCTGGTGATCCTGCTGGGCAACCCGGCCAACTTCAATTTCTGGGTGCTGTTGGGCTATGCACTGCTGCTGATCTCCGCAGGCCTGACATTGTGGTCGATGGTTCAGTACCTGCGCGCCGCCTGGCCGCATCTGCGCACTGACGTAGACCCGAAATAAAAGTTTTTTGAATCAAAGGGTTGACGGCGTAATCTGAATCTATAGAATGCGCCACACCAAGACGCGGGAATAGCTCAGTTGGTAGAGCACGACCTTGCCAAGGTCGGGGTCGCGAGTTCGAGTCTCGTTTCCCGCTCCAAGATTCAGAAAAAAGCCACTCAGATGAGTGGCTTTTTTTTTGTGCGCTGAGAATGCCTTAGCGCTGGATACACTGACTGCTGAATGTTCGGACATTTCAGTGGGGGGGCATTCATTAAGTTCATTGGTTGGCTCAACGCCATGAGACTTGACCCCGCTCGCGCACCGATCTCGCGGGGGCACGATTAAGGGCTATTCGACCTATGGGCGTGCGTCGGATCGCTCACGATGTCTCGAGTACCACGGCCGGCTTGAGCGGTGTCGCCTGGTAGACCAGTAGTTGCCATTGCTCACCGGTTTTCTGCCACGCCGTGAGCGTTCGATTGTGCAGATGTTTTCTTATTCCTCCGGAGGTGACTATGGTGACCATTTCACCTAACGCGATCGCTAGATCACCCACCCGCGTCACCTTGTCGATCTGATGATTGAGGGTGTGATAGATGAACTCCCGAGAACGGCATTTCTCAAGATAACTCTTGAGATCGTCCACCACACCAGTGGCGTGGATGTAGGTCAGGTCTGGGTGGAACAAGTAGCTGAAGATATCCAGGTGCCCGCCGAGCATGGCGGCACTGCGTTGAGCCTCACAAGTCCGAATGACCAGGTCGATCTGATCGTTATGCGTCATTAGCCGTTCCTCGCGCCGCAGTGACGATGATTTCAATCAGAAGTTTGCCGCCTAGATCGACACCGTAGCAGGCACGCTGGGGCCAGTGCTGGGGGTTGTCGCCGATCCATCCGGCCCAGATTTCATCGACTGTGGATTTGCTGCCCATGTCTGCCAGCAGCACCTGAGCCGATAGCATGCGCGAAGCGTGAGAGCCAAGGCCTTTGAGGCTGATGCTCAACGCGGCGAGGGCTTGGTGAGTCTGGCCGACGATGTCCAGTGAGGTGTCCGCGGAAGTTGCCACGGTGTAAACGATATCTGCGTAGGCGCAGGAACGGCTACGTCCTGCGTGGCCGCTTGGGACGCGTTCAATTGTCTGCATAGGGGACTTCATCCAAGTTGAAGTAAGGCAGAAGCTAGCATCGACCAGCTTCTGTCATCCGTGATTAAACCGGCTGCGTTGCTTCTTCTGCGGCAATGGCGGCCTGCACGCTTGGACGTGCTTCCATACGCGCCATGAACGACGCCAGTTCAGGCCAGTTCTTGATGTCGATATTGAAGAACGGCAGCCACTTCAGCACCGTGAACAGGTAGGCATCGGCCAGGCCGAAGGCGCTCAGCAGGTAGTCTTTGTTCACCAGGCTCTTGTTCAGGTAGTCCAGGCGCTTAAACAGTTTCTGGCGGAAGATTTCTTTGGTGGGCTCAGGGATATCGGCATTGAACAGCGGTGCGCTACCGCCATGGATTTCTGAGGTGATGAAGTTCAGCAGTTCCTGCAAACGCGTGCGCTCCCAGGTGCCGTTGGCCGGTGCCAGTGAGTTGCCCGGAACCTGATCGACCAGGTATTGCACGATGGCCGGACCTTCGGTCAACACTTGGCCATTATCCAGCATCAGTGCGGCGACGTATCCCTTTGGGTTGATGTCGCGAAAGTCACGCCCGTCTGCCGTTGCTTTGGTCTTGTTGTTGACTCGGATCAGTTCGAAAGGCAGGCCCAGCTCACGCATCACGATGTGTGGCGACAGGGAACAGGTCATAGGGGCAAAGTACAGTTTCATGTGTATCTCCTTGTTAAGCGGGCGACGCGTGCCCGAACGTGTTGCCGTTCCAGGTCTGAAACGGCTGCGAGCCTCGTTCCAGACATATTGGTGCCATGTCATCGAACGGTAAAATTACGATTTTATGCACCCATCATTAGGTGCTCTTATGTCGATTCAGGCGACTTTCGCTTCAGTACTGCGAACCGTCATCGGGATGTCGCTGCCGAGGGTCGATTTGCGAATTTCATTGAGAAACGCCTGGGCAGAAGGCGTGTTTTCGCCGGCGGGTGAGCAAACCAGGCCGAACTCGCGATAGATCGGTTTGCTCAATTCGAAGACCCGCATTCCCCGGCGATCAACCGGCAGTGTCGAAGCCGGTACGATCGAAATCCCCATGCCTTCACTGATCAACGCAAACGCGGTGGTCCAGTCGCGTACTGTGATCTTGACGTCCTTCAGCTTGAGTCCTTCACGTTCTACCAGCGACTGACCATTAAGGTAGCAGCCGCCGGTGGCGAGGATGAACGGCTCTTCCACCAGATCCTTGAGCGCGACGGTGCTGTGTGAGGATTTGCGCGCCAGGTCATGGGTCGCGGGTATTGCCGCCACCCATGAATCGCGGCCCAGCAACAGCGCACCACGGGAAGGGCAGGGATTCATCACGACGCCAAGATCGATACTGCTGTTGGCCAGCCATTGCTCAACTTCTTCGTCGGTGCCTTCGAGCGAAACGATTTCTATGCCTGGATGCAGCCGACTGAAGCCTTGCAGCAACGGCGGCAGCAGGTTGGCAAATACGGAAGGAAAACTTGCGAGTTTGATTCGTCCCAGGTGACACCCGCGCGACGCATCTACCAGATTCTGGATCGATTCGAATTCGCTGAGCATGCGGCGCGCGCGGTCGATGATCTGCTGCCCGATGGCTGTCGCGGTGGTCTGACGACGGTCGCGCACGAACACTTTTACGCCCAACGCTTCCTCCATCTGCGTCAGGGCTTGGCTTGCGCCCGACTGGGTAATGCCATAGCGCTCAGCGGCGCGAGAAACATTTTCGGCGTCAGCCACGGCGACCAACAGGCGCCAATGCATGAGGTTCATCATTTCAGTAGTTCCTCTTATGTTCGGGTATTCGAGATTTAATTTTACGAAGTGCGCTCACCGCCTCAGGATCGCTCCTGAATACACAGTGAGGTGTTGGAAAGTGGGCAAAACCCTATCAATGGATCTGGTGGCCAGACCCGCCTCGGCGGCGCCTGTTCTGGTGAGCGTGGCGTTGAGTTCATTCATGGTTGCGCTGGATGCCACAGCGCTGAATGTCGCACTGCCGAGCATTGGGCGTGACCTGGCAACGGGGATGGATCGGCTGCAATGGATCGCCGGCGCCTACACTTTGGTATTTGCCAGTCTGCTGTTGTCTGCCGGTGCGTTGAGCGATCGGCTGGGGGCGAGGAAAGTTTTTCTGTTTGCCCTGTTGGTGTTCACGGGTGCATCGATTGCCTGCGGATCGGCCCACGGCGTTGTCGAGCTGATTGCCGCGCGGGCGGTGCAAGGTGTCGGTGCGGCGCTTATGCTACCCAGTTCTATGGCATTACTGGTCGAGGCGTATCCTGATCCCAAGGCGCGGGCCAAAGCTGTTGCCTTGTGGGGCGGGATTTCAGCGCTTGCGCTGGTGAGCGGTCCGTTATTGGGCGGTGTGCTGGTGGAGCTGGTCGACTGGCGCTCGATTTTTTATCTGAACGTGCCGTTCTGCCTGATTGCCCTGGTGTGCTGTGCGCTACGCAGCAGTGTCATTGCCATTCAGCCGTGTTCGATTGACTGGACGGGGCAAGTGCTTTCGGCACTGGCGCTGGTGTCGCTAATCTTCGCGTTGATTGAAGGGCCGGTATGGGGCTGGGAACATGCGTGGGTCATCGCGACATTGCTGCTAGCGCTGATCTCGGGCGTGGCGTTTATCTATTCGCAGCGGAGACGGCGCGAACCGATGTTGCCGTTGCACCTGTTTGAGTCGAGAACTTTTTCTGCCGCGATAGGCGCCGGATTTCTGCAAACGCTGGCGTACTACGGCAGCCTGTTTGTGCTGCCATTCGCGCTGCAGGGGCAGGGCCGAACACCTGTGGAAATCGGCGTGGCGATGATCCCGATGACAATTGCGACTGGCGTCATGGCGAGTCTTTCTGGGCGGCTGTCGAACGCCTTCGGTGCCCGTTCAGTCGGTGTCGCAGGCATGTTTTGTGGAGCGTTCGGGGCTGCATTGCTGGCGTTGTTCGGAATGGAGAGCATTAGCCTGATGCTCGGGGGGCTGTTGATCGGGCTGGGCGGTGCGACCTTGCCGGTGATCGTCGGCGCTTGCCTGGCGAGTGTGCCGAGCGGCAAGATCGGCGTCGGCTCTGGAGTGCTCAATGCCGCTCGCCAATGTGGCGGGGTGACGGGGATTGCTTTACTCGGCGCTACGCTCGAAGGATCGGGACGCGCCACTGGCGCCCTGTCGATTATTGCGCTGTCGTTTGCGGCTGCAGCAGTGCTGACCGTGATGCGGCTGTACACCGACGAAGTCGATGTCGTGAGTGAATGCTGACCGGCGCGCTCAAGCTCGCCGGTGAGTGTTTCGATGAATCGACGTTGCGTTGGTCCAGATTGTGAAAGAGCGATTCGGCAAGGCGCCGAGGCACACTTACCGAAGATGCAGCTAAAAGTGACGTTCAACCCCAGCGACGTACCGTCCCGCTATCAAGGCCCAACAAATCGAGCATGCGGCCGACCGTATGATCGACCATGTCTTCGATCGATTGCGGCCGGGCGTAAAACGCCGGTACCGGCGGCATTACGATGCCGCCCATTTCACAGGCCTGAGTCATGCTGCGCAGGTGCCCAAGATGCAACGGCGTTTCCCGCACCATCAGAATCAATGGCCGGCGCTCCTTGAGCGTCACATCGGCGGCACGACTGAGCAGGCTGCCGGTGATGCCGCTGGAAATCTCCGAAAGACTTTTGATTGAGCACGGAGTCACCACCATACCCAATGTCTTGAACGAGCCACTGGAAATCGATGCGCCGATGTCCGCCGGATCGTGTACGACACTGGCAAGCGCTTTGACATCAGCCACTTTCATATCAAGTTCGTGAGCCAGGGTGACTTGGGCCGATTTGGTCATGATCAAATGAGTAGCAATGCCCAGTTCGCGCAGCAGCACCAATGTGCGCACGCCGTAAATTACGCCGCTGGCACCGCTGATGCCGACCACGATGCGTCGTTCAGGGCTGCTCATGGGAATCCACCACGTTGTCGAATACGCTGACCAGCGGTGCTTCGCCGGGAAGACCCAAATCGGTCCAGCGTTCGCGCACTCGTTCGTAGATCGAGGGGCGCAACAGAGTGCGCGTCGGGAAACTGTGAATGTTGCGGTAATCCTTGCATGCGTTGATCAAGGCCTTGGAGCCGAAGAAACGTTTCTCCGGCGGATTCTGTGCCGGGTCCAGCGGCGAGCCGCGGGTGTTGCGCAGAATGTCGATGTCATCGCTGGGGGTGGCGCGCGTAGCCATGGCCCATAGCACCTGATTCATGTCGGTGGGATCGACGTCTTCATCCACCGCGACGATCCATTTGCTGATGTATGCGCCGCCGGGCACTTGACTGGCGAGCGCCAGCGCTTGCGCCGCATGTCCGGCGTATTTCTGTTGAAGACTGATGATGATCATGCCGAACGCTCCGGCAGCGGCGGGCGGGCAATACACTCCTTGGATGCCCTGGATCCCGAGTTTGTCGAGGTCGCTCCAGATCTTGGCCGAGCGGATGGTGGAGAAGAACGCGCTTTGCTCGTTCGAGGGGAAATCAGCCATCAGCGCATTGGTCAGAATCGGACGGGTTCGGTAGTGTAGGGCGGTAACTTCAATCAGCGGGCAATCGATGTCCTTATAGCCGTAGTAGCCGGTGAACTCGCCGAAAGGCCCTTCTTCACGGGTCGAGCCGGGACGAATCAAACCTTCGATGACAATCTCCGCCGCGGCCGGAATAAGCAGGTCGGAGTTTTTCGCGCGTACGACTTCAACAGGTTTGCCTTTGATGCCGCCGGCAAAATCGTATTCGCTGACGCCAGGCGGCAACGATTGCGAACCGACCACCATCATCAATGGGTCGACACCCCAGGCTGCCGCTACGGGCAGCGCTTCACCCTTTGCCCACGCTTGATGAATATGGCGCAGGGCGTCCTTGCCCGGTGCCAGCGACAGGCCGACCTCGCGAGCCCCCTGGATCATCATCCGATAGGTGCCGACGTTCAGGTAGCCGGACTCCAGATCCCGGGTGAACACCGCATCCGCTGTACCGGCGTAGGCTCCGCCATCCCTTGGCCAGTGTTTGGGGATCGGCAGGCGGGTGAGGTCGATGTCGTTACCCGTGAGTGTGTTCTGGTAGATCGGCGCGGCTTCAGCCGAGATTTCAAGCGGAGCTATGCTGTGTTTGAGCTTTTCTTTGGTTCGCCGGATTAGTTCCATGGTCGGTGTATCTGGAGCCTCCTCAAGGGTGATCGCGGTGCGCGCCACGCTCGGACCAAAAATGTTCCACAAATGACGCAAGCCCAGTGGCGAGTCCGCTTGGTCGAAGAGCACCGCAGGCGAGGTGGTTTGGCGGGCCACCAGATAAGTGATGGCGCTCATTTCTTCAATCGGGTCGACGGCTTGCGAGACGGTTTGCAGTTCGCCGATCTTTTCTGCTCGTGCCAGCCAGTCTCGAAGGTCGGTAACTGGTTCAATCAGTTTGTTCATCTTGTGTATCCGCGGGGACTGAATAGAAAAACGACGGGCGCATTTGTGCGCCCGTCGTCAGAAGATCAACGTTTGTCGATCGAATATTTACCCGGCCCCAACAGGCAGAGGAAAAGGAAACCACCGGCAATGCTCACGTTCTTGAAGAAGTGCACGAACAGCGTGTGATGATCGGCCGGATTGGTGGTGTTCCAGAACGCATGACCGATGATTCCGGTGCCGATGGTGTACAGCACGAAAATCGCTGCAATTGGCCGGGTCCAGAAGCCGAATAGCAGAGCCAGCCCTCCGAAGAACTCGACGATGGTGGCGACTATTGCGGTGAACTCAGGGATCGGCGCGTTCACCGATTTCAGGTAGGTCACGAAGCTTCCGTGGTCCGTGACATAGGTGAAGCCAAAGTAGCCATAGAGGATCAAAATCATAATCCGTGCTATGAGGATCATTGCGTCGCGTTGGTCATCGAACAGCTGATAGCGTAAGTACATTCCATTGCTCACAAGTCAGATTGGGTAAGGGATGGTGTCGGCGGATTTAGCTTTGTCCAGGTGAAACGCTCGGTGAAACACCTGTGGGTTCACTGCGTTTTCGTGGATTGGTTTAGCGTCGAAAACGTCGAGTACGTTGCCGGCTGCCAGTTTCGCCATGCGGCTGACTGCCTCCTGGGAGACCCCGGCCAGGTGCGGCGAGCAGATCACGTTGTCGAGGCTGGGTAAGCCGCTGTCGTGCGGTGGCGGTTCTGGCAGGAACACATCCAGCGCAGCGCCAGCGATGCGCTTTTCGACCAGAGCCTGATGGAGCGCCTTCTCGTCGACGATGCCGCCACGCGCGGTGTTAATCAGGTACGCCTGTGGTTTCATCAAGGCCATACGCTCGGCGGACAGCAAGCCGATAGTTTCGGCGGTTTTCGGGCAGTGCAGGCTGACGTAATCGGCGCTTGCCAATCCGTTTTCCAGCACAGCAACCGGCTCCACGCCGTGGGGCAACTGCTGTGGGGAGAGGTATGGGTCGTACACCTTGACCCGCATCCCTAACGCCATGAGCAGCGTAGCGACACGAGTACCAATCCGCCCGCAACCGACGAGCAGCACTTCGCGGTCTTCCAGTTCACTGGGCAGGTAGTCGTAGCGATGATGCCAGTCGCCGTTGCGCACCAAGTGGCTTAGCGCCTCGGTCCGTTTCGCCAGCGACAACATGAAACCCAGGGTGTGCTCGGCCACTGCCCGGTGATTGGCGTTGGCGCAGACCATCACCGGAATTGCAGCCTCGGTCATTGCTGGGATATCGACCGCATCGAAGCCGACACCTATCCGCGACACGACCTCCAATCCTACTGCCCTTTGCAACTCGGCGGCGCCGAATCGGGTCAGCCCGAGGATCACGCCGTGCACGGCATCGAAACTCTCGAGCAAGGCCTGGAACTGGCCCTGCTCGATCGTATTGGCGAACTCCACCACTTCGATATCGTCACGCTGGCGCAGCATCCGCTTGCCTTCGGCACCCAGAATATGGGCGATCAATACGCGCTTCTTGCTCATGCGACGCGCTCCTGTAACGCATTTCGGGCAAAGAACTCGCCGTCATTGACGCCAATGCGAAACATCACCCGCTGGGCATTCCGCGACAACTCGGTTGCGCAATGCAGCACCGAACGGTTGTCCCAGATCAGCAGGTCGTTTGGCTCCCACTGGTAGTTGAAGATCCTCTCTGGGCTCAGTGCGAACGCGAAAAGCTCATCAAGCAAGGCCCGACTCTGCTCTTGCGAATAACCACTGATGCGCGTGGTATAGCCCGGATTGACGTATAAGCTTTCGCGCTGAGTACGCGGATGCACGGCAACCGTGGGGTGGGTGCTGGCCGGGAAGGTCTGTTCCAGACGAGTGAAGATTTCCTGGATAGACTCCCCGACATCGTCCTCCTTAACTTTGTAAGTCCAGCGCACGTCATGTACGGCCTGACGATTGATGACCCGCTCGTAAAGATCCTTTGGCAGATCGTCATACACCGACTGCATATCCACGAACAACGTATCGCCACCTGTCTCGGGAAGCTGTTGTGCGTGCAGCATGGTCAGGGGCAGCGGTTCGGCCAGATAGCTGGAATCGCTGTGCCACATGTTTCCGAGCTTGCGCGCTCCGACCGCACCACCGCCATTGCGGTTATTGATCACCAAAATGTTCGGGTATGCCGGGTCGTGGTAACTCTTGAGCTTGAACTGTTCGAGTTCCCCGAAGCACGTTGCAAACTGTTGATAGGCTTCACGGGTCAACGTCTGGTTTTTCAGTGCCACCACTTTACGTTCATATACCAGCTCCTGAATGGTACGAATCTCGTCCAGAGAAGCCATGTTGATATCGAAATCCGTTATCGCCGTGACGAAGGTTTCCGCCAAGTCCGTTCGCGTCATGTTGAGAGTCTCCTGTACGACATCAGTCAATCGGCTAGCGCGGGCTGGAGTAGGGCCGTGGCAGAGGCGCTATCCCGATTCGAATCGCTGCTTTTGAGCATCAGGCTCAGATCGAGGATATCGGCCGGGTTGTGGGCTGAGGTGACGGACATGCGCAATGCTGCCTGACCACGTGGCACGGTCGGGAAGAACACGACTGAGGTGTAGTGCCCCTGTTGCAGAAGGTACTCGCCCTTGGCGATGGCTTCCTCTTCGTTACCGATGCGTACGATCCGGATCGGCAATTCGCTGCCGCTGGTCTCGGTCGGGATCAGATTGTCAAACAAGTTCATGTTGTTGCGCAGCGCGCGTTGCAGTTTGTGCAGCTCCGGAGTGGCATGGATCTCCGCCGACGCCAGTGCTGCACCCACGGCCGCCATGTTCGGTGCACAGGAGAAGCCATAGGTCGGTGCATAGCGACGGATCGAGTTCTCGATGTGCTTGGTGCCAAGCATCAACAGACCGCCCGCTGCGCCATAGCCTTTACCCAGGGACGCGGCCACGATGGTGTTCTCATCCAGTCCGTCCAGTTGCGAACGGACAAAGCCCTCACCGTGCTGGCCGACTACCGAGATGCCGTGGGCGTCATCCAGATACACGAATAAACCGTACTTGTCCTGCAGGGCACGCAGCTCACGAACCGGTGCCGCGCCGCCCATCGAGTAGGCACCATCGCCCACATAGGCGACTTTGCGGCCCCCCCGGCACAGACGCTCCAAGTGGTCGAGGTCGTTGTGCTCAATGACGATCACGTCGGTTTCTTCGCGTAGAACTGGGATGTGGTACTGCAGAGTCACGTGGGCGAAACGGTCAAAAGCGATCAGCGGTTTCTCACCGTTGGTAAACAGGCCTGCTGCCAGCAGCGGCAGGGCGCCCATGTTAGCGGCGGCCACGGTCGGGAACACCACCACGCCGTTTACATCGAACAGCTTAGCGAGGGTGTGTTCCAGGCGTACCAGTGGCTCGGCGGAAAGGCGTGTGCGGGCTACAGAAAAATGCGCCGACGGGATTTCATCCATCGAGGCCTTGGCGGCGGCGAGCACTTTTGGGTGGGCGTCCAGGTTGAGGTAACCGCAGCGGGTGTAGTCGATCACTTCCTTGCCGCTGGTGGCAATTTCTATGCGGCGATTGTCGAGCACCCGACATGAAACCCCCATCAGACCTTTTTCATACGCAGCGTCGAAATGTGGACGGCTGATTTCAGCCATTCTCGATGCATTGCGAGCTTTGAGTTGTGGAGCTTTTTCGTCCGGGCTGTTGTTAATTTCAACTGTATTCTTCACGGCGATCTCATCCTTTGAGTGGTCGTTTTCAAGCCGTTGTAGCTTGAGAACGACGCAAGGATCCGCGACCTCTGAAACATTTTGCAAAGAACTTCTTCAATGCTACCTTATGACAAAATCTCATGAGCATTACAGAATCTTATGGCTGTTAGAATTCCTTCCCTCAATGGATTGAAAGCGTTTGAATCTGCTGCTCGCCATATGAGTTTTACCAAGGCTGCCGAGGAGCTCAATGTCACGCAGACGGCCATCAGTCATCAGATCCGACGACTTGAAGATGAACTGGGTATTCGCCTGTTTCTGCGGCTCAAGGATGGTCTGGCGCTAACCACCGAAGGTCATGCTTATTTGCCTGGCATTCGCTCGGCGTTTCATGAATTACGCTATTCCACGGAAATGTTGCTCGAGTCGACCAACAACAGCGCATTGACTATTAGCACCCTGGTTTCCCTGGCGTCTAAGTGGTTGTTGCCCCGCCTGGCATCCTTTCAAGATGCTTTTCCCAACATTGACGTGCGGGTCACTGCGTCAACCGAACTGGTCGATTTTCGCAAAGGTGGGATCGACGCCGCTATCCGTTACGGGTTCGGCGACTGGAAGGGGTTACGGGCGGACTGGCTCATGTCCGACGAGATATTCCCTGTGTGCAGCCCCAAGCTCCTGACCGGTCAAAAAGCCTTGAAAAGCCCGGTCGATCTGGCCAGCCACACGCTTTTACAGGTCAGCGGCATGACCAGCAACGACTGGAATATGTGGTTGAGCGCAGCAGGGCAACCGAAGAAACTCGCCGAAGGCACGCGGCTAACCTTCGATCTGGCAATGATGGCAGTGCAGGCTGCCATTGACGGGTTAGGGGTGTGCATCGGGCGCTCCACCTATGTCGATGATGATTTGAAGAGCGGTAAACTGGTTGCACCATTCAATCTCAAGTTGAAGTCCGATCTGGGATTCTACTTGGTGACGCCGTTGGAAATTGCCAACTCGAAAAAAGTCGTAGCATTCCGTACTTGGTTGATTGATCTGGTGCGGAGCGCAGAATCAAAGTCACCTACATAAATCAATATATCAGCTCTGCATTTTGTTGTTGGTGAGTCCTGCCTCAGCGTTGAAAATTTCGGTATTCGCAGGAAGGGCGATTCATATTACCCATTCCGGGGCTAGGCCACCGTTGGGGCTTGGGAGCAAGCGTGACCTTATTTACTAGTTGTAAAAAGCGATCAACAGGCTTGATACATTATCCTGTCGTATCTATTGATAAGCTCCATGAAAAATTCGAACGAATCATGGAGGACTGAAGACCTGGAGGTCATGTGGGTATCCGCGCGCAGCACCGAGGACGGCAACTTTCGAGGCCTCGACAACCAGGCCTTCGGCGCGATGTTCCCTACAGCCTGGCGGGCCATGCGTGGGCCTGGGCTATCAACGCATGAGCGGCGACGACCCATGAGAGGCGTGGTCATCATTCGAGCTTCAGAACATTTTCGTCTCAGGACAACAAGCCAGATAACGACGCCTTGACCGCCGCTTCAGTCTTGTTCGACGCCCGCAACTTGCGCATCGCATTCACCAGATGGAACTTCACCGTTCGTATGTCGATGTTCAGGATGATCCCGATTTCGACATAGGTTTTTCCCGATGCCGTCCACCTGAGAATTTCCTTCTCCCGGGCGGTCATTGGTTTGTAAGTATCGACCATGGTTTTTGCGGAGAAAAACTGCGCCATGGCCTCATGTACCAGATGAGTCAGCCAAATCAGCTTGGTCTCTTTGCTTTCCATTTCCTGTATTGAAATGCGTTCGCTTGAGCGGGAGACGGAGAGCAGACCGATCGAGTTATGTTCACGCCGCGAAGAAAGGCACCAGCCATGGTTGAGGTTGTAATGCCGCGCTTCTTCCCAGAACCCGCGCCCTGGATTTTGCTGCTGCGCAGACCAGCGCAATGGAATCGAACGGGTCAGTCCATGTTCAACGGTGGGGTCTTGGGAGAAATAATCGCCGGCAATGTACTTTTTTTCCCAGGCGTCCGGGTAATTTGAAAGCAGAAAATATTGCGCCGACGCTAACGGCGAACTTAGTCTTAACCCATAAGAGCAAAACTCGAAGCCTAAGTCTGTTGTAATTTTAACGAGCTCGTTAAATAGCTGGTTTTCGTAAGTACAGCCAGCCACAAGCGCTATAAAGTCTTCACGCCAATCAATCACCAATATTACCTTCCGTGGTCAGCGCTCTTTCGTGATAAGAGCTGGGCTCATTATACAGGATTAAAACGCTGTCGGGAGATGTAGTGGCCTTCCGATGGTAATCCTTCAGACCGATAAGGCCCGCAGCCCGACGCTTCCAAACATTCGGCATCGCCGATGCGTCTAGACAGAGCAATAGCGGGCAGATTTAATGGCGCATTTTTTAGTACGGAAGTGCCAGGAAAGCTGGCAAGAGACGGCATTATTCTTTTGTCGTAGATACAATTCGGTATTTACAAGGAGTACCTTGTGGCGACTCGCTGATTTACCTGACCTGCCCATTCGGGCAGCTACCCACAAAGAGCCCGGTTTGTTGTACTGGCGGAATAATCTTCGTCAGGAGGTAGTGATGCTGGCCGCGGTAACAGGGACTGTTAGTGATCTTTTGCCAGGAATGGAAACTGCTCTGGCTAAATATAGATATCAGGTATTCGTTAAAGAGTTAGGTTGGCCTTTGCCCTGTGAAAAAGGGATTGAATTAGATGCCTTTGATCATTCTGACACAGTGTATGTCCTGGCCTGTGATGATAATCAGTGTTGTTCAAGGATTACTTCGTAGGGCATCAGTTCGTATTGCTGTGCGCCGTTTTTCCTCTCGCGCTGACCCTGGCCGAAGCGAAGTCCCCTCACACGTGGGATACACCGTTCTTGTTCATGGTCGGCAATGCCATTGTCACCGGAGTCTATTTACTGTGATTTATTTGATACGCCACGCCACCCCCCTGATCGACTACGGACGCTGCGGTGCTGTCTCGGCCAAAGTGCTGCTGGATGAGTACAACCAGACTTCGTCGATCGACGAGGCCGAAATTGCCGACTTCCTGAGCCGTGCGGAGTTGTCCGGGCCGCTGATGACGCCAGGGCTGAACATCATTTCATCGCCGATCAATCGAGCCTATGCCACGGCCTGCCGGCTGTTCGATGCCGGACGTATCCGGCAAGACAACCGATTGAAGGAGTTCGACCTGCGGCTGGGTCGCGTGCCTTTGTTGAAGATGGGCTTGAGGCAATGGTTTGCCTTGCATCGCGTGCTATGGCTGATGGGTATTTCGTTGGGGGCCGCATCCCGAAGATCGGAACACCTGCGTGCCGTGGGGGTGGCCGATGAGCTTTATACCGCGTGCACTACGACCGGGGAGACCACGGTCGTGGTCTCCCACGGTATGTTCCTGAGGACCGTGCGCAAGACGCTGCAAAGACAGGGCATGCAGTTCCGTACGGTGTATCGCTCGGGGTGTTTTACGGTTGAGGCTTTGGCGCCAGGAAAAGGACCCGCCGCGAGCGTTTGCTGATCGAGATGGATCAGGTGGTGCCCTGGAAAGGCCCGATTGCATTGATTGAACCGCACTATCCGAAGGGCGAAGGCAGTCGTACGGCCTATCCGTTGACGATCATTCATGCACCGAGTTCGACCAAGAACAAGGACGGTAAACGTGATCCTGAAATGCATCAGACAAAGAAAGGAAACCAATACTATTTCGGAATGAAGTCGCACATTGGCGGGGATGCCGACTCCGGTTTGGTCCACGGCGTGATCGGCACGGCGGTCAATGTCGCGGATGTCGCCCAGGTTGATCGGCTGCTCGATGAAGGCGCTGTCGGCCTAAAAAATACTGATTTTGGCCCGTCCTAGAGGCTGTAAAAGCCGCACTGATGTGCTCCAGGTTACAACCGATGCGACACGCAGTATCAATCGTGCAATCGCTCAGCCAACGGGTGTCGATAATCCAAGACGTTGAGGTCGTGATCGTTTTTACACACTCTGGGCCGAAAGCAGCCAATTGTGAGTTGACCTGTGAGCAGGGGGAAGGAGTAGCAGCCAGCAGGCGATTTTTGGGTTAGGGCTCGTCTCGAATTGGTCCTTTGCAATTGATACTTAGCGCGGGCTTTTGACTGTTCCTAGGGCCGGTTTACATGCCGGCGTGAGTGGATGAGGTGATTACTGCGCAGGGTTTGTATAAGGTCGTCGCGATTTTGGGTACCAGCACGAGAGAGCATGTTGGCGATTGCTCGCAACGCGGTGAGGATTAGCGTCTGGTATCGCTGGCGTGTTTGATTGATGTTGGCTATGTTCTCCGATCCCGCAAAAGGTAGTGCGGACGGGTTAAAGCCGCCATCAGCTCTGCCGATAACCCCGACCGTGAATCCGCAACCTTGTCCAGTGTGATGACTGGGTCTACGACCAAGGTCCGCTATTGGCCGGTCGCCTCATTTAAGGAAAAGTGACTGTGATCATAGGTATCGACCTGGGCACTACCAACAGCTTAGTGGCTGCTTGGGATGGCGAAAGCGCCAGGCTACTCCCTAATGCCTTGGGCAATCTTCTCACACCCAGCGTGGTTGGCCTCGACGACCACGGCCAACTGATCGTCGGGGAAATTGCCCGCGAACGGCTGCATACCCACCCGCACCTCACTACGTCTCTATTCAAGCGTTATATGGGCAGCGCCCGTGAAACGTTACTGAGCGGGCGCGCTTACCGTGCGGAAGAACTCTCGGCGATGTTGCTACGCAGCCTCAAGGCCGATGCCGAGCGTGCATTAGGCGAACCTGTTCACGAAGCGGTGATCAGCGTACCTGCGTATTTCAGCGACGCTCAGCGCAAGGCCACTCGTATTGCTGGTGAGTTGGCCGGACTGAAGATCGAAAAGCTAATCAACGAACCTACTGCAGCAGCCTTGGCCTATGGCCTTCAAGAGCGAAACGAAACGACCTTCCTGGTGTTCGATCTCGGTGGTGGCACCTTCGATGTGTCCATCTTGGAGCTGTTCGAGGGCGTCATGGAAGTGCGCGCCAGCGCGGGGGACAACTTTCTTGGGGGGGAAGATTTCGATGACCGGCTCGTGGAGCATTTCATCGCCAGAATCGGTGTCGCTGATCTTCCCGACACAACCCACCCCGCCATAGCACAGCGGTTGCGGCGCGAGGCTCAGCGGGTTCGTCATGCATTGGGGCAAGCGCAAGTCGCCCACTTTATCCTTCGCGAGCAAACGCGGGAGTGGAGTCTGGAACTGACCCAGAGTGACCTGGCGGACATTGTCCAGCCTTTGTTGGAGCGCCTGCGCACGCCGATCGAACGTGCGCTGCGCGATGCCCGGATCAAGGTCGCGGATCTGGACGAAATATTGTTGGTGGGCGGCACCACGCGCATGCCCCTGGTACGTAAGTTGGTCGCGACTCTGTTCGGGCGAATTCCGGCAATGCAACTCAACCCGGACGAGGTTGTTGCGCAGGGAGCGGCCATCCAGGCGGCGCTGCAGGCGCGCCATGCTTCCCTCGAGGAAGTGGTTCTTACCGATGTATGCCCCTATACCTTGGGGATCGAGACCGTAGTACAGCTAGGCACCGATTACCAAAGCGGTCACTACCTGCCAATCATCGAGCGCAACACTGTGGTGCCCGTGAGCCGCTCCCGTGACGTGTCGACCGTCAGCGATAACCAGAAGGTGGTCAGGCTGGGTATCTTCCAGGGCGAAAGCCGGTTGGTGGCCAACAACATTTTCCTCGGTGAACTGGAAATTCCCGTACCACCACGCAAGGCCGGCGAGGTTACGCTGGACGTACGCTTCACCTACGACAATAACGGTTTGCTCGAAGCCCAGGTGCATTTGCCCATCAATGGCGAAACCCGCCGGCTGGTTATCGAGAACAATCCTGGCGTACTGGCTCCCGAGGAAGTGGCGCAACGGCTGGCCGCCCTCGAAGCGCTGAAAGTGCACCCGCGCGACCAGCAGATCAATACCCTGCTGCTGGCTCGATTGGACCGCCTTTATCAAGAAAGCCTTGGCGATGGCCGGCAGTACATCGCCGGGCTGGCGAACCATTTTCAGCAAGTGCTCGATACCCAGGATGAACACCGGATCCGTAAAGCCCGTGGCGATGTTATCCAGCGCCTTGCTCATTTCGAGCAAGAGGGGTAAGCCGTCATGAGTCATTGGCAAGTGCTGGGCCTCACCTCGGACGCGGACGAGCGCAGCATCAAACGCGCCTATGCACGGCTGCTCAGAATCCACCGCCCAGACGAAAACCCCAATGAGTTCCAGCGCCTTCGTGAAGCCTATGAAGCCTCGTTGGCCGAGGCGCGCTGGCGTGCGCAGGCCGGAAGGAAAGTCGTTTACGCCCCGTCAGCCGTAAGCGCGTCAACTCCCGAGCGCTACCAGCCGGCGGAAGATCCCACGCTGGTCATCCACAGAGAGCGCGTCGATATTCCAACTACCGCCAGCCCACCGGAACCGTCCCTGGGCCAGATGCAGCAGTGGTTGACTGAGGGCAAAGATCGTCAAGTAATGGACGCGCTACGCCTCTGGCTGGCCAGCGACTGGCTATTGCCGTTCGAGCGCCGGCAGCAGTTCGAGCAGAACATATTGGATTGGCTCGAATCCGCAGAGGGATGGTCGCCAGCCTTCTTCGATGGGGTGTGCCAAGTGATGGGTTGGGACGAAACCCAGGGCAACCTACCCTGCGAGTACTGGCGCTGGGATCGCCTGATCCGGCAGTGCGAGGCACAAGCCTTGTCAGAGACCGTACTCAGTGATTTGGCCAAGTTCGACGACGATAAAATCCACGGGCAGGCAGCCGCTATGCTGTTCAAGCCCATGACTGACGGCCGTCGTCGTGAAATGGCCGACGGCTTTAGCGCCCTGGACTGGCAACGTTTTGCAGAGCTCGGCCAAGCCATCGAATATCAATATCCTGAAGTGCCCCAGCGTCTTGGGTTGCAACCACTCGACAACTGGCGGGATTGGTTACCGCCCACTAGCTATCGAGGGGTCTACCTATTCCTGTGGTTGGCGCTGTCTGCAATTCTTGTCGCTTCGGGGACTATCGGGCCGAAAAAGAACGATGTGCTGGGCGTGGTGGTTTTAATGCCGCTGATGATGTTGTTCGTGAATTGGATCGGCATGAAGGCATACCACGTTTGGGCTATGGTAGCTGTGGTAGCGGGCCGCCTGGATGTGCTGATCAGTCGATGGTTACTCCCGCGCCGCTGGTACCGGCGAGGCGCTGGGCTCCTATTGCTGCGCCACGTACTCCCCAGCGCAGTGCCCGCAGCCCTGGCATGCTTATGGTCCAGTGATGTCCTGTGGCTGCGGTGGGCAAGCCCAGTGGTGGTGTTCCTCGGTACGATCTACTTCACGAATGGCGCACTGAGCGGCGGCAGGGCTTCAATGTGGACTCGAGCATTACGAGCGCTAAAACTGAGGATCGGACGGTTGCCTTGGCACCTGTTGAAACGCGAGGGCCTTCTAGCTGTGATTGCAGTGGCGGTGATGGCTGCCACAGTCTATTTCCGTATGAAAGCTGTTGTTTAGGACGGCACGCGCAGTGGCTGACTGATTGTATTCGATTGCTACCCGCCAAGCGCAGCTCTGATCAATCACAGTCGACCGTATGAGTAAGTAATTTGCGACGAAGTGCCGTGTAGAGGCGGGCCACACGCACGCTGAGGGTCTGCTTTTGGCCGAGGCTGTGTAGAAACGTTTTGATCGTAATAGGTGGCTGGATTCGACACAAAAATTGGCTCCTACGCAAATTTCAGGTCTGCTGAGTTGCCGAGTGCCAGCAATCCTAGAACTCCACTTTGTTGTTCGCGGACTGCGTCAGAAACTCGGTGATCAGTGACGTAACCTGCTGTTGAATTACCTCGCGCGGGCGAGCATTGTCGCCATCCCCGCAAATGATCCCATCGCCAGGAATGTCCTCTTCGAGCAATGCCACTGCACCTGGTTTGCAAATCGGCAAGAAGCTGAAATGGCTGGCGTCACTGATCTCGACATAGCGGCTGGACGCTTGGGGCAGGCGTGTGGCCAGGTTGGCGGACTCCAACTGAGCAGGCAGTTCCACCGATGGTGCGCCGGCAGCGATAACCAGCACCGGCACCGGCAGTGCCGCAAGGCTCTCATCAGTCATCCCGCGCGAGAGTCCCAGGTCCAAAGAAACCACAGCGGTGACCCGTTGATCGCGCAAATCGCCGGCCAGACCAGCCTTTAATACCGGAGTACCCTCCGGGTTGATCTTTTGATAAATGGTACAACTGGATAACTGCGGATGGAGTTCGCAGTCACGGGCAAATAGGGCTGGGTCGAAACGAGCGCCGGCGATCTCCATTGCAGTCCAGCCGCCTAGTGAATGGCCTATTACAGCAATTTGATGCTTTGTGGTCACGCCAAATTTTTCAGGTTGAGTGGTGACCGCCTCAATGGCCCGATGCAGGTCAATGGGCCGCTGCCATAACTGCGCGGCCGCTTGCGGGCTTCGATCATGGGTCGTGGTGCCGGGGTGGTTGACCGCTGCGACAATGTAACCTTTATGGGCCAATGCACTCGCCAACCAGTTCTGATTGTTCCAATTGCCTCTGAATCCATGGGAGAGCACCACCAATGGGTGCTCGCCAGCAGAGGGCGGCGCGTTGCGAACCGCAGAAGCACCGACAAACACCACATTGTCGCCGATCAACTGTGGGGTGGCGGTCGTTGTGCTGGGATACCAGACGACCATCTCCAGCGGACGCTCATTGCGTGGGTCCGGTAGGGTGTAGGATTGGAAGCCGACAGAGTTGACGTCAGCGAGAGCGCTGGTCGTCAGACACGTTAAAAGCAGGACGCCGAGAGCTGTTTTCAATGGGTTGTCGTCCTTGATTTAGACAGGGGTTCAGAACTTGGAACCCACCGATAGCGTGCATCACATCTCGCAAATTATAGAAATCCTGCGCCGTGAGCAGTTGAGTCTGCACCGACATTAAAGCCGATACTCCGCCTAACATGCATAGTTTTCGTTATCTGCATTGACCGGTCAGCAGGCGAGCTTTTGGGGCAAGTCCGAAGGGCCGCTATTGGTAGCCACATCAGCTCGACGTTGCGTTGGGCTTCTGGTTCAAGACACCGGCTCGATGGAATGCGGTTCAGATAACCGTAGATGTGGATCTTCAGCAGGATTGCGGGATGGTAAGCCGGCCGGCCAGTATCAGGCGGTATGGCGCCCTCGAAACCCAGTTTGATCGGGTCGAGTTCGTCGACAAAGACATCGACTACGCGCACCGGATTGGTATCGCTGACGTAATCGTCGAGGCTCTCCGGAAGGAAGGTACCTTGGCCTCGATGTTCACCTTGGATAAAGCGCTTCATGAGCGGTCCCTGCGATGAAATCCTCAGAAGTCATAGCAAGGGTTTGCGAAAGCGTTTTTACACACTCTGGGCCGAAAGCAGATGCTCGAAAACAGGTTGATGTTATCTCGCGCTACTGGCGCTTAGTTAACAGCTGGCGCGTAACGATGAAAATCGAACGCCCTCGCTTTTCATCTCGCACAATGATGGCCAAGTTGACGGTGCCCGCCGTATAGCGGGCACCGCTTCCTACATGGGGAAAAGGCTTAAACGCCTGCTTACCAGCTGTAACTCACTTTGGCGGTAATCTCGCGACCCGGGTTGTAGAAGTTCGCTGTGCCGGAACCGACCACGTGCTGCTCATCCAGCAGGTTGCTGACGTTCACCGCAAGGTCGGTGCCTTTGGCGATCTCGTAGTTGAAGGCGGCGTCGAACAGCGTGGTGCCATCGCTTTTGCCGGAGTTGGCTGCATCGAAGTAATAAGAGCCGACGTAGCGCGCACCCAAACCAACGCTGACATCAGTGCCAGGCACGTCGTAATAACTCCAGAGCGAAGCGGAATGCTTGGGTGCCGTGGTGAACTCATTACCCTTCAGGGAGCTGCCGTCGTACAACGAACCGCGCAGTACCTCGGACTCCATATAGGAGTAGCCACCAATCAGGCTGAGGTTCCGCGTCACCTGCGCCTTGGCCTCCAGGTCGAGGCCACGCGCCCGCGATTCGCCCACCGTCTGTTGCTCAATGATGCCGCTCGGCAGCACCACGGCGATGGTGACGTTTTCCTGGGTCAAGTCATAAACGGCTGCGGAGAACAGTGCGTCCATTCCCATCGGCGCATACTTCACGCCCACTTCGTACTGCCTGCCCGTCTGCGGTGTTACGCCAACCTGAGGCGGCGAGACGGATTCCACCATGCTCACATAGGTGGACACCTCATCGTTGACGATATAGGTCAACGCACCTCGGTAGGAGGTTTCGGAGAAGTTGTCTTTCTCAGTGGATTGCAAGCCTTTGCTGGTAAGGTCCATCGAGTCGTTGCGCATACCCGCGGTGACGATGAAACGCTCGTAGAACGATAGGTTCTGCTGAAGGAACACGGCCTTGGTGGTCGCGTCTCGCTTGTTGACGGCATACGGTGTGATTGAGCGTGGAACGCCAGTAAACACGGGATTTGCAATGTCAATCGGGGTCGTCAGGGCGTAGACCGAGCTTTCCTTGGTGGTCGAATCGAGGTACTCCACGCCCACCAGGCTACTGCTGTCGATGTTCTCGAAGCGGGCATCGTATTGCAGCATCAGATTGCCGTTGAACTGGTCGGCCTCACTGTCCGTTCCAAACAGATACCGGTCAACGCTAGTACCGACACGTGCGGCGCTGTCGCTGATGTAAACGTAGCCAAAATCATCGGTCAATTTGCTGTAGCGCAGATTGCTGCGCAGTACGAAGCCGTTGTCGAAGTCATGGGTGACGTTACCGCTGAGGCTGGTGCGCTCGACATCGTGAAAGTTGTAGCTGGGCTCACCATAAAACTTGCTGCGGTCGTATTCCTTGTCCAGCGGATAGCCGCCACTGTTGGGCGAACTTTCAGTTTTCAGATAGTCCAGAATCACGGTGGCTGACGTGTAATCCGTGGGTGCCCAGGTGAGGCCACCCATCACCAACCGGTTGTCGTCCTGTGAGTGATCGTACTCGCGGTCGCTGTTTTGGCCTTTGGCAGTAAAGCGGCCAGCCAAGGTTTTCTCGTCGTTCAGCGCATCCCCCACATCGATGCCTGTCTCGACATGGTCAAACGAACCGTAGGTCACATAGCCTTGGCCAAACTGCTCGAAGCGCGGCTGTTTGGTCACGAAATTCACCGAACCGCCCGGGTCCGCTGGGCCAAACAGCGTGGAGTTGGCGCCACGCAGAATCTCTATGCGTTCATAGGCGAATGGATCTTCGCGTACGCCGCGCATCGAACTCAGGGTCAAGCCGTCACGGTAGGTAGTAGCCTGGAAGCCCCGGATCTGGAAATAGTCGTTGCGGTCATCCGTACCATAGAAGTCACTGACCACGCCCGGCGTGTATTGCAGCGCCTCTTCCGTGGTACTGACGCTGCGTTGCTCCATTTCCTTGTTGGTAACAACCGACACCGAGGCCGGTGTATTGAGAATGCTGGTTGCCACCTTGCCGCCAACCCAGAGCTCCTTGGCGACCACCGAGTTGGCGTCGTCGTCGGCACTGACCCTGACCTTGGCATTGATGATGAGGGGGGCAAGGCGGTAGTCCTCGACGTCTGTTGCGTCGAGCTCCAGCGGGCCGGCGGGCTTTGGTTGAGGGAACAGTAGGTAGGCATTCGGACCTTGCTGTTCGATTTGCAATTCGCTCCCCTGCAGCAACGATGACAGCGCTGCCGACGTATCGAGCGTGCCATTCACGCCAGCAGTGGTGCGGTTCACTACACTCGACGCATCGAAGGAAAGACTGATGCCAGCCTCGCGCGCAAAGCGGTCAAGCGCCGGTGCCAGTGGGCCGGCAGCGATGTTCCACTGTTTCACTTGATTGCTGTGGTCAGCGCTCGACGTTTGCGCCAGCGATGGCAATGCGTAGCTGCTTACGATCAAACCCAAAATCGCACCGTGCAAGGCACGATTTAATGGATGGCGCTGTGAAACAGGGGACGAACTCATTTTCTCGCTCCAAGAAAGGACATCGGCAGACTGGCCTGTATTCCGGCCTTCCTTAGAGGTCGAACGAGAATGAGAAGCTACCTCATTATTTTTCAGGTAGCACAAAGTTCTGATGGGCTCAGGTGGCAGCGGTCACGGTCACCCAATAACGGGTCCGATAATCAATGTGCAAGTGCAGTGACTGCGCGATCAATGCCAGGACCTGATCGTTGTCGGCGAGTTGGAAGGTGCCGGAAACGCGACGATCAGCGACCTCTTCGGCGCAGCGCAGTACCCCGGGGCGATAACGCGACAACTCCGCGATGAAATCATTGAGGCGCATATTGCGCGCACTGATCACCCCGTCACCCCAGCTCCATAGATCAAGGCCGTTGTCCCTGAACATTCGGGCGCCACTTGATGTGAACAGCAGGTGATTTCCTGCCTGGACGCTGCGGCTCGCAGGAGTTTGACCGGAACCGGGGAAAACCGTGACTGATCCTTCCTGAGCCGCGACCAGAGTGCCATCGTCAAGCTCGCGTGCCAGAAAGCGGGAACTCTGGGCGCGCATGATCCCGTCACGTGATTGCACCCAGAACGGTCGTGCTCGAGGCGAGTGTTGATCCGCGCCGACATTCACGATGATTTCCCCACGTCGCAGGATTATCAGGCGTCGCTGGGCGTCGAAATCGCTGTCGACGGCGCTATCGCTGTTGAGCTGGATAAGGCTGCCATCATCGAGTTGGAAGCGTCGTTGCTCGCCGGTACTGCTGCGCTGCTGCGCAAGCATGGCGGGTACGGGTGTATAGTCCCGGCCGAGCCAGGCTGCAGCGCTAACAGTCGCCAATATGCCCAGTAGCTTCAGGCTTTCCCGCCGCCGCATTCCATGATTGGTGCCATTAAGGGTTTGTCGGGCCAGTTGAGCTGGCACGCCTGCGAATTCATCCCCAAGCGTTTCCACACGCTGCCACGCCACCACATGCTCCGGGTGCTGCTGCAGCCAGTGCTCAAAAGTGCGCTGTGTCTGTTCATCGGCTTGATTGAAGCGAAGGCGCACCAGCCATTGGATTGCCTGCTCAACAATGGCCGGATTGAGCGCCTGCGGCTCACGCCTCGACATAACGCAAGCGATAGCAGTGTTGCAGGGCCGTGGCCAGGTCGCGTTCCACCGTCGCGCGGGAAACACCCAGCTTTTCGGCTATTTGCGCGCAGGTTAGACCGTCGAGTCGGGCAAATAAAAATGCCTGGCGAACTCTTGGTTTAAGCATACCGAGCATGCGGTCTATGCGCTCGAGCGCATCAAGAATCATCAGCCGGCTTTCTTCCGAGGGAACCTCATGTTGAGGCAGCAACGTGATGCTTTCCAAGTACGCACGTTCGAGTTCGCGACGACGATACTGATCAATCATCAGTCCGCGGGCGATACTGCTCAAATAGGCGCGTGGTTCGCGCAAGGGGCTGGACTGACGGGATTTGAGCAGACGTACGAAGGTGTCCTGCACCAAATCTGCAGCGTTGTCGCGACATCCAATGCGTCGGATTAGCCAGCCGTGTAACCACGAGTGGTGGGTTCGATAGAGCAGCCCTAGATCTGCAGTACCTAGTGTTTCATCGCTACGCATCGGAATCCCGGCAACTACATGATTGATAATTAATCGCATTCTACTCACGCGATAGGCCTTAGGCAAATACGTGGTGCTCAGTGTCCGCTTTTGGGTGAAGGCGATCATTCTGTAGAGGCTGCGAGTGAAAGAATGCATCCAGCGTTTGGAAGATTTGAACGCTAGCCACCGAGCACTTTTGAATTTCAAAGTGTTTTTATTCCGCCGGCTCCTCCACGACTCCCGCTCGGCTTCAATAAACAGCGGACCGCCTCGACTGACGACTTAATCCAGGCGTCTTGCCCGTAATGCGCTTGAATGCGCGACTGAACGCGGCCTGAGAGGTATAACCCAAGCGCTGCGCCACCTCTTCAATCGGTAGCCTTTCGAGCGTCAACCACTGGCTCGCAAGCCGCATCCGCAACTCAGTCACGTAGCGCAGTGGGGCCATGCCAATAGTCGCCTGGAAACGGTCTGCGAAGACCGAGCGAGAGGTATTGCATTGCTCCGCCAACTGCGCAACGGTCCAGTCGCGTCCCGGTTGTTGATGGAGCGCGAGAAGCGCGCTTGCCAAGCGTGGGTCGCGTAATGCAGCGACCAGGCCAGAGGCATTACCGCAGGCGCACTCCACCCAACCGCGAACGACCATGGCGGCCACCACATCGGCCAAACGCGCGAGGATACCGGCGAAGCCGACACGGGCGGCGCTGACCTCGCGTTCCATGGTGGTCAGGATAGGCACGAGACCGGGGTAACGCTGGCCGCCGGCATCAATCAGCATCAGGCCCGGCATCAGCCTGCCAAGGCCATGAATACTGCCCAGTTCAAACTCCATGCAGCCACTGAACAAAATGGTGGTCGGCGTGGCGCTGGCATCGGTTCCGGTATCCACCGCGCTGACCGTATCACCGAGGGGGGCGCCGTCTAAACGGTCGATGTCCTGAACAGGCACGTCCGTATGGGAAAGCAGTTGATGGGCTGCGCCATGGGAGATGAATACGGCGTTGCCGGCAGACAGCGCGTACGTTGTCCCGTCCTCCATCCGCAGCACCGCATTGCCGATCGCCAGGAAGTGAAACCAGGCATGCCCAGGTTTGTCGGCGAAGCTCAGGCCAAAGGCTGGACCGGCTTGGATACGCCGGTACTCGACGCCACGCAGGCGCATGCCGCGCAACAGTTCGTTGATGAG
This sequence comes from Pseudomonas sp. N-137, assembly GCF_034555295.1. Lineage (NCBI taxonomy): Bacteria > Pseudomonadati > Pseudomonadota > Gammaproteobacteria > Pseudomonadales > Pseudomonadaceae > Pseudomonas > Pseudomonas sp. N-137. Next base: position 60,614 of record NZ_JAXUDQ010000014.1, read on the forward strand.
ATCCGAGGAGAGGGCAAACTGATCGGTAGGCATTGTTCGGTGTTTTAGTCAAAAAAACGAGGTTTTCGATCATAGATCATCCAGCTTCTCGCGCCTAGACTGCGGGTCGCAATGAAGATTGGGAGATCCGTGCAATGAATGACTGTGTTTGTAATGCCATATCCAACAACCGTCCCGGCGCCGCGCTGGATATGGAACCTGCGGCCCCTGCGTGGATGGCAGTCTTCTCGTTGGCAATGGGCGTGTTTGGATTGCTCACCGCTGAGTACCTGCCGGCCAGCCTGCTGACGCCGATGGCTACCGATCTGGGGGTGTCCGAAGCGCTGGCTGGCCAGGCGGTAACGGTGACAGCGGTGGTGGCACTGTTCGCTGGCTTGTTGGTGCCAGGCCTGACCCGCGGTATCGACCGCCGCTGGGTGCTGCTGGGTTTTTCCACGCTGATGATCGCATCCAATCTTTTGGTCGCCGTTTCCTCCAGTTTTGCGGTGCTATTGGTAATGCGTATCTTGCTGGGCATTGCCCTTGGCGGGTTCTGGAGCATGGCGGCAGCGGTGGCGATGCGCTTGGTACCGGGGGCTTTGTTGCCCCGAGCGCTCTCGATCATTTTCAGCGGCATTGCCGTCGGGACGGTGGTTGCGGTCCCGCTGGGCAGCTACTTAGGCGGCCTATATGGCTGGCGCAGCGCGTTCTTTGCAGCGGCGGCGGTAGGTCTGGTGACCCTGGCTTTCCAGTCGTTCACGCTGCCGCGCCTTGCGCCGCGCACGCCGGCACGCCTGCGCACCGTACTTGAGGTGTTGCAGCGCCCGGGCATCGCCATTGGGATGTTCGGTTGTGTGCTGGTGCACAGCGGTCACTTCGCGATGTTCACCTATGTTCGGCCATTCCTTGAGGGGACTACCGGCATTGGTCCGCAAGGGTTGTCGCTGATGCTGCTGGGTTTCGGTGTGGCGAACTTCGGCGGCACGCTGTTGGCCGGGTGGCTGCTTGAGCGTCACCCGCTGGCCACTCTGGTGTTGATGCCCGCACTGGTGGGCGTTGCAGCACTGGCGTTGGTGCTGTTGCCGGCCTCGGTGCCGGGGCAGGCGGTGCTGCTGGCGATCTGGGGCTTGGCCTTTGGCGGTGTGCCGGTGGCGTGGTCGAACTGGGTGGCCAGCACAATACCTGATCAAGCGGAAAGCGCCGGGGGCATGGTGGTGGCTTCTGTGCAGTCGGCCATCGCAACGGGCGCAGCCGCTGGCGGTGCGATGTTCAGCCTCGGTGGCAGCGCAGGCGTATTCGTAGCGGCGGCCGTGCTGATGCTGCTGGCCGCGTTGCTGATTGCGTTGCGTGTCCGGGTCCCTTCTGCCCATGGCAGTGCCCAGGCCGGGCAAGCGCTGCACCTTTGATCCGGCTCCCCAGCCGCCCCGATTCCATCCGTAACCCGGAGTAGACATGAACAATACGACGTCTCACCAAGGACGCCTGAAATCCTTGCGCGCGGCAGGTATAGGCAATGCGCTCGAGTGGTTCGACTGGACGCTGTACGCAACCGCCACGTGCGAATGGGTACATGGGCTTATGCAGGCAGACATTTACACCGTGATGATCACAAAAAACGTGCTCGATCGTTTCTTGCGCAATACGTAGAAGGTTCGCCGATGTCCATGATAGGCGGTTGATGCTTTGGAATAACGTCAAGCTGCGATGCTCTAGGATTTCTCCGTGCATCACCAAGCATGCTTGGCACTTGGTTAGGCGGCGTAGTACGGCGTGAACGCGTCCAGCAGCGAAGTGAAGTCGGCTCAAATCACTGAGCTGACCACCGTTGCCAAGACCGAGTTGGATTCGTCTAAGCGGCGTCCGCAGAACTGATTAAATGCTATCGGTCAGCTGGCCCCTGCTGGCTGATCCCCTGCCTACCGTCCGCCTCCCTTTCGAGCGCATCCTGCCCTGACCAACAGCCCTGCAAAGGATGGGGGCGCACGCTCTATTGGAACACCATCAATGGCGGTTTATGTCAGTGCTAAGTCAAGGTTATACGTAACGAAGTCTGGTCTTCAGGCAAGTATTACATTGCAAGATACACGCAGAATATTGGCGGCATTGCATCTGGATGAGTGCGAGGGCAGGGGCTTATAAGTTCAATGCGAACGCTGAATAACTGATCTTAAGTAGGGGGGAGCCAATAATTATAAGATAGTGGTGTGCCGAGGCGGCATATTGATATCAATTTAAAAGTGCAGTGAAAGCGTCATGTAAACTTAATGTGAGCGTTTTTTCATGCTGTAACACTCTCCCGTGATACTCCTTTGATGATGCTGGCGTATGCAGAGCTAATCATCCAGTTAATACCAAACTAATGGCACCTCTAAGCAGGCGTGTTTTTGCTGGCTGATCTGCTGCAGTTGTTCAGCCTCTGCGCTTGTCCATACCCTAGAAAAAGGAGTCTTTCATGTCCGTTCAAGATGTCAGTTTTGTAGGCATAACTTCTAAGCCGCAAGACCCTAAACTTGCCGAAGCCTGGGATCAGGCGATCCAGCAGGCCAAGGACGCGGGCATTGAATGGGAGCGGCCAAAAGGCGACGACCGCTCGGCCCAGGACATCATTAACGACACGCCGGTGCTCAAGAACCTGGGTAACCAGAGCGATGTGAAGGATAACCTCAAGGACCGTGTCGGCGATTTTGAGACTGACCCCGATGCGGCCTACCGTGCCAAGCAGGTGCTGGAGCACGTGGAAAAATATGATGAAGGTGGTGAACGGATCGCCAGCAAGGACATCGATAACGGCCGGGTCGACGGCTTCACAAAGGGCGGCGACGCCAAGCATGGCACTGAGGCGGGTCGCCTGCAGGACTTTGGCCGGCAAGGGTTCTCGCACCTCAAAGGCGAGCTCAAGGATCTGTCCAAGCCCGGCGATGATCCCAAGGTACGCGAACAAGCCGAGGCCTTGGGCATCAAGTGGGAGCGCCCTGAAGGCGATGATCGCTCCGCGCAGGACATCATCGATGGCAATGCCTTGCTCAAGAACCTCGGCAATCAGAGCAGTGTCAGGGACATGCTCAAGGAGCAGGTCGGCGATTTCGAAAATGATCCGGACGCCGCTTATCGGGCGACCCAGGTGCTCGAGCACATCGAGACCCTCAATGGCGAAGGAGGCAAGATTGCTGGCAAGGACGTAGGCAACGGTCGTGTCGATGGTTTCACCAAGAGCGGTGAAGCGAAGCATGACACCGAAGCCGGTCGCCTGCAGGACTTCGGCAAGATGGGGTTTTCTGCCCTCAAGGGTGAAATCAAGGATTCGTCGTCGGCGGGCGACAACAAGGAAGCCCGCGAGCAGGCGGAAAAGGTTGGCATCGTCTGGAAGCGTCCGGAAGAGGATAAGCGCTCGGCCCAAGACATCATTGAAGACAACCCGCTGCTCAAGAACCTGGGCAACCAGAGTGGCGTCAAGGACATGCTCAAGGACCAGATCGGCGATTACGAGAACGACGCCGACGCCGCCTACCGGGCTGCGCAGGTCTTGGATCGCATCACGATGTTCGATGACAAGGGCAATGCCCAGTCCGGTGGTGATGTGTTCAACAGCAGCGTGGACGGTTTCACCAAAAGTGGCGAAGCCAAGCACGGCACCGAGGCGGGGCGGCTGCAGGACTTCGGCAAGGGAGGCTTTTCGACTCTGCCGGAACTCAAGAAAACCGATGATATCGCCAGCTACAAGGATTACCTCAAGACCAACAAAGATGCCGATCCGGCGTCGCAGCAGATCGCCAAGTACGCAGCGATCCTCGATGAAAACTTTGAGGCGATCAAGGGCAAGACCGGTGCGGGCAAGTACCTGACTGCTGACGATATCAAGGAGTACAGGAACCAGAATTCACAGCTGAGCGAGGAGACCAAGCAGGCACTGGATTTCTGGTCTCAGCCAGGTGCGTTCAAGGTCATCGATAACGCCAAGAACCCACTGGACAAGAATCCTGATGGTGAACTGAGCAGGGGTGATGTCCAGGGTTGGCTCAAGAGTGCCAACGTGCCCAAGGATGCGACCTCCGTGACCGCACTGCTTTCTGGTATCGCTGGCAACAATGCCTTGGCCAGGGTCGATACCGCAGGCTTGAACAAGGACGTGTTCGATCACCCGGAGAAATACTCGGCAGAGGAAAAAGCCGCTGTTCTTCAGGATCTCAAGGCCGCCCAGCAGTTGATCATCCAGGGCAGCGCCGCCGGGATGTGGAGGGATGACAAGTCGCAGGTCACGATTGCCAATAAGGTGCGCAGCCATCCCGATGCCCAGAAGCTGTTGGACGACGTCAACAAGCACATTGGTATCTTGGAAAGTGACCCTGCGGTCAGTCAATACATGAGCGAGCACGGCTCCAGTGAGCTGACCAAGCTGGTGGAGGATAACAAGGGGCTCAAGGAGTCCCTGCAAAAAACCTACGATGACGAAATCAAGTCCGGCAAGTCACTCGATACCCTGTGGGAGACCAAGTCCAAGGATGGCAAGACGACTCACACGGAAATTCTTGCCGAGTTCTTCGGTACGGCGCAGACCCTCCAGGGCGCGCTGGGCATCAATAATGCCGGTGAGATCCAGGCCGCCGTCAAAGGCTCCAAGGCGAATGCGGAGTTGGAAAGCTTTTACGAGAAGTCGCTGGCTTCAGGCGATCGCCTGAATGAGTTGCTCAAGGAGCATACCCCTGACGAAGCCATGAGTGCCTTCAGCCTTGAAGTCGCGCTTTACAACTCGGCGCTGGACCCCGAGTTCACCGGCAAGTTCGACACACAGCTCAACGATAACTTCACCAGGATCGCCAAGGACAATGCCTTCAAGGATGCGTCCTTCGACGACATGAAGGCGGCCTTCGGCGTCAATGGCGGAAGTGAGCTGGACGAGGAGAAGGTCAAGAAAATCATTGAGCAGATCAGCAAGGAAAACCCGCAGATGCTGGTCAATGCCGACGGCACCGTCGCCACGCCAGACCAGATCCTTGCTAACTTCAGGGGCGACTGGGACCTGCTTCGCCAAGGCACCAAGACCCTGGATGCGTTGGATGTATTCAGCAAAGACTCCTCGATCAAGGACGCTGCCAACAAAGGCGTCCTACACGGTGTGAGTGGGCTGTTCATGGCCGGCGTTACCATCGCCAAAGGCGCCAACAACGCCGGTAAGCTGACCGAGCGGCAGATCGTCGACATCGCCACCGGCTCAGTGCAGGCCGCCACGCTTCTGGCTGAAGGGGGCCTGAAAAACTATCAGGATTACCTCAAGGATGTGAAAGGCAAGCTGACAGGTGATCGGCTCGGCGATCTGGGCAAAAAGCTGGACGATCCGCTCAAAAGCGTGACTGCCAACCTCAAGGGTATGGAAAACGCGGCTAAGGGGATCGGTGGCATTGCCGCTATCACTGCCGGTGCCTACGGCATCTTCGATGGCGTCAAGGCTCTCAGGAAAGGCGATACGGTATCGGGTGGCATGAATATCACGGCCGGTTCGCTGGGGATCATGGCGGGCTTGGCTTCGGTGGCTGAGGTGGGCGCCAGCGCGATGAGCGTTTCGGCGATTGCCGCTTCGCGTATCTCGATGTTAGCCGGTGGCCTGGGCTTCGCGGCGGCGGGTGTGGCCGCGCTGGCACTGCTCGTCCCGGGCTTGATCGAGGAAGGCAAGCAGGAGACCCGGGTGGGCAAATTCTCGGATGCTTTGAGCGATTACCTGACCCAGTACGAAATCGACGGTGTGCCGCAAGGCGATATCTGGGATATCCCTTACGAGGAGTGGCCGGGCGAAGATAGCACCATCGCTTCATGACGCCGGGCCAGTCGACCGCTGATGCGGCATGACGTGTGGAATAACCCCCGGGCGATTGCCTCAAGGCATCGCTCGGGGCAATCAGGGCACTGGCGAGTGTGCGCGTGTAAAAGACCGGTGCTGTCCGGGCAGTAAAACGTAACTGAATTTGTGTGAAGTTGATTGCAACTGGCCATCAATGCTGAGTTGCGTGGTGTTTGCTCGGAAAAAGTTCCGTAGATATTTATTTTATTTTATCTCGAGCTTTGAATGTCGGTGTAAGCGCTGTTTATGCCGTCTGCGCAAAGCCTGTAAGTAGTTGTTCGCCAGAGGTGTCAGGTGGCGTACTGATTTGAGCGGTGGTGCGGTTTAGCCTAATTAATGCAGGGCTTGCGACAGTCTCTGCACGCCGTGATTTAACTTTCCTCTGCCAAGCAAAATATTCCCCAAGTGTGATGCAGTTCTTGTTTTTCATTCGGCCAATATAGTGAGGGGGCTGAGATTAAAACACGTGTTAGACGTTGAACTGTAATGTTTGGCCCTTACTCTTCGCTTGGCAACATTAGTTGGCCGCTTGGCGGCTCAAATATTTCTTACGTTAGGAGAAACAACATGAGCACAACTCCCCCAGTAAGTTCCGGCAACGCTGACTCGGCTATCGCTAAGATGGAAGCCACCTTCAACATGGCGATCGAGAAATCGGCCAAGATCACCGAGCTGTCCACGGCCAAGAAAGCTGAGCTCGACGCTACCAAACAACGGCCTCAGAACTGATGCCGTCATGCAGGCAGCCCGACGGCTGCCTGCATGTTTGTTGGTTGCGGTGCTAAATCTGGAAAACGACAGCTTCACCTGTGCCTCACGGGTGCCTCTCCGCATGCCTTATTCCGGTAATACACCATGACAGCCCTGACTTTTTTCGCCACGACTCCAGTCGTCGCGGCCACGGACAAGGCTCTGCCAGTGCTGAGTATCACCCACGGTTTACATCAGGGGGTTTGCCTGTCCCTGGAGAAGCCCGCCTACCTGCTTGGCAGCGCCGCCAGTGCTGATCTGCTGCTCAGCGACGCAGGCATTGTCGAGCGTCATGTGGCGCTACGTTTCACCGACGGCCAGGTGGCCGTTGAGGCAATGGGCGGCGATGTGTTCGTGCGTGGTCCCCATGCCCGGGAAATTCTGATTCCCACAGGCAAGGGGCATCGAGCGCACTTGCCCGTGGATATCCGCATCGGCAAGGCCCGCCTGACCCTCAGCCACGGCACCGCGAGCCTGGAGCCGATAGCGGCTGCGATCACATCGCCCCCCCAGCACAAGACACGGTGGTTCATCGCGTTGCTGCTGATGTTCCTGTGCGTGGGCGCTTTTGCTTTTCGGGACGAGTCGGTTTCGCCGTTGGCGTTGAGCACCGCCGACAAGGTCGCTCTACCGACCGTGCACCCTGAATCGACGAACACCGTCGCGCAGGCCAGGGCTTGGCTCGAGCAGCAGCTTGGCACGTTGGGCCTGCGCCACATCAAGGTCGGCGAAATCGATGGTCAGCTCAGTGCCCATGGTTTTTATGGCCCGACCCAGAAGAGCCAGTGGCTGGGTCTGCAGCAAGCCTTCGATAGCCGCTTTGGCCAGAAGGTAATGTTGCTCCCCGAGGTGGTGGCACGTAAAGAAATCGCCAAGCCTCGCGTGCGTTTTCAAGCGGTGTGGTTCGGCGATAACCCTTACGTGATCAACGACAACGGTGAACGCCTGTATCCGGGGGCCGCCCTGACCGATAACTGGATGCTCGAACGCATCGAGAACCATGAGGTGGTTCTCGCCCGCGGTGAAGAAAGGTTCACGTTAACCTTATGAGAATTGATCCTGGTGCTCCCTTACCGGCAACCGCCGAAAGAACCCCTGCGGTAGAAAGCCTTCAGCCGGCCAAGGCGCGCCAGGATGGACGCTTCGATGCGGTGCTGGGCAAGCGCGCGGTGTCGGCACGTCGTTCGCTGCGTGCCGACATTGAACAGTCGGGCATCGTTGAGGGCATGACCGCAGAGTTGTTCGGCAGTCGCCGCTCGATGGAGATTCTCGAATACGTCTTGGACAACGTGATCCCCACCCTCGATGCGGAGCCCGAGATCAAAGCGTTGGCCCATGAGCTCATCAGCGAAGAAATCGACCTGCGTCGTTTACTCGAAGAACAACGTGCCCAGGTGATCGAGTCATGAATCGCCAGGAGCAGGACTGCGTCGATCTGCTCAAGGGCATGGGTGAGCTCTATCGCCGTAGTGGCCAGTCGCAGCGTGCCTTAGTGCTGCTGTTGATCGCCGTCCAGATGACGCCCGCCGACACTGCGCTGCTGCGCAATCTGGTCATGGCCTTTACCGACAGCGGCCAGGCCGAGCGTGCCCTGTCGGCGCTGGATCGCTTGCTCGAACTGGAAGGCGAGTCCAGCGGCCTGTTGCTGTTGCGCAGTCGTGCGCTGTGGAGCGGTGGCCGCAAAGATGAGGCGCGTCAGTGCTTCAAACGTTATCTGACCGCCCGCAGAGCCGCGCAATAATGTTCCTCGACCGCCTCAACGCATTGGCCCGCATGGCCGCCCAGCGCAGTGACGTGATCGTTGTCGCCTTCATGCTGATGGCCATCGTGATGATGATCATTCCACTGCCCACCTGGTTGGTGGATACGCTAATCGGCCTGAACATCTCGCTGAGCATCCTGATCCTCATCGTCGCCTTTTACATCAAGCACTCGGTGGAGTTCTCGGCGTTGCCGCCGTTGATTTTGCTAAGCACCTTGTTTCGCCTGTCCCTGTCGATCACCACCACGCGCCTGATTCTGCTCGATGGCAACGCCGGTCACATAGTCAAGGCGTTCGGCGATTTCGTCATCGCCGGCCAGGTCGTGGTCGGTCTGGTGGTATTTCTGATCATCACCGTGGCCCAGTTTGTGGTTATCACCAAAGGTGCCGAGCGCGTGGCCGAGGTCGCGGCGCGCTTCACTCTGGATGCGATGCCAGGCAAGCAGATGAGCATCGACAACGACTTGCGCAACGGTGATATCGATCAGCATGAAGCCCGCCGTCGACGCTCGCGTCTGGAGCGGGAAAGCCAGATGTTCGGCGCAATGGATGGCGCTATGAAATTCGTCAAGGGCGATGCGATTGCCAGCCTCGTTATTCTGGCGGTCAACCTGCTGGGTGGCATGATGATCGGCATGGTCGAGCGCAATATGTCGTTTGCCGATGCGGCGCACACCTATTCGCTTCTGACCGTCGGTGACGGCCTGATCGCGCAGATCCCGGCGCTGTTGATCTCGGTCGCGGCCGGTATGGTGGTGACTCGGGTCAACAGTGGCACGACCGAAGGCAACCTGGGCAACGAGATCTTCCATCAGTTGGGATACAGCCCCCAGGCGTTGGGTTTGACCGCATTTATCCTGCTGGGCGTGGCGTTGTTACCGGGCTTTCCGGCCATCGTGTTCATCGGGCTGTCGGCCTTGCTGGGCGTTGCCGCGTTCATGATCTACCGCCGCGACAAAGCGCCCCGGGAAGAGGTGGTCGAAGGCGCCAGCGAAGTCGCGGCACTCGAAGACGAACCGCTCGAACAATACGAAACCCTGGCTAAGCCATTGGACAGCCGCGTGCTGCTGAGCATTGGCCTGGCGCTGGCCCAGGCTGCGCCAGAACTGCCGTTGCGCCAGCGCATCGAAGCCTTGTGCCATGAGATTCGCGGCGACCTGGGGATCGACGTGCCGGTGCCGGACATCTACATCGACCGCAGCCTGCCCGCCAACGGCTTTTCGGTCGAACTCGAAGGCGTGCCCATCAGCGAGGGCGAGATACCGGTTGATTGCCTGATGCTCAAGGACGATCTGGTGCACGTTCAACTGTTGGAGATTCATGCGTTGGAGGCGCCGTCGCCGTTGCACAGTCGCCCGGCGCAATGGATTGAACGCACTCACCAGCCGCTGCTGGAGGAGGCCGGTATCGGTTTTCTCAGCGCCGCTGAAGTCCTGCGGGCCATCCTCGAGCGCAGTCTGCGCCGCAATGCCGCGACCTTTCTGGGCATTCAGGAAACCCGCAGGATGCTGGAGCGCATGGAAGCCAGCTATGACGAGTTGGTCAAGGAAGTCGCGCGCAGCGTGCCCTTGCAGCGTCTGGCTGAAACCCTGCGTTTGTTGGTCGCCGAGGGTGTGTCGATTCGCAACCAGCGCGCCTTGCTCGAAGCCATGGTCGAGTGGGGCGCCCGTGAGCCGGATGCGGCGCGCCTGGCCGACCACTTGCGCGCCAGTCTGGCGCGGCAGATCAGCCATCAGTACGCCGACCGCAACCGGGTCATCACCGCCTTCGTGCTGACCCCCGCGGTGGAAGAACAATTGCGTGCTTACCTGCGCCGTGCCGATAACCCTCGCGAGTTGCTCAATGAGCATGCCAGCCGTTCATTGCTGATCCAGTTGCGTGCCGTTTGCAAGGACTTGGCCGAGGGGGATCGCACCGTCCTGTTGGTGCATCCCGAGTTACGTCGCAGCCTGCGTCGACTGGTGGTGCGGGGCGAGCTGGAGCTGGCGGTGCTGTCATTCCGTGAGCTGGCCGGCGAATACAACCTGCAGGCCATCGGTTCCATCAGCCTGACTGAAACGACCGGCCGCCGGACAGCCGACGGCGCTTCCCTTACTTCAATGGCGACTGCTTGATGATGTGTTTTGCGCTGTTTCGCGTCCCTGTCTATGTCGGCTTCTGGATCGCTGCCGCGTCATTTGTACTGCTGGCGCAACAGGCCAGCGCACAGTCCATCGCTCCGGGCAGCCGGGCCACGCTGGACCTGGCCCAGGGCGAAGGGCGGATCCTGCATTTCCAGGATCCGGTCGAGTCGGTGCTGGTCGCAGACCCTGGCATCGCCGATCTTCGGGTGGTTTCGCCTGGCGTGATCTACGTGTTCGGCAAGGCGCCCGGACAAACCAACCTGATTGCCTTGAGCGCCGAGGGTGAGGAACTGGCCAGCCTGAGCCTGGCGATCAACAGCGGCACCCAGGCCGTGACGCGGTCCATGAAAGACCTGCACCCCGCAAGCAATGTCCAGGTGAGCGGTGCCGGCAATCGCATGGTGGCCAAGGGAATGGTCCAGAGTGTCGGTGAAGCCACCGACCTCAACAGTCTGCTCAACACCGAAGGCCAGGGCTTGGGCTCGGCCCTCAACACGGCCTCCTACGTGGGCTCGGCCCAGGTGAACCTGCGGGTGCGCTTCGCCGAAGTCTCGCGCTCGGAGTTGCTGCGCTACGGCGTGAATTGGAATGCCCTTTTCAACAACGGTACCTTTTCCTTTGGCCTGTTGACGGGCGGTGCCCTGGCCTCCAGTGCGGCGTCTGGTGCCTCCAATGTGGTTAGCGCTGGGCTGACCTCGGGCAATGTCAACATCGATGCGATGCTTGAAGCATTGCAAAGTAACGGCATTCTGGAAATCCTCGCCGAACCCAACATCACCGCCATGACCGGCCAGACAGCCAGCTTCCTGGCCGGAGGCGAGGTCGCGGTGCCTGTTCCGGTCAACCGCGACACTGTCGGGATCGAATACAAACCCTATGGTGTTTCGCTGCTGTTCAACCCGACCCTGCTACCCAACGGGCGCATCGCCCTGCAAGTGCGCCCGGAAGTCAGCAGTCTGATGGGCTCCAGCACTGTGGACGTGAGCGGCTACCAGGTGCCCTCGTTCCGCGTGCGGCGTGCCGATACCCGCGTCGAGGTTGGCAGCGGCCAGACCTTCGCCATTGCCGGGTTGTTTCAGCGCGAGAGCACCCAGGACATCGAGAAAGTGCCGATGCTGGGCGAGATGCCCATCCTGGGCAATCTGTTTCGCTCCAAGCGCTTCCAGCGCAACGAAACCGAACTGGTGATTCTGATCACGCCGTACCTGGTGGAACCGGTTCGCACCCGCAGCGTGGCCACGCCGCTCGATGCTCAGCCCGAGGGCGCGACCCATGCGTCTGGTGGGCCGCGCAGCAGTGACATGTTCGGTTTCTACATCAATTGAGCTAGGAGCGAGCATGAACCCTAAATCGTCCCATCTGTCCCTGGTCGCTGTGGCGTTCGGCGCGCTCGTGCTGTTGACCGCATGCAACACCCAGCTTGAACCGGTGAGTTATTCACCGAACTACCAGGCGTTCACCCACGCTGATGGGCGGATTGAGTGGGTGCCGGTGGCTTGCTTAGAGCCGCCGGTCGAAGACAACTTCTATACCGATGATGCGCGTTACGTGCGCCGGCTGCCGCCCGGTTGTGCGAATAACCGGACGCTGCTGCAGATGGTGGAGCAGCGCTCGGATGTGATCGAGGGCCGGGCAACCGGCCCAACGATGGCCGCGCCGGTGGGCCGGGCGGCCCAGGTTTACATCGAAGGTTATGACAGTGAGGAGCTGCGTCGCCGGCTGGCCGAACAGCAGGCCAAGGCCGACAAGCAGGAGGGCCAATGAAACCTTTTGGCTCAGCGACTGCCGACCAACCCCAGCTCCCGGGCCTGCATCGCAGGGTCCCGAATGGCCTTGATGCGTCGGGCCTCTGTCAGCAACCGGGCGTATTGCTTGGGCGTGATGTCTTCCAGGTTTTGAGTCTTGAGGTCCTCTTCGCGGCCGGCCAGCACCATGACCAGCAGGGCGTTGCGTTGGTGACTGGCTTGGGCGCGGGGCGAGTCGCGAACCTCCTTGATGATTTGCAGCGCCTGTTGCGACTGGCCGCCCAAAGCGTAGGCCAGTGCCAGGTTGCATTGAGTGTCCAGGTTGGTGGGCGCCAGGACCAGACTTTGGCTGAATGCCACCTGGGCCGCTGCTGGCTCACCCCGCAGCATCTGCGCCACACCCTGGCGATTGAACGCTTCGGGGTGGTTGCCCGCGCTGGCCTGGGTCAGGGAAGTCACCGCTCGATCCAGTTTGCCCTGGTGCAGTTGGGCTGTGCCCACACCGAGCAATGCCGCGGCATTGTCGGACTGGCGTTCCAGCGCTTGCTGGTAGGCGCGCTCGGCGGCCCGCGCATCGCCGCTGGCCAGGCGCGCTTCGCCCAGTTTCAACCAAGCGTCGATCCGGGCGTCCGGTTCCTGGGTGGCTTTTTCGTACAACGCTGCGGCAGATCCCGCATCACCACGCTTTTGCAGGTCGCCGGCCAGTTGCATGTAGCGCTGGTAGCTGCCATCGGAGGCCGGTTGGTGGGCGCAGGAAGCAAGGGTGATGCTGGCAAACAACAACGATGTGCAGGCAAAACGATTTGGCATGAACAGAGCTCTTTCGGCGAATTTTGCAGTGGGCAAAACCAAGGAGTGTTGACCACTCAGACCGGACAGGTTGACCGACGTTTAAGTCATCTTCTTGACATCATCCATAAGAGTGCCCGTTTTTTGTTCGGGGCGTGTCTTCAGGCCGGCGGCGGAGGGCGATTTCATGCATAAGGTGTCGCGGGCGGCGATCGGCGTGGCGCTGATGGTGATCGCGCTTAACCTGCTGGCCGCCAATCAAACGCAAGTCGACGATGCCAACCCGCAGCCGGACTGGTTCGTTCGGCCCTATGCCTATGTGCTGGTCGAGCAGGACGTGCGCGCCGCGCTGCAAGAGTTTGGCCAAAACATGGGCCTGAGCGTCGTCATGTCGGACAAGGTACGCGGCAAATCGCGCAGCCGGATACGTGCCGAGTCCGCCGGCGACTTCCTGACGGCGCTGTGCGACTTCAACGGTTTGACGTGGTACTTCGACGGCAATGTGCTTTACCTCTCCGCCGACTCCGAAACCGATACGCGACTCTTCAAAGCCCAGGGCCGGCAGTTGGAGCAGTTGCAGGATTACGTCACCAGCCGGGATGTCTACGGCACGCATATGTCGGTGCGCACCGGACCCGATGGCGATGAGTTGTTCGTTTCCGGGCCGCCGGCCTGGCTGGCCATGATTGAGCAACACTTCGACCAGCAGCTTACGCCGACGCCGACGCCGATGGCGACGACGACTCGCGAGCGCGGCGTGCGTGTGTTCAGGGGCGGTGCAGTGACACAAGAGTGAAAGCACTCGCCTGTAGGCTCCATTAACCGATCGATCTGTCATCAACCCCGTCAAGGAGAACCACCATGTCAGTTACCCCCATCAGCGAAAATACCGCTGTCACTACTCACTCCGAAGCGCAGTTCAATGCAGCGGTGGACAACGCCAAGAGCGAGCTGAGCGATGAAGAACTCACTGAGGCCCTGATCACTCAGGCCGTCACGATTGGTGGCCAGTTCATCATCATGCCTCGTGCCCAGGAAATCCTGAACGAAGCCCAGTCGGATGATGACGAATAGGCCCACGCCATGACTGTAAGTCTCGGAACAACAGCCACGGCGGCGCTGCCGCCGTCAGGAGGGCAGGTCGATTTGCAGGCCTCCCAGAACTTGTTCGAACACATGACAAACAGCGCCAAGGGCATGCCTGCCGGCGCCAGTCCGCACCAGATTGGCGAAGGCTTGATGGAGCGCCTGAACGGTTTCATCGACCGTTCGCAAAACTTCGCCAAGCGTGCCGATGCGCTGACCAATGGGCCGACGGCTGGCAACGTTGTGGCTCCTCCCGGCACGCAATCGCCCGCCTCACTTCCTGAGGGGGCGGCGGGCGAGTCGGGGAAAAAGGTCGGCGATCAGCAGGTCGACCAGATCGTCCAATCGTTGGGCCGCATGTTCGATTACTCCATTGAAACTCAGATGGTCGTTCGTGGCGCGACGCAGATTTCCGGCGCAGCCAACACGCTCTTGAAAGGTCAATAAAGCCATGTTCCGCCGTTGCCATGCCGTGCGCCTGATGATTGTCCTCGCCTTTGCCTGCATGCTGCAGGGCTGCGATATCGACCTGTACACCAACCTCAGCGAGCGTGAGGCCAATGCCATGGTTGCAGTGCTGCTGCGTGAGGGTGTGCCGGCCTCGCGCAAGGTCCAGGAAAACGGCCAACTCACCGTGGTGGTGGACGAAAAACGCTTTGCCGAGGCCATGAGCCTGCTCGACGAAGCTGGCTTGCCGGGCCAAACCTTTTCCAACATGGGCGCCGTGTTCAAGAGTGGTGGCCTGGTGTCTTCTCCCGTGCAGGAAAGGGCCCAGATGGTCTACGCGCTCAGTGAAGAACTCTCGCACAGCGTCTCGCTGATCGACGGTGTGGTTTCTGCCCGGGTACATGTGGTGCTGCCCGACAATGACCTGCTCAAACGGGTGATTTCCCCGTCGTCGGCTTCAGTGCTGGTGCGCTACGACCCCAATACCGACATCAACCCCCTGATCCCGCAGATCAAAACCCTGGTGGCCAACGGCATCTCCGGCTTGAGCTACGAAGGGGTGTCGGTCACGGTAATCAAGGCCGCCACCGGCAGCGGCCGGGCCAACGCACAGCCGCGCCTGGCCAGCTTCCTGGGCATATGGATGCTCGAAGACAACCTGCCCCGTGCCCGGATGCTGTTCGGCGTCCTGCTGCTGGCCGCGCTGTCGATGGTCGGTGTGTTGGGCTGGCAGTACTGGCAACGACGCGCCTCCCGCGCCTTGTATGAGCTGGAGGACGTGAAATGAGTGCCGCCGCTTTGCCGCAGTGGCAAAACCTGCTCGAGCAGCCGCTGGATTTCGTCGGCACGCAGCCTCTTGCGGCGTGCTTCCCCGAGACCTCCGGCAGTGCGCTGAGCGCATTGCGCAAACAGCCGCGCTTCCAGGCGCGATTGATACGCTTGTTGCTCAGCCGTCATGAGCTGCAGGCTCCCAGTAGCCTGCCACTGCCCGATGTCGACGATCTACCGGTTCTGATGCTGCCTCCCGAGGACTTCAAGCGCCTGCCGCGTCTGTGTGGCGCGATTTTGCATAGCACCACCCTGAGTCGCGAGATCCGTGGCGATGTGGTCAACCAGTTGCGCGATTTGCTGGGCAGTGATGTGTTTGCCCTGGCCCTGGCAAACCGTGCCCTGGGCAGCGGTGCCGACTTGCTGCGTCAGCCGGCCGAACTGCTTGAAGTCATCGACCATGATGGCGCCCGCTGCATCACCGCTTGGCTGAGCGCCCAGCCAGCGCCACTTCGGCCCTGGCTGCGCCTGCGTTTTGCCGAGCTGCCAGTTGAGAGCGGACCGGTAAGTGCCACACCTGTGGCCAATGCTTTGGCCATCGTGCGCAGCGCCGCCTCGAACCTTCCACAGCTTGAGGAGCAGGGGACCCGATGAGCGAGCTCCCGACCCGTCCTGCCGCCCGTATTCTGCGTGCCGAACAGGCAGACCTGTGGATAGACGGCTACGCCTTCCTGCAGGCTGCCCGTGACGAGGCTGAGGCCATCAGGCAAGACAGTGAGCAGTGGCTGCAACAAGCCCATGCCGAAGGCTTTGAAAGCGGGCGCCGGGAGGGTGCCGAACAGGTCAGCGCACTGCTGGGCGAAACGTCGTTGAGGATCGATGCCTGGCTGGCCGGGCTGGAAACGTCCCTGGCCGATCTGGCGCTGGGCATTGTGCGCGAAA
This sequence comes from Pseudomonas sp. N-137, assembly GCF_034555295.1. NCBI lineage: Bacteria > Pseudomonadati > Pseudomonadota > Gammaproteobacteria > Pseudomonadales > Pseudomonadaceae > Pseudomonas > Pseudomonas sp. N-137. The sequence continues at coordinate 76,838 of NZ_JAXUDQ010000014.1, forward strand.
TACTCGATGACATGGACGATGCCGAGCGCGTGATGCGTTGCGCCCGCAAGGCATTGGGGGCGTTCCGCCAGGATCAGGCCCTGACCCTGTTCGTCTCCCGTCAGGACGCCGAAGCGGTGCGTCAGCAATTCAAACTGCAAGAGGACGGCTTGCCGACGATTGCCGTGGAACCGGACGATCGGTTGCAAGGTGGTCAGGCACGGCTGAGCAGTCCGGTGGGTTCAGTGGAGCTGGGGCTTGAAGCCCAGTTGCTCAACCTGCGCCGCAACCTGCTGCCGTTTGCCGACGAGGCACAGCCATGATCACGATCCCCCACGACCTGCTGCCGCGCCTGACCGAACGTCTGGCCAATGCCCGACCGCGCCCCATGAAGGGCACCATCCGCAGTATCCGCGGAGTGCTGCTGCGCGCTAGCGTCGCCGGTGTGCACATCGGTGAACTGTGCCAGTTGCGCGAACCCGGCAGCGGCCGCAGCCTGGCTGCCGAAGTCATTGGTTTTGAAGATGACGAAGCGATCCTTTCGCCCATCGGTTCGATGGACGGCCTGTCGACCCGCACCGAAATCATCGCCACCGGCGAGACCCTGGGGGTAAGCGTCGGCGATGCGCAGCTGGGCCGGGTGATCAGCCCCATGGGCGAATTTCTCGATGGCAGCCCGCCGCTGGGCGTGTTGCAGCGTTACCCCTTGCATGCCGAGCCTCCAGCGCCGTTCAGCCGCCAACTGATTGCCCACCCGATGTCCTTGGGGGTGCGCAGCATCGACGGCCTGCTGACCTTGGCCCAGGGCCAGCGCATGGGCATCTTCGGTGAACCGGGGGTGGGTAAGTCTTCGCTGCTGGCGAGCATCGTGCGCAATACCAGTGCCGATGTCATCGTGATCGCCCTGATCGGTGAGCGCGGCCGTGAAGTGCGCGAGCTGCTCGATGTGCAGTTGGGCGCCGAGGCCCGGGCGCGTACCGTGGCCGTGGTCGCCACCTCCGACCGTCCGGCTGCCGAGCGGGTACGCGCCGCCTTTGTTGCCACTGCGCTGGCCGAATATCACCGCGACCAGGGCCGCAACGTGCTGCTGTTGATGGATAGCCTGACCCGCTTTGCCCGGGCCCAGCGTGAAATCGGCCTGGCGGTGGGCGAGCCGCCAACCCGTCGCGGTTACCCACCCTCCTTTTTCTCCGCCTTGCCGCGCCTGCTTGAACGCGCCGGCCCCGGCGAGACCGGCAGCATCACCGGGTTGTATACCGTGCTCACAGAAGGCGATGCCTCGATGGACCCGGTGGCTGAAGAAACCCGCTCAATCCTCGACGGGCACATCGTGCTCAGCGCCGAACTTGCGCAACGCAACTTTTTCCCGGCGGTGGATGTGCTGCAAAGCCGTAGCCGGTTGATGGACCAGGTGTGTGGCGACGAGCAACGCCACCTGGCCATGCGCATGCGCGAGCTGATGGCGCGGCGCAACGAGATCGAAATGCTCATCCGGGTCGGCGAATACGCCGCCGGGAGCGACCCACTGGCCGACGAGGCGATTGAGCGGCATGACGCCATTGAAGCGTTCTTGCGCCAAGGGGCCAACGAGCCAAGCAATCCCAACGAAACCCTGCAACACATGCGCAGGGTGATGGCATGACAACCATGGAGGTCTTATGAAAACCAGTGACATGCGTAGCCTTCAAGCGTTGCGCAAGTTGCGTGAGCAACGTGCGTCCAGCCAACTGGTCGCTCAGCAGCGACGCTGCCGGCAGACCAACGTGGCGCTGGATGACGCCAAGGAAAACCTGCGCCTGCATCGTGAGGCCCTGGCCCGTGAAGCCGAGCGCATCTACGGCTCGATCAGCGAAGGCATGTCGATCAGCGACTGGCGTATGGCCCAGGAGCATCTGGAGGAGCTGTACGAGGGCGGACAGCGAAAGCTGGAAGTGAGCGTCAGTGAAGTGGCGCGCACCCTGGAAATCCACGAGCACGAGCGCGAAGTGTTTCGGGTTGCCCATGTGGCTCGACAGCGCCAGGCGCAAGCCTGCGACACCTTGCTCGAAGGCCGCGAGCGCGTCGAGCGCCTTGTCGACGAACACCGTTTGGAGGCCGACGAAATTCCTCGCGCTGCTATCGGAGGCCGTGCGTGAGCTGTCACCAGGACCCACTCTGGACACCCTTTGCCGAACAATTGACGCCTGTCGACCCCCAATGGGTGGACCTGCACAATCGCCTGCATCGTAGCCGCGAAACCTGGAAGGGAGAATGCGCAGGCCAGGTGATTGGCGTGCGCTGGGGCTCCGTTGCCGAACCTGACGTCACGGCAGTTGAGCTGTTGCTGGGGCTGGGCGAGGAGGGCGACGCGTCGGCCATCAGGCTGCACCTGCCAGCGCAGGCGCTGCACGCCCTGGGTGTGCCCGTTGCCCTGGACTTTCAAACCTTGCCTGGCGCGATGCTGCTGGAGCTGTCCCTGCTGAGCCTGATCGAACCGTTGGAGCGCCTGACCGGGCAATCGATGCGTTTCATTGACCACGCCGACCCGGTTCACGCCGCCCTGGCCGCGCAACCTTGCCCGTTGCGCCTGGTCACCCAAGTCCAGCTCGACGGCTCGTCCATGCTCGTTGTGCTGCACTTGAGTGCCAATGCTGGCGAGCAGGTCGCGCAGTGGCTCGATCGGTATGCACCGCCGGCTCCCCATGCGCTAACAGACCTGCTCCTGTGGCTGGCGGTCGAGGCCGGCGAAGCCGAGCTGAGTGTCGGCGAGCTGCGCAGCCTCAATCCGGGCGATGTGGTGATGCTCGATCCTTGGCCCATGGGCCAGGTGCGGCTGGTGGTGAACCATCGTTTGCACGCCCGGGCCGGCCAGGACGGCACCAGGCTGACACTGCTTGAAACACCGATGAGCATCAATCTTTCCAAGGAATTTTCTGTGAACGAAGCACCCACCATGAGTGAAACCGCTGAAGGGCGAAACCTGGATTCGCGCTTGGACGAACTGCCACTGAAAATGGTTTGCCAGGCCGGCAGTGTCGAGTTGACCCTGGCGCAGCTGCGCGAACTGGGGGAGGGCAGCCTGCTGTCGTTCACCGAGCAACGCCAGGACAGCGTCGACCTGATGATAAACGGCCGTCGCGTCGGCCAGGGGCAATTGGTCAGGATCGGTCCAGGCCTGGGTGTGCGCGTGTTGAGCATCGCCGCGTCATGAATGGCTACCAGCCCAACCTGATTGAAATCATTGTGGTCGTCGCCACCATCGGTCTTATTCCGCTGGCAGTGGTGACCCTGACCGGTTTCATGAAAATCTCCGTGGTGCTGTTCCTGATTCGCAACGCCCTGGGCGTGCAACAGACACCGCCCAACATGGTGCTGTACGGCATCGCCCTGATCCTGTCGGTCTACGTCACCACGCCGTTGCTGGGCGACATGTACCGGCAGGTGCAGGGCCGTGATCTCAACATCGAGAGCATCGAGCAACTTACTGCCTTCGGGGACGCACTGAGGCCGCCATTGCAGGCGCACCTTTCGCGTTTCGCCAACGAAAGCGAGCGTGGTTTTTTCATCCAGGCCACGGAGACCATCTGGTCTCCTGAAGCCCGGGCCGATCTGCGCGACGATGACTTGGTGGTGCTGGTGCCGGCGTTCGTCAGCTCCGAACTGACCCGGGCGTTCGAAATCGGTTTTCTGCTGTACGTTCCCTTTCTGGTGGTGGATTTGCTGGTGGCGAACGTATTGATGGCCATGGGCATGTCCATGGTTTCACCTACGCTGATTTCCATACCGCTGAAGCTCTTTCTGTTCGTCGCCTTGAGCGGCTGGTCGCGCTTGATGCATGGCCTGATTCTTAGCTATGGGGGCACCTGATGGGCCAGGATGTATTTCTTTCGTTGATGAATCAGGCGCTGATGACGGTGCTGCTGTTGTCCGCCCCGGCACTGGCTGTTGCGATCATCGTCGGCCTGGGAGTGGGGTTGCTGCAGGCACTCACCCAGATCCAGGACCAGACCCTGCCGCAGGCGGTCAAGCTGGTGGCGGTGCTGCTGACGATCGTGTTCGTGGGGCCGTTGCTGGCGAGCCAGGTGGTGGAACTGGGTAACCAGGTGCTGGACAACTTCCCGTTGTGGACGCGCTGAATGGCATGAATATCGAGCTTGCCAACCAGTTCATCGAAGTCGCCTATCCGGTCATCAGCTCGGCGGCACTGTCCGCCAGCCGCGCCATGGGCGTGGTGGTGATTACCCCAGCCTTCAACCGCCTGGGCCTGACCGGCATGATCCGCAGTTGCGTCGCGGTGTCCATTGCCATCCCCATGTTTGTTCCGGTGTATGGCGCTTTCACTGCACTGCCAGAACATGGTGGGTTCTTCCTGGCCGGCCTACTGATCAAGGAATTCCTGATCGGTATCCTCATCGGACTGCTGTTCGGCATCCCGTTCTGGGCGGCGGAAGTGGCCGGCGAGTTGGTCGATCTGCAACGCGGTTCGACCATGGCCCAGTTGGTGGATCCCTTGTCATCGGGCGAGTCCAGTGTCATGGCCACCTTGCTGACGGTGATGTTGATCGCCCTGTTCTTCATGTCCAGCGGCTTCATCATGATGGTCGACGGCTATTACCACAGCTACCTGTTATGGCCGGTGACCGAGTTTACACCGTTGTTTGCCAGTTCGGCGTTGATGGCGGTGCTGCGGATTCTCGACCAGGTGACCCGCATCGGCGTGATCATGGTCGGGCCGCTGATCATCTGCATGCTGGTCACTGACCTGATGCTCGCTTACCTGTCGCGCATGGCGCCCAACTTGCACATTTTCGATCTGTCGCTGCCGGTGAAAAATATGTTCTTCACTGTATTGATGGTGGTCTACATCAGCTTCCTGATTCCGGTGATGATCGAGCAACTCGGCGAATTCCGCGGTACGGTGGAGCTCCTGAAGACGCTGGCCGATTCGGTATGACTTCCCTGTTTCGGGCGAAGCGTCCATGAGCGATAGCAGCGAAGAGAAATCACAGCCGGCCACCAGCAAGAAGCTCAGCGAGGCGCGCAAGAAAGGCCAGGTGTCCAAGAGTCAGGACCTGGTCTCCGGCATGGTCATCCTGTTTTGCACGCTCTGTATCTCGATCATGGTGCCCAAGGCCCAGGCACAGATCACCGCGTTGCTGGACCTGATCGCGCTGATCTACATCGAACCTTTTCACACCGTCTGGCCACGGGTGCTGGACATCGCCGGGCAGTTGCTCATCAACCTCACCCTGCCGGTGGTGGCCGTGACGGTGGGGGCGGTGATCCTGACCAACATCATCAGCATGCGCGGCGTGGTGTTCTCGGTCGAACCCCTCAAACCGGACATCAAACGTATCAATCCGATCGATGGCTTCAAGCGCATTTTTTCGATGCGCAGTTTCGTTGAATTCCTCAAGGGCGTGATCAAGGTCGTACTGCTGGGGCTGGCGTTCTACGTGATCGGGCGTGGGGCGTTGCAGGCGCTGATGGAGTCGTCGCGCTGCGGCGCCGGCTGCATCGAATCAACTTTCTACCTGGTACTCAAGCCTCTGGTGTTCACCGTGCTGGCTGCCTTTCTGCTGGTCGGGGCGGCAGACGTGATGATGCAGCGCTGGCTGTTCGGCCGTGACATGAAAATGACCCGCAGCGAACAGAAGCGTGAGCGCAAGGACAGTGACGGCGATCCGGTGATCAAACAGGAACGCCAGCGTCAACGTCGGGAAATGCAAGCCCTGGCCACCAAGCTGGGCGTGGGGCGTGCATCGTTGATGGTCGGCTCCGACCCTGGTTGGGTGGTGGGTATACGTTATGTACGCGGCGAAACTCCGGTACCGGTGGTGGTGTGCAAGGCCGAGCTCGAGGACGCGGCGCAGTTGCTTGCGCAGGCCCGGGGCCTGGGGATTGCCCATAGCCTCGATACCGTCCTGGCCAAGGACATCGCCCGACGGGCAGTGCCGGGGGACCCTGTGCCGGATAACACCTTCCAGGCAGTGGCGGATATCCTGGTGGCCGCTCGGTTGATTTGAGCGTACCTGCTGGTGAGTGCCTCACAAATGGACGGAGCGAGTTTGAAAGTCCCTGTAAACCGGCATGACGTTTGGTCGTCCAACTGCTCTCCCGATCCATCGGGTCTTTTGCGCGTTTAAGGTTGCGATTCGAGCCGAGTCATTCCCCTGCAATGTTCAATGGTCAAAGTTGATTCCTCTAGCGCTATCGGCGCCATTGTCAGGAGGACGTCCCCTTGCGAATCGACAGCAATGCCCGCCCCACAGATAGCCAATCCCCTGATTTTGAAGCGGGTCAGCGCTTTGAGAAAATGCTTGGCGCGGCCCGTATGCAAATCAGCGATAAAAAGCCTGACCCACGCGGTGCGGCAGACAAAGAAGTTTTGCCGTCCCTGCCTGAGAGCGTGCTCTTGGCGTTGCGAGAAGCGGGCGGCGCCATCGCAGAAACGCTGAAGCAGTCAGATGGACGTACGTTACGCAACGACGAAACCGTACCGCTCCAGGATCTCGAGATTTTCATGGGGTGGTGGGTGGATGGTGAGGTGACGGCGTACTCCGCGCGAGACAAAGGGGGCAATGAATTCACCATCAGCAAAGAGGCGACGCCTGATTACTTCGCCAAGGTTGATGCGTTGCAAAAAGGTAACGACGAAGGCTTTTTGTTGCGCGCAGATGGCGCACTTCTATCAGCAGAAACACTGGCGAGCGCAGAAATTTTGCCCCCGGATGAACACACTGGTTTTATCCGCCTGACGATCAATGGCGAAAAGATCCATGTCTCGAAGGACGTGACGCCCGACCTCTACAACCAGGTGGTCTGGAAACAGGAAGGCTACCAGAGCAAGTTTTACGAGCAGAACAGCGAGATCATCGACACGATCCGTGATCGATGGGACGACTGGAACGCCTCCGACAGCATTGTCAGTGACAAGGATTTGAGGAAGTACGCTGCCGATGAAAATCGAAGCGCAGAAGATCGCGAGGCGGCGCAGTTCCTGCTCGATAACAAAGGATTTTTTGACCTGCTTGATACCAAGGCACACAACAACAAGGCTGACGGCAAAATCAGCAGCAACGACCTGAATGCATGGCTACGACCTGTTGCTGTCAAAGCCGAAGACATCGGCGCCTATAACGACTTTCTGAAAGCCTCCCCGAATGCTGACGCGACCTCCCTGGAACTTGCGAAGCATTCGGCGCTGCTGCTGGAGAACTTCGACGAGATCAGCGATCGGACGGAGACCGGTAAATACCTGACGCGTGAGTCCTTGCAGAAGTACCTGGATGAAAACCCGAACATCAGCGATGACTTGAAGCAAGCCCTGACTTTTTGGTCGCAGACGGGGGCGTTCGAAACGCTTGAAACCAGTGGGAAACCATTGGAGAGCAAACCCGATGGCGCGCTCGACAAGCGCGACATCCAGAATTGGTTGAAGGCCTCCAGCCCCAAAACCGCTGGAGACGCTCTGCTGTTCATCAACCAGGTAGCGAATGCCAGTGGGGTCTCCGGCATTGATACCGGTGACCTGGGCAAGGACGTCTTTGAAAACCCTGGCAACTATTCCGCCGAACAGCGGGCTGCGGTGTTACAGGATCTGCTCAAGGCGCGACAGTTGATCATCGACGGTGCGGCTGCCGGTCTGTGGAGTGATGACTACGGTAAGGTGTCCATCGCCAACGCTGTGCGCAGCCATCCAGATCCCAACAAGCTGCTTGCCGATGTCAACAGCCACATTGAGCAGCTACAAAGTGATCCCGAGGTGGTCAAATTTCTTAATGAAACCACCTCGACGCAGATGACCAATCTATTTGAGGCAGTTCCTGGGTTAAAGGACTCGGTGCAAAAAAACTACGATGACATCAAGTCCGGTGCAGCTCTTGATGCGCTATGGGAAAAGCATACGAAAGACGGCAGCACCGACCAACAGGCGGTGCTGGCCGAATACTTCTCGACGGCAACGCTTTATCAGGAAGCGCTCGGCATCAATGATCGGGCAGAAATTCAGAAGGGGCTCGCTGCCTCTCAGCATGCCCAGGCGTTCCAGGATCATTACGAGCAGTCGCTTGTTTCCGGGACGCGACTGGAAGAACTGATGAAAACGGGCACCTTCGAAGAAGCGGTCGGCACCTTCTCCGCGGAGGTCGCGCTCTACAACGCGGCGCTGGATCCCAGCGTCACCGCAGGTTTAGACCCGCAGTTGAACGACAATTTCAGCCGGATCGGGCGCGACAACGCCATGAAAGACGGCACTTTCGAGGATGTCAAGCAAGCCCTGGGTATCAATGGCGGTGACGAGCTTGACGAGGCAAAAGTCAGGACGATGGCCGAGACGCTTATCCAGTCCAATCCAGAACTCGTGACCAATCCGGATGGCACCGTCGCAACGGCCGATCAGATCGTCGCGGGTGTCCGTTCGAATTGGGACATCCTGCGCCAAGGCACAAAGTCGCTTGCGGAATTGAAGTCGTCCTGGCTCAACCCCGACCTCAAGAACTTGTCTGACAAAGGGGGACTGCATGGCGTTAGCGGCATCTTCATGGCTGGCGTGACGATCGCCAAAGGCGCTCAGAATGGCGCAAACCTGACCGAACGAAACATCATAGACATCACCACCGGATCGGTCATGACGACGACCCTGCTCACCGAGGGTGGTGCCAAGAACCTGAAAAGCTACCTGAAAAACAAAGGAAACATTGATCTTGATCCGAAAATCAGAGCCTTTTTCGACGACCCCATAAAATCTCTCACTGGCACTGCCGACAAGTTTGAAAGCGGTGCCAAGGGTATCGGCGGTTTGGCCGGCATGGTTGCGGGTGCGTACGGAATCTTTGATGGCGTTCAGTCGATTCGCAAGGGCGACCCCGTCAGTGGTGGTATCAGCATCACTTCAGGCGCACTGGCGTCATTGTCAGGCCTGGCATCAGCGATTGAGGGCGGCGCAGGCCTTTTTGGCCATCTGGCAGTCAGGGCGGCGATGGCCCCGCTGGCTGGAGTCCTAGGCACCGTGGCGGCAGGCGTCGGCGCGGTTGCCCTGTTGCTTCCGGGCCTTATTGCGGAGGGCAAACGGCAGACTCAGCAAGACCACTTCGGCGACCTGCTTGGCGACTATCTGACACAGTACGAAATCGATGGCGTGGAGGGCGGTGATTTCAGTGACGTTCCCGACGAGGACTGGCCGCAAACCGATTGAGGGCTGTGCTGGCTTGCGGTAATTCGCGGCATGATCGAGGCATCAGCGATGCGCAGTTTATCGATGCCATATACGCGCAGTTGATGGTCGACCACCGATATCGTGTCTCGGCCCATTTTCGCGGAGCAGGACTGGTGCCAGGGGGCGTGGGCGCGCCTTTACCTTGTTCGCCGCTGGTTTGCCCGGTCTCTGGCGCGAAGGCGGCGACATACACCAGCGCGCTGACCTTCGGATCGCTACCGGCCTCGGTAATCACGGTGCCACCCCAAGAGTGCCCGACTAGAACCACCTTCCTGCTGGTTGTTCAAGGCGCGGCGCGTCGCGGCAACATCGTCGGCAAGCGAGGTGAGCGGGTTTTGCACAACCGTAACGGCCACCCCCTTGGGCTTGGAGCAGTGGCACCGCTTTGGCCCAATCGGAGCCGTCGGCGAACGTGCCGTGTACGATCACCACGGAGGGCGTTGTATCCTGCGCGTGACTGGCGCTTGCGGTGAAGGTACCGGCCAGGGCAAAAGCGACGGTAGCGATTTTCGATTTGATTGTTTTCATTGGATGAGCTCCTGTTCGGGAGTTCAAATTCCGCTGACCGGCCTGCGATGTGGGCATCGGTCAATTAGCCGACCCCGGGACATTTTTCATGGATAGTGAGTTGCAACTGGACATCTCCCTGGGTGGGGCACTGGCGACGATCGCCCAGGTCGGTGACCTCAGCATGGGACAACCTCTCGGTCATTCCCGGCGCGTTGCCGCACTGGCGCGGATGCTTGCGCAGGCCCAGCACGGCGACGGTGAGCACCTGAGGGTAGCGGAACAGGTTGCCTTGCTGCGCTGGTCCGGTTGCACCGCCAATGCCGAAGGCTTTGCGGATCTGCTGGGCGACGACGTCGATGGCCGCCGCGCGATGCTCGATTTGACGCTGGGCAATGAGCAAATGAACGCGGTGCATCAGGCAACCCCGCTTGCCGTTGTGCACTGTGAGGTGTCTGGAGCCATCGCCAAAACCCTCCAGCTCGGTGCCGCCGTCGAGGCGGGCCTGCGTCGCGTGTTCGAAACCTACGACGGCACTGGCCGGCCGCTGGGTCTGACCCATGAGCACATTCCGGAGGTCGCCTATCAGGTAGTACTTGCAGGCGATCTGGATATTCTCAGTCGTGCACACGGCCTGGATGCGGCGTTACGCTGGATCAGAGAACAGTCGGATCGGCGCTATCCAGCGTCGCTGGTATCGTTGCTTCTGGACAACGCAAAGGACTGGCTGGCGGATCTGGAAACGCTGTGGAAAACCGTTGACCACGGGCATGAGCAGCGTTGCGTCTCACTGACGTTGGTGGGAGACATAATCGACTTGAAGCTGCCGTGGTTGGCAGGGCATTCGCGGCAGGTCGCGCATGTCGCCGTGGAAGCTGCACGCCTGTGGGGGCTGCGTGAACCGACTTTGACAGACATTGGCAAGTCCGCACTCATCTACGGTCTCGGCCGGGCAGCCGTTTCGAACCACCTGTGGAATACCGCAGGAACGCTGCCATACAGCGCTGCGGAGCGGGTGCGCCTTGTCCCTTACTGGACGCAACAGGCGCTTAGACCTATCACTGAACTGGCTGTGCCCGCAGAGATTGCAGCCCATGCCTATGAACGGCTCAACGGCAGTGGCTATTTTCGAGGCGTGGCGGGTGATGCGCTGAGTGCCGAGCATCGCCTGTTCGCCACATCGGTAGCCTGGGTCGCGCTAAGGGAAGCCAGGCCATGGCGATCGGCTTACGGCGAAGCGGATGCAGCCAGGCTGCTCAAACAGGATGCTGGCAATGGCTTGTTCGACAACGATGTTTGCGAAGCAGTCATTGCCGCCGCAGGTGGCGAGCGGCGGATGCGGCAACCGAAGGCTTCGTTACTCACGTCTCGCGAGTGCCGCATCCTGCTGGACATCAGTCCGAGCACGGTTCGCACGCATATGGAAAGCATCTTTCGCAAACTGGAATGCTCGACCCGGGCAGCCGCTACCTTGAAGGGGCTGACACTGGGGTTGATTGCCTGAGCCAGGTCAAGGTCAAGCCTGAATCAGGCGAGCCCGTCCAGTTTGGCTTGACTGGCGCGTGCCAGGTCGATGAATGCCTTGGCTGCCGCGCTGGGGTTGCGGCGGTTCGGGTAGTACAGGCACAGCTTGTCTCTGGGCGGTGTCCAGTCTTCGAGAGTCCGCACGAACTGTCCGGTGCGGATTTCGTTGTGAACGTCCTGCTCCATGAAAAAACCGAGCCCCATGCCTTCCTGCACCGCCACCTTGACCACGCTGGATTCATCCAGCGTAAGCGGCCCGTTCACATCGAGGCGAGTCACTTCCCCGTCCCGCTCGAAATGCCACGGGAAAATCGCTCCATTCGGTAGTCGAACGCGGATGCAGCGATGCTGGAGCAGCTCGGATGGCGTTCGCGGTTTACCGTGTTTTTCGAAGTACGCCGGCGAACCGACCACCGCGTACCGTTGCGGAGGGCCGAGCGGGACGACAATCACGTCGTTCGGAACGAGGCTTGCTGAGCGCACGCCGAAATCGAAGCCGTCAGCCACGATATCCACCAGACGGCCTTCGGTGACGAGGTCGATGTGTACTTGCGGATGATGCTGCAAGAACTCCATCACCAGTGGCAGGAGCGCCGATCGGGCAGCGCTGGCGAACGCATTGATACGCAGCGTGCCTGAGGGCCCGGCGTTATGCGATCGCACTGCATCGAGTGCAGCACGCAGATCCTGCAAGGCTGGCCCCACCTGCTCCAGAAATATCCTGCCGGCTTCGGTGATGGACACGCTACGGGTCGTGCGATTGAACAGCCGCGATTCGAGGCGGGTTTCCAGTTGCGCGATGGTGTTGCTCAGCGCGGTGGTGGAGACGTCGAGATCGATAGCGGCTTGCCGAAACGAGCCCCTGCGTGCGACCGCTATAACAGCGTCCAGCTCACTGAGGCCTAAACGATCGTGTGGCATGGATTGTCCTGAATTTCGGGATTGGTCATAAAGGTTTGTCCCAGTTGAACAAACTATCCGTCAGGCAGCAAGATTGCTCCAGGACATTCATCCAGGAGATCGGCAAATGACCCTTCAGCTTCCCGACGTCGTGCAGACGTACTTTGCAATCAGCAATGGTGGCGATACAGCGCAACTTGCGAGCTGCTTCCGCTCTGACGCCACGGTTTGCGATGAAAGAAAAACGTACGAAGGAACGGCTGCCATCGAAGCCTGGCAACAGGAGGCACGCAGAGCCTTCATCTATCAGGTCCAACCACTGCAAGCCCTGCAAGGGCAGGGCGAGCTGACTGTCATTGCGCGCCTTGTTGGGAATTTCCCCGGTAGCCCGGTTCAACTGAGTTACCTCTTCACACTGGAAGACGGTCTAATCCGTTCCCTGGAGATCACGCCATGCTGAATTTAGGTTTGACTGGCAAGCGGGTCCTCGTCACCGGTGGCACCAAAGGCATCGGCAAGGCTGTCGTCGAGTTGTTACTGGCCGAGGGTGCGAAGGTCATTACCTCGGCCAGGCAGGTGGACGTGGAAATGCCGGGCGCTCTTCTGATTGCGGCTGATCTTTCGACCCGGGAAGGTTGTGATGTACTGATCGCCGCGATCCAACAGTGGCTGGGTGGCGTGGACATCATGATCCACGTCCTGGGTGGTTCGTCGGCACCCGGCGGCGGTTTTGCTGCGCTGGACGAGGAACAGTGGCAACGAGAGCTCAACCTGAACCTGTTGCCGGCGGTGCGCCTCGATCGCGCCTTGCTCCCGGGTATGCTGGTGCGCAGGGAAGGGGTCGTCATCCACGTCACCTCCATCCAGAGTCGGCTGCCACTGCCGGAGGCTACAACAGCTTACGCGGCGGCCAAGGCCGCGCTTTCGACGTACAGCAAAAGTTTATCGAAAGAGGTTTCGCCCAGAGGCGTCCGCGTGGTTCGGGTTTCGCCGGGCTGGGTTGAAACCGAAGCGTCGGTCGCATTGGCCGAGCGACTCGCGCAGGAGGCAGGTACTGACTACCAAGGTGGCAAAGAGATCATCATGAAAGCACTTGGGGGTATCCCGCTCGGCCGCCCATCGACGCCTTGCGAAGTTGCTGACCTGATCGGTTTCCTGGCTTCGCCGCGAGCGGCATCTATCACGGGAAGTGAGTTTGTGATCGACGGCGGAACAGTACCAACGGTTTAGCCCGGAGGTAGATCCGACAGGCATAAGCAGGAAGGCCGTGCCATCAAAGACCGAGCAGGTTGTACCGCCAGCCCATCAGCTTTAGGTATTTTCCGATGTCACAATCTGCAGCGGAATATGCACCCGGTGACGCACAGGATCGAACTGCTGCGCAGTCTGCAATTCCACCAACAGATTCACCAGCGCCGTTGCGGTCTGGCGCGGCTGAGAGTCGATCACCACGTCGACCAAACCCTGAGCCAGGGCTTGGCGTGACAGCTCGGTGGACTCCTGCAAAATACAGCACAGCGTCGGGCGCTTGGGCAGTTGCGCCAACGCGTTGATGATCCCGTCGCCACCGCCGCCTACCACGCATAACCCGCGCAAATCGCTATGCCGAACCAGCAGGTCGAGGGTTGCTTCCTCGGTGATGTCGCAGTTATCCAGATTGATCAGCGGCTCCAGCGGGCGCAACCCAGGTGCGTGTTCGGCCAAGTAACTGTGCAAGCCTTCGACCCGCTCCTGGTGGCCAAGAAAGCGATGGCCACCGAGCAGAATGCCGATGCTGCCTTTGCGCGCACCACAGGTGCGGGCCAGCAGCCACCCCATCGTGCGCCCGACTACTTGATTGTCCTGGCCGACATAGGGCTCGGTCGCCGCCTCATGAATGCCCGACAGCAGTGCCACCACGGGCACTCCGGCCCCGCGAATCTGGGCAAGGGCGGCGTTGATCAGCGGGTGGGCGAAGCTGACCACCGCCAGGCCGTCGCATTGCACTGCCAACTGTTCGATCTGGGCAATGATGGCGCTGGGGGTGCGATCAAAAACGTATTCGAATTGGCAGGTCAGGTTGGCTCCGGCCTGGCGCTGCGCGGCCTCGGTGATGGCTTGGGCCAGGTTGGCGTAGAACGCCTGGGCGGTGCCCAGCAGCAGGATGCCGAAACGGTACGTGGGGCGACGTTCGAGAATGCGTTGGCCGATCAGCCGCGCGGCAAAATAACCCACGGCTTCGGCGGCCTGAAGCACCTGTTCGGCAGTGGCTGGATTAACCGGGGCGCGAGCGTTGAGCACGCGGTCGACGGTGGCGACACTTAAGCCTGCGTGTTCGGCGACCGTGGCGATGGTGGGGCGTTTATTGTTATTCATGATGAACCTTCAAAGCGTCTTGATAGAAAACTATCAAGCCCCGCAGGAGCTGGATGATAGCTTGATAGGGAATGTATTCAAGCCCTTGAGGGGGTCTTCCACGCTCTCTATATTTTCTTACGCAAAGCACCTGACATCTCACGCTTGCGGAGAACAATAACAATGTCTCAAGACAACACCGCCTCTACTCGGGACTATCGCCTGACCGGCCCTGAAGCCGCACGCGCGGCTGAAAAAGGCCTTGTATCGGCCAGTTGGTACCAGTCGCCCATCTCCCGTCAACGCATGAAGCAACTGATGCAGCGCCGCGACGGTCCGGCCTTGCTCGACACCGCCATCTGGCTGCTGGCCCTGCTGATCACCGGCTTCGGCGGCTACTGGTTCTGGGGCACTTGGGCTTGTGTGCCGTTTTTTCTTGCGTATGGCGTTCTGTACGCCACCGCCTCCAACCCGCGCTGGCATGAAACCGGCCACGGCACAGCTTTCAAGACTCGCTGGATGAATGATGCGCTCTACCAGGTGGCGAGCTTCATGTGCATGTTCGAGCCCCATGTGTGGCGCTGGAGCCATGCCCGGCACCATACCGACACCATCGTCGTCGGCCGCGATCCGGAAATCGTCGAACCGCGTCCACCGAGCTTGTTCATGATGCTGCTGAGCCTGTTCCAGATCCCGTTGCTGCTGAAGACGATGGGGGGCGTGTGCCGGCACGCGGTTGGCAAAATGGATGCCCAGGAACAGACGTTCATCCCTGAGTCCGAATGGCCCAAGGTGTTCCTGGCGGCCCGTATCTGGCTCGTGATTTACGCCGTTATCTTTGGCGCGGCGCTTTACCTGCACAGCTGGTTGCCGCTGATGTATATCGGCCTGCCCATCCTGTATGGCGGCTGGTTGTCCTACCTGTTTGGCCTCACCCAACATGTAGGCCTGGCGGAAGACGTGCTGGACCACCGCAGCAACTGCCGCACCATCTATATGAACCGGGTACTGCGTTTTCTGTACATGAACATGAATTATCACCTTGAGCACCACATGTACCCGATGGTGCCGTACCACGCCCTGGCGCAACTCCATGAAGAGATCCGCCACGACTGCCCGCCGCCTTACGCCAACATAGGTGAGGCCTTCAAGGAAATCATTCCGACCCTCTTGAAGCAGCGCAAGGACCCGACGTATTTCGTGCGCCGCCCCGTCGGTAGCTCAAGGCCTGCCACCGAAGCTCATCCAAAGGCTGAAGCCACCCTGGGCTGACACCTTCCGGCTGTACCCCGAACAAGAGAAAACGCCATGAACGATCAATGGATCGATGTATGCGCCGTGGGCGAAATCAATGAAGAAGATGTCATTCGCTTCGACCACGGTCCGCATACCTATGCCATCTACCGCTCTGCTGATAACGAGTTTTTTGCCACTGCTGGCCTGTGTACTCACGAGTCGATCCACCTGGCTGACGGCCTGGTGATGGACCACGTCATCGAGTGCCCCAAGCACAACGGGCGCTTTGACTATCGCACCGGCAAAGCCTTGGGGGCGCCAGTGTGCGTCAACCTCAAGACCTTTCCGGTACGGGTCGACGCGGGGCGGGTTCTGCTCGCCATTTCGGCTTGACCGCCAGGAGTGCACGCCATGAATGCTCCACTGATTATCGTCGGCGCCGGCCATGCCGGTGGCCGCGCGGCGCTGACCTTGCGCGAGCAGGGTTATACCGGTCGGCTGATCCTGATCGGCGATGAACTCCATTTGCCGTATGAGCGTCCTCCGCTGTCCAAGGGCTTGCTGCAGGGCACGATGGACCTGGACGATTGCCGCCTGTGGAGGGATAGCCGGCTCACTGAACTGAACATCGAACACCTGGCGGGCAACCCGGTAAAAAGCCTGGATCCGCAGCACCACCGCCTGCAATTGACCGACGGATGTTGGTTGCCCTACAGCCGATTACTGTTGGCGACCGGGGGCAGAGCGCGTCGCTTGTCCCTGGTGCCTGAACCACTGGCCAACGTGCTTTACCTGCGCACCCATGACGAAGCCCTGGCCCTGCGCAGCGCATTGATCCCCGGCATGCGCCTGGTGATCATCGGCGGGGGCTTTATCGGCCTTGAGGTCGCGGCAACGGCCCGAACCTTAGGCTGTCAGGTGACGTTGCTGGAAGCCGGGCCACGACTGGCCGGGCGAGTATTGCCTGAAGCTGTGTCCCAGGCCTTGTTGGAATTGCATCGGCAACAGGGCGTAGACGTGCGGCTGAACGTAGCGCTTGAAAGGGTACAAGGCATCGAACGCGCTGAGGCGGTGCAACTGGTGGATGGCCAGGTGTTGCCCTGTGACTGGGTGGTAGTCGGTATCGGCATGCAACCCAACATCGAATTGGCCGCGGCCGCGGGGCTTGAGGTGGGCCAGGGGATTCGAGTCGATGCCCAGTTGCGCACCAGCGCGCCAGACATCTTTGCTGCCGGCGATGTGTGTGAGTTTCGCCTGCACGCCGACGCGTTATTCCAGCGCCAGGAAACCTGGCGCAATGCCGAGACCCAGGGCCGTCACGCGGCATTGAATCTGTTGGGCGGCGAGCTGCCGTTCGAGGGGGTTCCCGGCTTCTGGTCTGATCAGTACGACTGGGGCTTACAGACGGTGGGCGTGATCCCACCGACGCCACCTTCGGCCGTTCGCACCTTGGCAGGCGGTGGTCTGCTGCTGTTCTACCTGGACACCGAGCAACGTTTGCAAGGCGCCTGCGGCTGGGGGCAGGGCAACAGCGTTGCCAAGGACATCAAGTTGTGTGAACGGCTGATTGCCAACCTGACTCCACTCTCTGTGGACGCATTGGCCGACGCCGATGTCTCGCTCAAACATCTGCTAAGGCCCTGACATGCGTGAATTCCTGGTATTTCAGTCCCTGTGGGCCATGCAAGATCACCGTGGTCAATGCGATCTTTGCCTGGAGGCGCAGGTGGAGAAGATTGCCGCTGCTGGCTTCGATGGGGTCACCGACCATTTCTGGGTCGCGCCACAGGCCGAACGTCTGCATGCCGCTGCCAAGGCGCAAGGCCTGCAAATCGAAGGTCAGCTGTTTCCCCGCACCGTGAGTGACTTGGCGCAAGCGCTTGAGGTGGCCTCCCGCTACGGCTGCCACCACCTCACGCTGCAAGCCGACGTCCGGCCGCGCACGCTGGCACAGGCGATCACCCTGATCGAAGGCTGGCAGCGTCTGGCCGAGCAGGTGGACTTTCCGATCCTGCTGGAAACCCACCGCTATCGTCTCACCAGTGACCTGTTGTTCACCCTCGACTTGCTCGCGCAGATGCCCGACCTCAAGTTGTTGGCTGACTTGTCCCATTACGTTGTGGGCCGCGAATTGCCTGAGCCGGCCGCGGTCGAAGACGACGAACAGATTCACACCATCCTACGACACAGTTGGGGCTTTCACGGGCGAGTCGCTAATAGTGAGCAGGTCCAGGTGCCCTTGACCTTTGCCCAGCATCGCCCCTGGTTGGACCGGTTTCTGGGCTGGTGGCGCTACGGAATCAAGGATTGGCTGGCGCGACCGAACACACCCACGAGCCTGTCCTTCACCTGTGAACTTGGCCCGCCACCCTATGCGATCACAGGGAATGATGGGCGCGACATAACGGATCGCTGGGACGAGGCGCTGCTGCTGAAGGGCCTGATGCGGGGTGTTTGGGATGAGTGTCAGCAGGGACAAGGTGCGCCCATTCCTTCAGGGCATGATCGGTAGTTCAATGAGATTCGGGCAGCCTGAGCGAATACCTTCTTCGACAGCTCCTGCAATATCGCCGGCGCGCTCGATCCTGCGGGAAGGGATCCCCATGGAAGAGGCGAGGGCCAGGAAATCGATCGCCGGGTCGCAGAGGTCCATGCCGATGAACCGGTGAGTGCTTGCACTCAGATAGTGCGCCTGGCTACGAGCGTAACTCTTCAAAATATTGTATTCGCCGTTGTTCATGACAACGAACGTGATCGGCAGCCGTTCATGCGCCGCCGTCCAGAGTGCTTGCGGTGAGTACATTGCCGAGCCATCACCGACCAGACAGACTACCGGGCTGCGGTCCAGGCCAAGCGACGTACCGACAGCCGCCGGCATGCCCCAGCCCAGGATGGCGCTGCGGGTAAAAAGATACTGGCGGGCCGAAGGGGAGTCCAGGCAGGCACGGACATGAGGAATCGTGGCAGGTGCTTCGTCGACGATCCAGACGTCCGGCCCGATTGCCCGGATAGCCTCGTGGGCAGCCACGAAAGGCGTTGTCACCGGCGTGTTGAATTCGCGACTGACGCGAGCGACGACGTCGGCACGACGTGTATCGCGTTCTTGGCCTGCGACGTTTCGCAGCGTTGCGATTGCCTCGCTGTGTGGGACCAATTTCTTGTCCAGTATCGGCAACAGCGTTTGCAAGGAGAGTCTTAAATCTCCGATCAGCCCTAGCGCTGTCTCGTGGACTCTGCCTAATTGGTGTCCATCGCCGGTCAATTGGATAAGGCGACAGTGAGAGGGAATAGCGGGGCCCTGGGAATATTGATAGCTGATCAACGAATGGCCGCCGAGCAGGAAGACTGCGTCGAAGTCAGAGAACGTCTCTCTGATATCGGAAGCCTTCGCAGGCAGCGTTCCCCGCCACTGCGGATGAGCCGTCGGAAACGGAATATGCCCGGGCCAGGATGGCCCGTAGACCGGCGCGCCGAGTGCTTCGGCGAGCTTCACGGCTTCAACTTCCGCGCTCGACTGGAACACTTCCTCTCCAACGATAATCGCCAGACAACCGGGGGTAATTGCCGCTAAGGCAGCGGCCAATTCCTCAATCGCCCCGGTCACGGCACCGCGCTCGATTCGCGATGGCGGGCCGGCCGTTACATCCGTGTGTTGCTCCATCACGTTTATCGGCAGGGAAAGGAAAACCGGACCGGCCGGCCCTGTGCGACAGTCCTGAAACGCACGACGCAGCAGCATCGGGATGTGTTCGGGATGATGAATTTCTTCCGCCCATTTGACGCTCGGTCGGGCGAGAGCGACGAGGTCTCCGTGGAGCAGCGGGTCGGTCACGCCATGTCGCGTGTCTTGTTGGCCCGCCGTGACGACAAGCGGCGTATTCGCCATCTTCGCGTTGAGAATTGCGCCCATTGCATTGCCGAGTCCACCGGCCGTATGGAGGTTGACGAAGCCGGGGCGACCGGATGCCTGCGCATAACCGTCGGCCATCGCTACGACTGAGGCCTCTTGGAGTCCGAGGATGTATTGGATGTCTGAGGCGCCTGAGAGGGCGTCGAGCAAAGGCAGTTCGGTTGTCCCCGGATTGCCGAAGACGTAACGTACCCCCTCGCTGCGAAGCACTTCTACGAACAGGTCCGCGCCGCGTTGCCCGCGGCTGTTGAAAAAAACATTAGATCCTGAAGGCATGGCGCAGAACCTCATCTGATCTGGAAGCTTTAATTTAGCTGGTTTGCTGTGGCGACGGTTAGCTGGCTCCGGACCGAACCGTTACCCGTGGCCTTCAAAATCGCATTGCACAAGGCCCGGGCGACAGGTGCGTAACTGGTCTGGCTGGGCTGGCCGGCTTCGGGAGCCCCGGTGGGATTGATCAGGTGCACCGCGATCTGTCCTGGCAGCCATGAGACGAGTGGCCAACGGGTGCGATAGGCAGGTTTAGGCCGGGTATCTCCGAGGGTCGGCTCAAAATCGCAGGCTGTCACGAACGCTATCCCTATCAGGCAAGCGCCTTCGAGCTGCGAGCGCACGCGACCAGGATTTTTCAAGAAACCCAAGTCCGCGACAACGACCGCGTCATGAATGATCAAGCGGCCTTCGTCGCTCACTTCGATATCGAGAACGACCGCCATGCAGGTCTGCGCGTCATAGTGGGCAGCGATGCCTTGCGCCCGACCATGTCTTGGGGGCTTGCCCCAATGAGCTTTCTTTGCCGCTTCGGTTATAACGCTCCGCATTCGATGGCCGTCGACGCTTGATGAGTGCCGAGTGCCATCGTTCACCGTCGATGCCGGATCAATCAGCGAAAGCAGATAGTCCCTGTGATCCAGCTTGCAGGTTCGCACCTGCGCGGCCATGAATCGCTGTTCGGCGAACAGGCGGAGCAACAGGCCTTTTCTGTCCAGATTGCTGTCGAGCGTCGATTGCCAAGTAAATGGATCAAGAGCACTAGCGTGCGCATCAGGATGGCTCATTGCGTTTCTCCTTCCGGCGGATGGCAAGAGGTCCAGCTAAAGCGATGTGTCCTTGGTGCCTGTAACGCTGGCACCGTAGGGCAGTCATTGGGGGTACTTTAGGGGCAAGGATCTGACGTCAGAGTGACCGGAGGCTGACAGGAACATGTCAGGCGTTGGGCTGGTCGGCTTTGGTCCAGGCGTCGTTAGGAAACGCATGATAGACGTGCACCGGCGTCCCAGGTTCACGCACCAGGTCGATGTTAGTTCATGGATTTCTGAACTAACTATTTGCTACAGCCTATTCAATCATTTGTCACGATGGCCTTAGGATCCTCCACATGGGACCGCCGCCATCAGAGCAGCGGCCCGCAGCAGCCCCTTTTCGACTGCCCAGCAACGCCACCAGCCCAATCCGCCAGTGGCCCGACGCAGTCGAGAGGAATGCATGAAGCTAGAGATTTTCCGTACCTTATGGGGCTATACCGCCGGCCATTCATCCGCCCTGGATGAACTGCTCGCCGCCGGTTTTGATGGGATCGAAGCACGCCTGCCACTGCAGGCCAATGAGCGTGGCGAGTTCGGCGCTTTCCTGCGCAGCAATCACGTCCCCTACATTTGCACCCTGTTCAGTGCTTACGATGTCTTGCCTGATCAGCGCGCCACGCCTGCCCAGCACTTGGTCGACATCGATCGCAAGCTCGGCTGGGCCTCGGAGCTGACACCCCGTTTCGTCAATCTGCTTGCAGGCAATGATCGCTGGCCTCTGGCGCAGCAGGTCGAGTTCTTCGGTCAGGCCCTGGAGCTGGCCGCCAGGCATGGGGTGTTCTGCAGTTTCGAGACTCACCGCGCCCGCTCCCTCTATAGCCCTTGGGTGACTCTGGAACTGATTCGCCAACTGCCGGAACTGCGTTTCACCAGTGACATCAGCCATTGGGTGGTGTGCTGTGAGCGGTTACTGGACGACCCGGCCGACGATCTGTCGTCCTTCGTCGAGCGCGTTCATCACATTCAAGCTCGGGTCGGTTATGACCAGGGCCCGCAAGTTCCCCATCCCGCCGCCCCGGAACATGCCCGTGAACTGGTGTTTCACCAGCGTCACTGGGAGGCCGTCTGGGCTTCTCAATTTCAGCGCGGCTATGCAGTCAGCACCCTGACCCCGGAGTTCGGTGCCGACGGGTATCTGCATCACTTGCCCTTCACCAACATGCCAGTGGCCGATCTCTGGACCTTGAACCAGTGGATGGCGCGAACCGAGCGCGAACACTTCAACCGTTTTACCTGTGAAGGAGCCCACCATGAATAAGACTTCGCTGACCCAGGCCAACTTCAATCGCATTCCGGTGGTGAACATCGCCGGCCTCTTCAGTATCGAACTGGAGCATCGCCTTGCCGTGGCCGAGCAACTGGGTCGTGCCGCCAGCGATGTGGGGTTTCTGTACATCACCGGGCACGGCATTGATCCGGCACTGATCGAGGGCCTGCGCCAGGCGAGCGAGGATTATTTCGCGCAGCCCCTGGAGACCAAGATGCGCCATTACATTGGTGCCTCGGAAAGCCACAAGGGCTTCGTGCCCGAAGGTGAGGAGGTGTACTCCAAGGGCAAGCCGGACCACAAAGAGGCCTTCGACATCGGTTTCGAAGTGCCGGTGGACGATCCGCTATTCCTGAGTCGAACGCCGCTGCTGGGCCCGAACCACTGGCCCGACGTGCCGGGTTTTCAGGCTGCAGTACAAAATTACTATCAGGCCGTGTTTGCCCTGGGCCGCCGACTGTTCGATGGCTTCGCCCTGGCCCTGGGCCTGGAAGAGGGCTACTTCGACGCACTGGTCACCCGGCCGCCTTCCAAGCTGCGGCTGATCCATTACCCCTTCGACGCCACTGCTGTGGATGCTCCCGGCATCGGCGCGCATACCGACTACGAGTGCTTCACCATCCTGCACGCCGATCAGCCGGGGTTGGAGGTGTTAAACGACCAGGATCAGTGGATCGATGCACCGCCAATGCCCGATGCGTTTGTGGTGAACATCGGCGACATGCTGGAAGTCATGACCGCTGGGACCTTTGTGGCCACCGCTCACCGAGTGCGCAAGGTGGCTCAGGAGCGCTATAGCTTCCCGCTGTTTTACGCCTGCGACTACCACACGCTGATCAAGCCGTTGCCGGCATTCATCAATGACGCTCAGGTCTACGAGGCGTTGACGATTGGTGAACACATGTGGAGTCAAGCCCTGCAGACCTATCAATACCTGCGCAAACGCGTCGAGAACGGCGAGCTTGAACTGCCGTCCCGAGCCCGCAAGCCATCGAGCTTCGGTCGCCTGAAAAACACTGCCACTCATTCCTAAAAAAACCAACGGAGCTTCCCAACATGAAAACCCCCTACGCCTTGACCCGACTGAGTCTGCTCGCCGCTAGTCTGTTCTGTGCCAGTGCCGCCTTCGCCAGCACCGCGACCCCGGGTGTATTGAAGGTCGGTATGGAAATCACCTACCCACCGTTCGAGTCCTATGACGCGAACAAGAATGTGGTCGGCTCCGACCCGGAGTTGGCCCATTCCCTGGCCAAGGCAATGGGCGTCAAGGCCAACTTCGTCGATACCAAGTTTCCCAATCTGCTCAACGGCCTCAACGCCGGGCACTACGACGCAATCATCTCCGGCATGTACATCACCCCGGAGCGCCAGGCCCAGGCCCGGACCATTGCTTATGCCAACACCGGCGCGGCGATCATGGTGCCCAAGGGCAGTGAGTTGAACCCGCAGGTTCCTGAAGACCTGTGTGGCCTGAAAATCGGGCTGGAGCAGGGCACCACCTGGGTCGGCAAGTTCCGTCAGTTGTCCAGCGACTACTGCGTCCCGAACAACAAGGGCGCCATCACCGTCAGTGAGTTTCCCTCGGCACCCGAGGTGACGCAGGCGCTGCTGTCAAAGAACATCCAGGCTCAAGTGGAAATTGCCGGCGCCGCGCACATGATCGCTCAGCGTACCAACGGCCGTGTGATCGTCAGCTCGCAGAAGTTGGTTTACCCGCAAACTTTGGGCATCTACGTCAAGAAAGACGCCGACGCGACCTATCAGGCGCTGGTCAAGGCGTTGGCTGAGAGTAAGGCCAACGGTGAGTACGCCGCCATTCTCAAGGCGTATGACCTGGAACCGGTCTCTGAGTAATGCCTGAAACCGCGCCCTCGATCGGGGGCGCGGCTTGCGCGAGGTGTCTATGCAATTCGATTGGGCTTACTTTTTTTCGCTGTTCTCCATGGCTGACTTCTGGGCGGCGAGTCTGACCGTCATCGAACTGAGCACCCTGGCCTGGTTTCTGGGCATGCTGCTGGGTTTCGTCCTGGCATCGGCCAAACTGTCGAGCGTGCGCTGGCTGCGCATACCCGCATCACTCTACATCTGGTTCTTTCGCAGCATTCCGCTGCTGGTGCTGGTGGTCTTCGTCTACAACCTGCCGCAGTTGCTGCCCGGTGCCGGGCCGGTGCTGTCGGTGCCATTTTATTCCGGCCTGTTGGCGCTGGTGGTCACTGAGGCCGCCTACATGGCAGAAATTCATCGTGGCGGGCTGATTTCGATCGCCAAGGGTCAGAAGGAAGCGGGCCGTGCCTTGGGACTCGGGCTGCTTGGCGTGCAACGGCTGATCGTTATTCCTCAAGCGTTTCGTATCTCACTGCCGACGTTGATTAACGAATACATCACGGTGGTCAAACTGACCTCGTTGATCTCGGTGATTTCACTGACCGAACTGCTGACTGTCGGCCAGCGCCTGTATGCCCAGAACTTCCTGGTTATGGAGACCCTGGCGGCTGTGGGCGTGTACTACGTGCTGATCGTTACAGTGTTTGGCTTTGCCTTGCAGCGTCTGGAACGTTACCTGGACCTGAACCTGCGTACACCGCAAACCCTGGAGAGCGCCTCGACACAAGTGCTGCGTGACAGTCTGGCACCTAGGGTATCGAGCAAGGTCAGCCTCCCAGCCAAAGGTGCGGCCCCGGCCCTGCACCTGCAGGACGTGCACAAACGCTACGGCGATCATCATGTGCTCAAAGGTATCGACCTGAAGGTGCAAAGCGGCCAGGTGATTTCCATCATCGGCCCGTCCGGCTCCGGCAAGACCTCGTTGATCCGCACCATTAATGGCCTGGAACGCATCGATCAGGGTGAAATCCTGTTGTTCGGGGAGGGCTTCATTAATGCCGAGGACAAACCGGATGGCTCTCGGGTTCGTCAGGGCGTGCAGCGCATCGGCATGGTGTTCCAGAACTTCAACCTGTTTCCGCACCGGACACTGTTGGACAACATCAGCCTCGCCCCTCGTTATCATGGCGTCAGCCGCACACTGAGCGAGCAACGGGCCTGCCAGCTGCTCGACAAGGTCGGCCTGCTGGCCCACGTTCACAAATATCCGCATCAACTGTCTGGCGGCCAGCAACAACGTGTGGCGATCGCCCGGGCCATGGCCATGGACCCGGACATCCTGCTGTTTGACGAACCGACCTCGGCGCTGGACCCGGAACTGGTCGGCGAGGTACTTACGGTGATCGCCGACCTGGCTCGCGAAGGCATGACCCTGCTGATTGTCACTCACGAAATGGAATTTGCCCTGTCGATCTCTGACCGGGTGATTTTCATGGAAAACGGCAACGTGCAGCTGGATGCCTCGCCACAGGCAATCCGCGAAGGGCATGGCGCCCAACGGGTGCGACGGTTTATCGGGTTGGAAGAATCAGAGGAGGAGCGTTGCCTGTTGATGAGCTGAATTGAGCGCGTTTGGTCGCATGATCCGCTTTATGCCGTGGGCTTTTGACCGTCCCATGGGGGTGTTTGGCCTGCCGGTGCAAGTTCATTGCGGTCGTGGCTGCCAATGCGATAAGGAGATTGCAAAGCCCAGATGAGCCGGCGATGAAAGCTGCCGGCTCTTTTGGGTCACTCGGTTTTACGATATCGGTCGCAGGTAGATACCGTTGCTCAGATTTTGCTTGAGCTGCTGGCTCGTCTCGTCCGCCAACACTTCCGGCTGGTCGTTGGCAACGCCATCCAGTGCGCGCTGGACCACATCGTGAGGGTTTGCCTTTGGCACGCCTTCGATACCGCGCGTCATGTCGGTGTCCACGAACGCAACATGCACGCCCACGACCAGGGTGCCCTGACTTGCCAATCGCAGCCGCAGGCCATTGGTAAGCGACCAGGCCGCCGCTTTGCTTGCCGAATAGGTAACGGTGGTGGGCAGGTTGATCCAGCTCAGGGCCGAGTGCATGTTGACGATTGCACCACCGCCGTTGGCGGCCAGGATCGGTGCGAAAGCCAGGCTGATGGCGAGCGGGGCGACCGCGTTGGTCTCGAACTCGTGGCGAAGGGTTTCCAGGCTAATGCTGTCATGCGCTTCGCCGCTGATGCCGGCGTTGTTGATTAGCAGCGTGAGGTCGTGTGCCTGTTCAGTCGCCGCCGCGATATCTTCGGGACGGGTCACGTCGAGTTTGATTGGCACCACGTTGGCCTGGGCTTCGAGAGTGGCGGGGTCACGTGCCGCGGCATAGACCTTCGCGGCACCCGCCGCGAGCAGTGCTTGCACGAAGGCCTTGCCCAACCCACGGTTGGCGCCGGTCACCAGCGCCACGCTACCTTTGATCTGCATGTTGATTCTCCAGTTGTTGGTCATGACGCAAACAAGAAACGACGCCTCAGCGCTTTAGCGTGTTTATTTCGCGAGACTGCCCCGTAGAAGGAACAGCGCCAGTGCGATCAGACAGGCTGTCGTCTGGACACCGCCCAGTGCTGTAACCGGTGCAAGCGTCAGCACCGAAACCAGCCAGGTTGTCAGTGCCGCCGCCCCCATGGAAACAAAGCCCAACAGGGCGGAAGCCATCCCGGCTTCCTTACCAAAAGGTCCCATGGTGATGGCCGTGCCCAGCGGATTGGCCAGGCCCATGCCCCAAAGAAACGTGACCATTGAAAGGGCATACCACCCAAGGCTCGGATCGGCCGGGCCTGCGAGCAGGAGCCCTCCGCCCGCCATGGCACAGGCAATGCCCAGCGTGGTAATGAGTCTTGGGCCGTAACGGTGCGCCAGGCGCGGGGCCGCCATGCCGGCTGCGAACACAACGAACACCGTGCAAGCGAAGTACAGGCCCGTCTGCAACGACGTCAGGCCGATCCCTTTCATCAGAATAGCGGGGGCGGCGGCGAACGATGCGAACAGTCCGCTCATCAGCAGGCTCATCGAAAGGGCAGGCAGGATGAAGCGCTTATCCAGCGTCAACCGCCGATACGCGAGCACCACGCTCTTGGCTGAATGCGGCGCGCGGCGGTCGGCGGGATGGGTCTCGCCAAGGCCGCGAACGTAGAAGAAGGCGAGCGCAACGGCGGCCAGCCCTACCAGGATAAAAATCGCCCGCCATCCAAGCGTGACCGACAGCAGGCTTCCCGCCAGTGGTGAAAAACCTGGCGCAGCGGCGGTGGCAATCATGGTCAGCGACAACGCGCGAGCGAGTGCTTCTCCCTCAAACAGATCCCGTGCAATTGCGCGCGACAGCACTGAGGCGGCACACACGCCCAATGCCTGGATGACGCGTCCTGCAATCAGCGTATCGAGGGTGTTGGCGAGGCCTGCGACGACGGTGCCCACCACGAAGATCGCGAGTCCGCCCAGCACCAGCTTCTGGCGCCCGTAGCGGTCAGCCAGCGGCCCGACCACCAACTGGCCCAGTGCGAAGGTGATGAAGAAGCTGGACAGCGTCAGGCCAAGCGCGCGGGCGTCCACTCCCAGGTCTTCACCGATGACGGGGAATGCCGGGAGGATGATGTTGGTGGAGAGCATACCGATAGCAGCCAGGCCAGCGAGCAGTGCCACGATTTTTCCGGTCAATGGCTGGATGGCCTGGACGGGGGCATTCACAAAAGTTGTCGTCATGGATTTACATCCCTTGGCGCTTATGGAAGCGGTAGTCGTGGAATTGGCCGTCAGGCGGAAGTCGGCCCGCACTCTGGCTACGGCGTATGATGGTTGTCATATTTTCAGCCAAGCATGATGATCATCATGTTATTCGTCAAGCATAAATATCGAGGTCCACCGATGAGATATCCTGCAAGCCAGACTGCGGAACGGCGCGAGAAAATCCTTGAGGAGGCCTCCCGGTTGTTTCGCGGCAAGGGCATCGCAGGGGCGAGCATTGCGCAGGTCATGAAGGCATCGGGCCTGACTCATGGCGCGTTCTATGCGCACTTCGATTCGAAGGATGCGCTGGCTTGTGCCAGCCTTGAACATGCGATGGACCAGTGGGCGCTACGGCTGCGCGACACTGTCTCCAGCAGCGATACGCCCAAGCAAGCCTTTCTGGACAGGTACCTAAGTCAGGGTCACCGCGACCACCCGGAAGCAGGCTGCGCAATGCCTGCGTTGGCCATTGATGTCGCACGGGAACCGGGGATGCGGCGTTCGTTCACGGGCCGGGTCGCCGGAATGATCGAGTCGTTCAGCGCCAGTCTTCCCTGGCGGCGTGACCGATCCAGGGAAGACCAGGCGATCGGTTTCATGTCGGCGATAGTCGGCGCCATGGTGCTCGCCCGAGCGGTCGACGATCAACCGCTGTCCGACCGCATTCTTCAAGCGACACGTGACGAACTGCTTGCGGATGAGCAGGCAGGGGCAGAAACGGCGCAGGCCTTGGACAATATCCCCGACATCAGCCGACCAGTAGCCCGGAAAATATCTAGTGAGCTAGATAATATTGGGCTACAAAAGCGGGTTCCTGCCAAAAAGGCTGTCGTGCAGCGGGAAGTCGGAACCCAACTGTCCTTTGCTCTGTACGGTGCCGCCAATCGGATGATTCGTCTGCACAAACCCTTGCTGGAGCCCCTTGGGCTGACGTTCCCCCAGTACCTGGTCATGCTGGAACTGTTCACGGACGCGCCCAGGACCGTGGGCGATCTGGGCGCTGCACTTGGGATGGATACCGGGACGATCACGCCCTTGCTCAAGCGTCTTGAAGTGTCGGGCTTGGTGACTCGAGCCCGCGACAAAAGCGACGAACGCCGCGTGCTGATTGCGCTTACCGACGCTGGGGAAGGCCTGCGCGAAGAGCTTTGGGCCGTCACGGACAAGATCAAGACCGCCTGTCAACTGACTGAGGATGGGTTGGAAGCTCTTCGCGGCACGCTTAAGGCCTTTGCGCGTCCCGCTGGCGAATGAGGGCAGCTCTTGCGAAGATAGGCGTCGATGCGGCAAGTGCATTCTTCACGTCCAACCGTTTAGGCAACAGCTTGTTGGCATAAAACAGATCTGCTGTGGCCTGCTGCGCTTCGATGATTTTTTCATCCATGGGCAGTACCGGTGACTGCTGCCGATTATCCACGTAACGAGCGATCACGGCTTCGGGCAGCCCCATGGATTGAGTCAGCACCCGAAGGCTTGCTTCTCGTTGGCTGCGAGTCAGGGCTTCGGCTGCGGTAAGCTCATCGTTTCGCGGGTAACGCGATACCTAATTCAATGTGTCAAGATTCGGCCACCAAGGATGAGTACCCATCGAATATGCCTAGTCTGACCTCCAATGCCGATTTCATGCAGCTTGCCCTTGCCCAAGGGCGCTTGGCCTTACCTGACTGCCTTCCAAACCCGCCAGTAGGTTGCGTGCTGGTAAACAGCGGGGTCGATAAAGTTTTTGTTGGATTGCTTGATCCCGATCCAAGAAACTCGGGAGCGGGCATAAGAATGCTACGAGATGCAGGCATTACAGTCGTTGTCGGCTTACTGGCGGAGGAAGCTGCTGAGGACTTAGCTGATTTTTTGGTAAGTAATTGCGGTGGATCGTTGGATCGCAATGATCAGCAAATCGTTAGTCCCTCAGCGCAAGGCGGCATGCCCGGACGGTTACATTGAAAAGCATGTGGCTGGCGACGATCGTTGCTTGCGTCATCAGTGTGAGCTTTTGGCTGGCGGCGTCATGGTTGGCCGGAGTGAATGAGCCTTGGGACGCGCAATGTTATTGGGCTGTTCTATATCCTGCGTCCCTGGCGCTGACATTGACGCTTGGTCTGCTGTTTCAAAAACGCGGATGGCTGGCAGGCCCTATCGTAATGTTCGGGCAGATTCCGTGTGTGATGATGACATCTGGAGCGGGGCCGCTACTGGCAGTTGGCATTTTGTATTGCATTTTGCTTTCGATCCCAGCAGTGATGCTGTCTTGGGGCACGTGCGCGATCTATCGGCGGCTCGCCGCTAGCTGATGCAGATCGAACCGTGGTGAGCGCGCGGGGCGCAATTGTCCAGACGAACCAGCGCATCCCCTTGTCTCGATTCTGCTGGGGAACGACCCCCTGTGCTTGTAAGTCTACCTGTATCTACTCATTGGTAAGGTACAGCGCAATGGATAAGACAATCACCGTGGATCAACTGGCTACCACTGACCTTGGATCATTCAATGAGATATGGCTCGGCGGGACTCATACCCAGCTATGCCTGTGGCGTGGCGCCCAAGTCTTCACTCACGAAATGCTCAGCGAAGGCACTCACGATCAGAATGTCCGACGCCTGTGCTTGCAGTTGGTCAACCCTGACGATCAGGCCGCAGTGGCCAGCGTTGAGCTGATTGCGCGCGAACGGCTGAAAAAGATGGGGAAGGAAGGCGAGTTTTATCCGGCTGAGGAGGCGGACACCCATCAATAGTCGCTCTGCAGTTCTGATAAAAAAAAGGAATACCGGCTAGTCATGAGGGTCTCAGTACGTCACATGATTTAGTGGCTACTGCCCCAGCGACCATCGCTTCTGGCCTAGAGTGTGGTCTCTCAATAACGATCCCTATCGTAGTCTCCCGATTGGTTGCCCCTGATTGTTCCACTGTTGGTCATAACCAACGAAATGTCGCAAACGCCTCATTAATTGAAAGTCATTATCATTTGAGATAATCTCGCGGTTCTTCCTCGCTTGAGTCGCTTGCGTGTCCTGGCCACCTGATCCTCATTCCTCTGACGGCGAGTTCGAGAGCCATTCGAGCGAGCTGCTGCGCTTCCTCACGCGGCAGGTGAAGTGCGCAGAACTGGCAGCCGACCTGCGCCAGGAGACTTGGTTGCGCTTTCGCCGGCGCGAGTCCGGGAAGGAGATCGGCAATCTTCGTGCTTTCCTCTATCGCATCGCGCGCAACCTGATCATTGACTACCGCCGTCAGCAAAAATCGCGCCCTGTCGAAGAGGAGATATCCGTCGAATTGGTCAGTGCCCAGCCTGGTCCGGAGCGAGCGGCAAGCGACGCCCAGCGCCTGGAGCTATTGCAGCGCGTAGTCCAGGATTTGCCACCGCATCTGCGTCAGGCGTTGTTGTGGAATCGCCTGGACGGGCTGACCCAGCGTGAGATCGGCGAGCGCCTGGGTGTCTCGGAAAGCATGGCCGGACGTTATATTTTGAAGGCCCTCGAACACTGCCAGCAGCAGATGGACCCGCAGCCGTGACTCATCCTTCGCTTCTCGATCAGGCCCGGCAATGGCAGGTGTTGCTGCATTCTGGTCGCGCCACCGCTGCCGATCGCGAGGCCGCGCATGCCTGGCGCCAGGCGGCGCCCGAGCACGAGCAAGCATTTCGTGAGGTGGAAGGGCTGTGGTCGTTGCTCGGCCAGATAGAACGTCCGGCCGAGCAGCCTCAGGTGCGCGTGATGCGTCGCCATCGACGTTGGGCGACTCCACTGGCCTGCGCCGTGATGCTGTTGCTCGCTCTGTGGCTACCGCGTGGCACCTGGATTGGCCTGTATGCCGATATCAGCACCCAGCCGGGCGAGGTGCGCGAGTTGCGTCTGGCAGATGGTTCGCTGTTGACCCTCAACGGTGATTCGGCGCTGGACTGGCAGTTTGTCGACGGTCGCCGCGAGGTCAGGCTGTACCGCGGCGAGGCGGATTTCCAGGTAGCCCATGACCCGGCTCGGCCGTTCACTGTCACTGCCGGCGAGGCGCGTATACGCGTCACCGGCACGCGCTTTGATGTGCGTCTGGAGGAGGGCGGTGTCGACCTCGCGGTCAGCGAGGGCCGAGTGTTGGCCTCCAGCGAGGGGCACGAGCTGCCGGTGGTCGGCGGGCAGCAGGTGCAGTGGCGCGACGGGGAGTTGCAGGTGCCGCAGGCATTGGATGCGCGCCAGCGCTTGGGCTGGCAGCGCGGCAAGCTGATATTCCGCGACCGGCCACTGGAGCAAGTGTTCGCCGAACTTGAGCGCAGCCAGTCTGCGCGCGTGCTGTTTGTCGACGAAGCCGCTCGCAGGGTACAGGTGACCGGTGTGTTCGCCCTCGACGATCCACAGGCGGTGTTAAGTGCTGTTGAAACCACCTTGCCTGTGCGTCTGGTGCGCTTACCGGGGTTGATTCTGGTCGCGTCACGCCGCTGAGACTCGCGCCACGCCCGGGCCTTCAAGAAAACAGAAAATATTTAGGCGGCGATGGTTCAGAAATCAGCGGCCCCTTCGTCTTCTGTTCCTGCAAATGCGACTTCTTCGCATTGATAGCCAAGGACATCAGCATGCGGTCGACCCCCTTCCTCGCGGCGCTAGCCGTACTCCCCCTGGCCATGGCTGCCGCACAGGCGCAAGCCGTACAGCTCGACGTGCCCGCCCAGCGACTCGACGCGGCGCTCATCGATTTCGCCGAGCAGGCCGACGTGCGTCTGCTCTATGAGGCCGGCCTGACCCGTGGCAGTGGTGTGGCGCAGGCGCTCAAGGGCGACTATTCGGTGGTCGACGGCCTGCAGCGGTTGTTGGAGGGCAGTGGCCTGAGCTTCCAGACTGGCGACGACGGCACCATCACTCTGGTGCCGCTGCCCGAGCAAGGTGTGTTGGAGCTGGGCTCCACCACCATCAGCGGGATCGCCGACGGCCGTGTCGATCTGCCGGCCGAGTACGCCGGTGGGCAGACGGCGCGGGGTGCCCGCATCGGCGTGCTGGGCAACCAAGACATGCAAGATGTACCTTTCGCCTTCTCCAGTTACACCTCCGAGCTGATTGAGACGCGCCAGGCGCAGACCCTGGCCGAGGTGCTGGCCAGCGATCCGGGCGTGCGTCAGTCGTTCGGCTTCGGTAACTTCTCCCAGGTGTTCGTTGTGCGCGGGTTCCAGCTGTTCAGCGACGATATTGCCTTCAACGGGCTGTACGGTATTCTGCCGCGACAGATCATCTCCACCGAGTCGGTCGAGCGGGTCGAGGTGTTCAAGGGGGCTAACGCCTTTGTGAATGGCGTGTCGCCGTCGGGCAGCGGTGTCGGCGGGGCGATCAACGTGGTCTCCAAGCGTGCCGAGGACAGCCCCACGCGCCGCGCCACCTTGGACTATGCCAGCGACAACCGAGTGGGTGGGCACCTCGACCTGGGCCAGCGCTTTGGCGAGGAAAACCGCTTCGGCGTACGGGTGAACCTGGCCCAGCGCGAGGGCGAGACAGCGGTGGACGAGGAGCACTCGCGCTTCAGTCTCGCCACCCTCGGCCTGGACTACCGCGGCGACCGTCTGCGACTGTCTGCGGATCTCGGTTACCAGAAGCAACGGGTCAACGAGGGGCGCTCGGTGGTCTATCTGACCACGACGGGGCCTACCAGCACTCTCAACGGCAAGACGCCGTCGGCACCCGACTCCGACCACAACTACGCGCAACCCTGGAGCTGGTCGCAGCTCGAAGATACCTATGGCATGTTCAGCGCCGAGTACGACCTGTCGCCCACTTGGACTGCATACCTAAGTGCAGGCGGCAAATACACGCGGGAGAACGGTATCTACGCCTCCAACTATGTCTACGGCGCGAACGGCGACGCACGTATCGGTCGCCTCTATTCGCCGCTGGACCAGGAGACCCTGAGCGCCGTCACGGGGCTGCGCGGCGAACTCACCACCGGGCCGGTCAGTCACCGCATCAACCTGGCCGGCAACGGCATCTGGCAGGAGAAGCGCAACGCGTTCGAGTCCACCGCGGCGGGCAGTCGCGGCTTCGGCAATCTGTATGAGGGCCAGCCCATCGCCGAGCCGCCGGCCACCAGCATCTCCGGCGATATTCACGACCCGGACACCACCGCCAAGGTGCAGAACCGCAGCCTGGCGGTGTCCGACACCCTGGGCTTGCTCGACGACCGCGTGCTGCTGACCCTGGGCGTGCGTCGCCAATCCATCAGCTCCGATGCCTGGAGCGCGGCCAGCGGTGCCCGCACCTCAAACTATCAGGAAAGTATCACCACGCCGGCCTATGGGCTTGTGATCAAGCCCACCGAGTTCCTGTCGCTCTATGCCAACCGCGTCGAGTCCCTGCAGCAGGGGCCGACCGCGCCGGGCGCCGCGCTCAACAGCGGCGAGATGTTCGCGCCCTATCGCTCCAAGCAGATCGAGATGGGCGCCAAGCTCGACTGGGACACATTCGGCGGCAGTCTCAGCCTGTTCCGCATCGAACAGCCGCAGGGCGTGCTCGGCGGCGACGGCTATTACCGGGTGGATGCCGAGCAGCGTAATCGCGGCGTGGAGCTGAGTCTGTTCGGCGAGCCGCTGGACGGCCTGCGCCTGCTGAGCGGCGCCACCTGGACCAAAGCCGAGCTGCGCGGCACAGCCGGCGGCCGCGACGATGGCAACCAGGCGGTGGGTGTGCCGCAGTTCCAATTCAATCTGGGCGCCGACTGGGATGTGCCCGGCTTGTCCGGGTTGAGCCTGAACGGCCTGCTGCTGCGCACCGGCGGTCAGTTCGTCGACAGCGCCAACGAATACAGCATCCCCGCCTGGACCCGTGTCGACCTCGGCGCGCGCTATCGGACGCAACTGGAGGGCCGCGCGCTGACCTTCAACGCGATGCTAGAGAACGTCGCCGACGAGAACTACTGGGCCTCTGCCAACGGTGGCTACCTGACTCAAGGTGCGCCGCGCACGCTCAAAGTGTCGGCCACCGTTGATTTCTGAGTTTGCCCACGATAAAGAGGGCGCCGTTGCAAGCTGTGCGAACACGCTGAAGGCGATTTCACCAGACGCTCCGAGAGGCTGCATTCGCGGCCTCTGTCGTCGTTGCTGCGATCGCACCAGAACCAGTCATGGGTAGCGTCAAAGAGGGCGGTGAATTCGCCTTTGACGCTTTTGACCTGCTTGGCCCGTTATCGTGGTTTTTTTCAGAAAAGCCTTCACTCATGACCACAGGCTGCTTTCGGCTAGAAGCAGGCACTCGCTCCAACCTGTGAAACCGTTGGCAATGCGAACCCCCAAATTATTCTAACCTTTCGTATTGACATATCGGTAAATCTCGATATCCTGAGCGCATGGAACTGATCGAAATATTCAAAGCCCTCTCGAACCCTACGCGTCTTCAAATCCTGAAAGGTTTGAAGGATCCCGTAAAGAACTTCCCTCCGCAGGATGAGGGTGACGTTCTCACGGTCGGCGTCTGCGTGAGTAGTATTCAAGAGGGTATCGGGCTGTCGCAGTCAACGGTGTCCGGTTATCTTGCCACGTTGCAACGAGTGGGTCTGGTCGAAGTCAGGCGTATCGGTCAGTGGACCTACTACAAACGCAATGAAGCAACCATCAGCGCGCTTGCCGAGGTCATAGGGAAAGATTTGTAATTTTTTTATCGTAACATATCGAGATATCTCGATATTCAATTTTATAGATGCGAGGATTTACCATGAAAGCGATGATACTGAAGTCATTTGGCGGTCCTGAGTCGTTCGAACTCCGCGACGTGCCCAAGCCCGTGCCGGGCGCGGGACAGGTCCTGGTCCGGGTACACGCAACCTCGATCAACCCGTTGGATTATCAGGTTCGACGTGGCGACTATGCCGACCTGGTGCCACTGCCGGCCATTACCGGACACGACGTATCGGGCGTTGTCGAAGAAGTCGGGCCGGGTGTGACCAGCTTCGCTCCGGGAGACGAAGTCTGGTACACCCCGCAAATTTTCGACGGCCCAGGCAGTTATGCCGAGTATCACGTTGCGGCCGAAGGCATCATCGGGCGTAAGCCGCAATCACTGAGCCACCTTGAGGCAGCAAGTCTGACCCTGGTTGGCGGGACGGTGTGGGAAGCACTGACCGTGCGAGCGGCGCTCAGAGTGGGGGAGAGCATTCTGATACACGGCGGCGCGGGAGGCGTAGGGCATGTCGCGATCCAGGTGGCAAAAGCCATTGGAGCGCGGGTCTTCACGACCGTGCGCGAAGCAAACTTTGAGTTCGCACGCAGCCTGGGTGCCGATGTGCTCATCGACTACGAAAAGGAGGATTACGTCGACGCCATCATGCGGGAAACCGGTGGCCACGGCGTGGATGTGGTGTTCGACACCATCGGCGGCAACACACTGACGCGTAGCCCCGACGTGCTCGCCCAACTCGGCCGCCTAGTCTCGATTGTGGACATTGCCCAGCCGCAAAACCTTGTTCAGGCGTGGGGCAAGAACGCGAGTTATCACTTCGTTTTTACCCGACAAAACCGCGGCAAACTTGATGAACTGAGCGCATTGGTCGAGCGCGGTCAACTGCGCCCGCACGTTGGCGCGGTCTATTCGCTGGCCGACATTGGGCTTGCCCACGCTCGACTGGAGAGCCCCAACAACGGCCTTCAGGGAAAAATCGCGATTGCAGTCGAGCCATCGCTCATCTCGTGAGTGCGTACTTTTAATCAACTGAGCTTGTTGGAGGAATGCCATGATTTATGAAATCGCTCTGCTCCCCGTTCACAAAGAACGCATTGAAGCGTTCAGACACGCATTTGCCGAGGTCGCCCCTTTGCTCACCCGCGCAAAGGGTTACGGCGGCCACTTGCTAGCGCAAGGGATTGAAACCCCCCAGCAATTCAACCTGATCGTGCGCTGGGCTTCACTTGAGGATCACACGCCGGGCTTCGAAGCGAGTGAAGACCATCGGCTGTTCATGATGGGCCTGGAGGAATATTTTTCGGAAGAACCGAAGGTCTACCATATTGAGGGGGGGAGCTTTTAGGACTGACGAACATGATGCTTCCAACAATGCCGTCGGCATGGATGCTGCCGGCGCCTTGAGAGGCTTGAACTGGGACTAGGTGCCGGGTTTGAAGTCTTCTATGAAAGGCCCTAAATGTTTAGATTTAGACGTTTGAGCTGACCACCGTTCGCTTCTAGCCGAAAGCCGCCTCTCACCAATCGCCACCGGCCAATCTCGGCTATAGCTCCCGATTGTTCCAGTCAGGCAAAACTCCCACAGCATTACGAGCATCCGAAAGGGGCAGGTGACGTTACCCGTTTACATCCGGTGATGTTCCAGCAAGAAGTCCACGAATAACCGCACCCGCGCCGGCATTGCCGAACCACCTACGAACACCGCATGAATCGGCTCCCGGTCTCCGGGGTTCCAGGCTTCCAGCAGCGGTACCAGATCGCCGCGCCGCAGGTCCTCGGCTACGGTGAAATAGCCGATACGCGCGATGCCAGCGCCTACCCGTGCGAGTTGTGCCAGCGCTTCACCACTGCTGCATTCGATGTTGCCGCTGACCTTCAGGGAAAACTCATTTGCGTCGCGGATGAACGGCCAGTTGGGTTCGGCACGCCGGAAGTTGAAGCGCAGGCAGTTGTGCCGTAGCAGGTCTTCCGGTTCCCGGGGGATGCCGTGGCGCTGCAGATACTCGGGCGATGCCACCACGACCTGGCCGGTGTCGCCGATCCTTCGTGCGGTCAGGGGGCTGTCGGGCAGATGGCCAAAGCGTACCGCCACGTCGGCCTGGCCGCCGAGAATGTCGACCACTTCGTCGCCGAGGGTGAGGTCGACGACGATGTTCGGGTAGCGGGCGCTGAATGCTGCCACCAAGGGAACGATGGTCTGGCGCCCATGGCCGAGGGCGGCACTGACCCGTAAACGGCCCCGGGGCACGCCCTGGTCGGCGATGGCTTCTTCGACCTCGGCCATGTCGGCCAGGATACGGCGGGCGCCGCGCAGGTAAGCCTCGCCCTCGGCGGTGAAGGTGATCGCTCGGGTGGTGCGCAACAACAGGCGAGTGCCAAGACGTTGTTCAGTACGCGCGATGATCCGACTGACCGCCGAGGGGGTCAGCCCCAATGCACGCGCGGCGGCTGACAGGCTGCCTTCCTGCGCCACGGTGGCGAACACGCTCATTTCACCTGATCTGCCGTTGAAGTCCATTTGTGCTCCGTACGCAAAGGTGATTGCCAGAAATGCTATCTACCGCCTGAAAAAGTTGGATCGTAGCATTGGCGGCATAGATAAGGAGCCTTCCATGCGTATCAATCCACCGCTTGTCGCACTCGCCATTGGTGCCTTTGGCATCGGCGTTACCGAGTTCGCCCCCATGGGCATGTTGCCGGGCATCGCTGCGGATCTCGGCGTATCCATTCCCGCCGCAGGTTTGTTGGTCAGTGCCTACGCCTTGGGCGTATTGCTCGGCGCGCCGCTGATGACCCTGACCACCGGCAGGATTCCCCGGCGCTATCTGCTGATCGGACTCATGGCGATTTTTACCCTGGGTAATCTGATGTCAGCCCTGGCTACCGATTACTACAGCCTGATGGTTGCCAGAGTGGTGACCTCACTGAACCACGGTGCGTTCTTTGGCGTCGGCTCCATCGTCGCCGCTAGCGTGGTCGCCCCGGAGAAACGCGCCGGGGCGGTTGCGGCCATGTTCTTGGGCCTGACCCTGGCCACCATCGGCGGTGTGCCGCTGGCCGCCTGGTTTGGCGAACTGTTCGGCTGGCGCACCGCATTCTGGGGTATTACCGGACTCGGCGTGGTAACCATGGCCGCGTTGTGGTTCGCGCTACCGAACCTGCAGGCGCCACAAAGCGTCGGTGTAATGGCCGAAATTCGGGTGCTGGGTCGTGGACCGGTGCTGGGTGCATTGGCCCTGACCGTAGTCGGCTCGGGTGCAATGTTTACCGTCTTCACCTACATCGCGCCGATCCTCAGCAGCGAAACCCATGCATCAACCGCCTACATCACCGCCATGCTGATGCTGTTCGGTGTGGGGTTGACGCTGGGCAACATGTGGGGCGGCAAGGCCGCCGACCGCTCGATAGATCGCACCCTGATCGTTTCACTGAGCGTGCTGATTCTCGTCTTGTTGGCATTCACCGTATTGATGCGTTGGCCGCTGCCGGCCGCCGTTGCCATCCTGATATGGGGGATCGCCAGCTTCGCCCTGGTGCCGCCGCTACAGATGCGCGTCATGGAAGCCGCCAAGGACGCACCCAATCTGGCCTCGGCGGTGAACATCGGCGCCTTCAACTTGGGTAACGCGATGGGTGCGGCGCTGGGCGGAGCGGTGATCAATACCGGGCTGGGTTATCCGGCGATTTCCCTGGCTGGAGCGGCAATGGCGGGTCTGGGGCTGTTGATGGTGTTGGCTTTTGCCTGGCGTTCCAGAACGGTTGCAACTGCGGTGGTGTGACGATGATGTGAGGGGGGCTCCCTTTAGCTGCGGGCCCTTTTAGCTGAAAGCAACTGGCGCTTGACTTAGAGCGCGCTCTAACCAATAGCCTCCTTGTTGCACCGCCAAAACGGCCAGGTCCGTTGCGCGGCTTAAACAAGGAGACAGGTCATGACATTAAAAAAACTGAGCGCTGTAACCGGGCTCGTGCTTTCAGCAATCGCAATTCCGGCGTCGGCAACTGAACCGGATAGTCGACGAGTGAAAGGGGTCGAGACCCTGGAAAGAATCACCGGGACCACCGGCAACAACGTGGTCAAGTCGCTTAGCGATATCTCGCCCGAGCTGGGTGAATGGATAGTCGATTTCGCCTATGGTGATGTGTTTTCCAGGCCTGGTGTTGCTCTGTGCACACGCGAGCTGGCAACCATCGCGGCCCTCACCGCATTGGGGAACGCGCAACCTC
Source organism: Pseudomonas sp. N-137 (assembly GCF_034555295.1). Classification (NCBI taxonomy): domain Bacteria; kingdom Pseudomonadati; phylum Pseudomonadota; class Gammaproteobacteria; order Pseudomonadales; family Pseudomonadaceae; genus Pseudomonas; species Pseudomonas sp. N-137. The sequence goes on from NZ_JAXUDQ010000014.1 coordinate 116,255, forward strand.
AACTCAAGGTGCATATAGAGGGGGCGCTGAATGTGGGTTGTAAACCTGAGGAGATCGTTGAAATCATCATCCAGATGGCGGTGTATGCTGGTTTTCCAAGCGCGTTGAATGGCATCAGCGCAGCGCGGGAAGTGTTTGCCAAACGAGGCATCAAAATTGTTGCCGCACCTCCCGAGTGAGCGGGACGGGTGCATTACCGAACACCGATGGCCAAGGATTGTGCTTATGAACGCCTACCAGACGATTGACCAGGTCGCCAAGCGCACTGGCCTTACGGCCTATACCCTGCGCTACTACGAACGCATCGGCCTGTTGGCGCCGGTCGCCCGTGCGGCCGGCGGGCAACGGCTTTATGCGCAGACTGATATGGCGTGGCTGGAGTTTTTGCTGCGTTTACGCACCACTCACATGACCATCGGCAAAATGCAAACATTCGCCAAGCTGCGCAGCGCTGGGGACTCAACGATTACCGAACGCCGCCAGATGCTGGAGAGCCATTTACAGGATGTACAGGCCGAAGTTGCTGCCATGCAAAAGGCCGTTGCTGCACTGCAAGTCAAGATTGACCACTACCGTGCGCTTGAGGCCAAGGAGGAAGGTTAGGATCTGCTCTGTTGGTCGACTCCCGCCCATCACGACAAGCAGAGTCTCGCTGAAATCCTTCATGGCCGCGAGCGAAGTGGGCACCTTGAGACTATGCTCAGTGTCACTGCAGGCAATGTACTGATTTCGGTTTTCAGCCGCCAAGGAAAGGAGTCTGTATGTCTCTGGTTCTTCGTGCCCGGTTCTATGATTGGAATGACCGAATGAGCAATCCGGTAACCGGTGCCCATGGGCGCAGCTTGATCAATGGGCAATATCTCCTCAGTTCGTGAGCGTTTGGGCGCTTCATTCACAGGGTCGACGATCTCCAATCTGAAGGCCGACTTCTCCAACCAGGTCGAGCAGTCGATCCAGACTGTCGGCAAATGCAGGTGGATTACTTTTGGTAAATCCCAAGGACATGGAGAGCCGCATGAACACTAAACCACTCCACAAAATCTTATGGCGCCTCGCCGGCTGCGTGACCGGGCTGGCGATGGTTGTCGCCAATCCAGCCCAAGCTGCCGATGGCGGCATCGCCGGCGGCCCTACCTCAAGCTATAGCATTGCCTTCAGCAACTCCTACGCGGGCAGTGATTTCCGCAAAGTGATGGTGCGCAACTGGCAGGAGGTGGCGGCCCAAGCCCAAAAGGATGGCTTGATCCGCGAGGCTCCGGTGGTCAGCGCCAATAACTCCGCAGCGGAACAGGCGGCCCATATCCAGGACATGATCGTCAAAGGCGTGAACGCCATCGTCATCCTGGCCGCGTCCGACACGGCCCTCAACGGGGTGATTCGCGATGCATGCAACGCTGGCATCGTGGTGGTCGTCATGGCCAGTCTGGTCACCGAAAGCTGCGTCTATACCGTGGACTACAACTGGTCCGCCATGGGCCGCGTGGAAATGGATTATATCGCCGAGCGTCTCAAGGGGAACGGAACACTGCTGGAGATCCGCGGCATTGCCGGCGATGCCACCGATAAAAACATCAGTGACGGCATTCGCAAAGCCGCCAGCGACTACCCGGGCCTGAAGTTCGCCAAGACCGTGTACGGGAACTGGACGGCGTCCGTCGCACGCAAGGAGGTGGCGCTGGCACTGCCGTCGCTTCCCAGCATTGATGCCGTCGCGACTCAGGGGGGCGACGGCTACGGCGCGGCCATGGCGTTCAAGGCGGCGGGGCGCCCTTTGCCGATTATTGTGATGGGGAACCGTCAGGACGAACTTGCCCTGTGGAAGCAGGAGCGCGATGCCAATGGCTACGAGACCGTCTCGGTCTCCGCCTCCCCAAGCGTCTCCCAGGTGGGGTTCTGGGTGGCCCAGCAGATTCTGGCGGGCAAGCAAGTGCCGAAGTTCGTCGAGGTGCCGCTGGTACGCATCGATGCGAAGGACCTGGACGCCTGGCTCGCCACTATGCCTGTGGGCGGCGCCGCCAATCCTTTCTACAGCCAGGCTTCCGTTGCGGCGATGATCGACGCGGCCGTCAACCATACGGCGCCGCCGACGCCTTTGCCGGAGGTGACGAAGCAGTAGTGGTGGGCGGGGAGCGAGGAGGCGAGGCGCGGTGCTGACATTCAGGCCCACCACAGACAGGCCCATTGCCGTCAGGATCGGGCTGGCAGTCGCCGCACTGGTGTTTCTGATGCTGGCGGTGTCGCTAGTCAACCTCTATGGCCTGCGAGGCATGGTTCGTTCGGTGGATTCGGCCAGCCATTCCGCAGAAATTCTGGCCTCGGTCAACGGGGCCACCGAGCGGGTGGAAAACTTCATCGCCACCCGCGACCAGGAAAGCCTCTCCCAAGCCGAAGGCATGGTGGCGACCGCTATTGCCGGCCTTACCGCCATTGCGGTGGCAGAGGCGCAATCGCTCAAGGGCGGTCTGGACAGGCTCGCCGCGGCGATCGCCGCTTTGCGGGCGGCGACCCTGACCATGGATGGCGAAACGGAGAACATGACAGCCCACTACGGCCGGATGCGAGAGGCGACGATCCTGGTCGAACAGGGCATCGCCGATGGGCTGAAGGGGCTTGACGCCCGCACCGCTGAGCACCAGGCGCAGGTGAGCAACATTGAAAGCGCCCATCGCATCCTGGATATCCTGCGCAACGGCGAACGGATCATCATCGCCAATGTGGCCAAGATGCTGGTGACCGGTGATGGGGCGGCCGCGGCGCACAGCGCTTGCGCGGCACTCCCGCCGGTGGTCGAGCAATTGCGCGAGGTGATGGGGGAGCCGCAGGAGAGAGAGCCCCTGGACCAGTTGGCAACAGCGGTCGTTGCTACCTGCGTGACGGTAGAGCACCTTGGCGAGGCGCCCAAGTTGCGGGGAGGCGAGGCGTTGCGGCAGCTCGCCGTCGTCGGGGATGTGGTCGAGCACCTCGAGGCAATGTTGAGTGAGGTGGATGGGCGCGTTGCTCATGATGCAAGCGACATTCAGGCAGCCACCGGCTTGCTGCACAATGCCGCCGCGTTGTCCAAGCGTTTCGCCGAGCGTGTTGCCACCCTGGAGGCGCAGACCCTGTCGTTTCGCCTGTCACCGTCAGCGGAGGTCGCCAGCTCTGTCGGCCACATCCTTGATGAACTTTCCCGTCTCGCGCGCGTTCTGCCTTCGTCCGTGGGGCTACAAGCCAAGGCTACGCCCCTGACGGTCAGCGATCAGATTGCCGGCTACCGGGCGGCGTTCGCCAGGTTCCATCAGGCGAGCAACGCTTTGAGCGATGCACGCGATCAGGTTCGCGACGAGGCTCGCAGCGCCGGCCAGTTGGTTGCGCGCTTCGCGGGTCAAGCGCGTTCCGACGCCTTGGTCCACAATGATCGCGGCATGCTTGCGACGATAATTGCAGGTACCGTCGCCATCCTGCTAGCCGGCGCCATCGCCTGGAGCACGTCGCGATTTATCGCACAGCCCATCGTGGCCCTGGCCTCGGTCATGCGCAGGCTTGCGGCCGGCGACCTGAACGCCGAGATCGCCAGTGCCGGACGCGGTGACGAGATTGGAATCATGACCCGCGCCGTACGGGTGTTCCAGGAGAATGCCCTGCGCATCCGGGTGCTGGAGGCTGAGGCTGAAGCCGAACGACAGCAAGTGCAGGCCTCCTTGGAGAGAATGGTCGCCGAACGGACCGACACGCTGCATCAACAGACCGAGGTGCTGGAGGCGCAGGCCGTCGAGCTCATTCAGGCGCGCAATCAAGCCGAGACGGCCAACCAGGCAAAGAGCGATTTCGTCGCCACGGTCAGCCACGAACTGCGCACCCCCCTGACCCTCATTCTCGCCCCCCTGGAGCAGCTCTCGGCGGCGTCCATCCCGCCGGCGGACTGGCATGTGCAAATCGACCGCGCCCAACGCAACGCACTGCGCTTGATGAACCGGGTGAATGACATTCTCGATTTCTCCAAAGCCGAAGCGGGCAAGTTTGAGGTGTGTCCGGCGCCAATTGACTTGAACAAGATGGTGGGTGTGCTGGCCGAGGATGCCGCCATGGTGGCCGAGGGCAAAGGCTGCACCCTGACCAGCAGCATCGATCCTGCGCTCGGCACGGTGTTCCTGGACCCCCGACACTTCGAGAAGATTCTTCTCAACCTGGTGAGCAATGCCATCAAGTTTACGTCCGCTGGCGGCACCGTGCACCTGGCAGTGACGCTGATTGATGGCGAGCGTTTTGAACTCGCGGTGCAAGACTCGGGGATCGGCATTGCGCCTGACAAACTGCCGTTGCTGTTCCAGCGTTTTTCCCAGATCGAAAACTCCGCCACGCGCCACTACAGCGGCACAGGCATCGGTCTGGCCCTGGTCAAGGATCTGGCCGAACTGATGGGGGGCGAAGTGGGCGTGAACAGCGAGCCTGGACGGGGTTCGTGCTTCTTTGTTCGACTTCCGCTGGGGGCCGAGCAAAACACCGTGCCGAGCGAAGCCAGCAATATGCAGGAGCGATCGTCATCGAGCACAACAAGCACTATTGAGCAGCGCCACTTGCGTTTCGACGACGGCCACCAAGGCAGTCGCAACGACCAAGTCGTGACGCAAGGCGCAGGTGACGAGCAGCACCCGGAACACGCCTTGCGATCCAGAGTGCTGGTGGTCGACGACAGCCCGGAAATGCTCAGCTATCTCAGAGAACTTTTGCAAAACGATTACATCGTCGCCACCGCAGTTGATGGCGAGCAGGCCTGGGCACTCCTGCAGCGTCGACCCATCGATGTGGTCGTTTCGGATGTGATGATGCCGAAACTCGATGGCTTTGGCCTGACAGCCAGAATCAAAGCCAGCGCCGGTTTTGCCCATTTACCGGTGATCCTGGTGACCGCCCGTGGCGGTAGCGAGGCCTGCGTCTCCGGGCTGGAGAGTGGCGCCGATGACTATATCGCCAAACCCTTCTCGCCGCTGGAGCTCATGGCTCGCGTGCGCGCGGCGCTCCGCATGAGTCACGTGCAAACCGAACTGCATGCAAAATCCCGTCAGGCGGGCATGGCCGAAATCGCTACGACTGTGCTGCACAACGTCGGCAACGTCCTTAACAGTGTGAACGTATCGGCAGAACTGGTCAGCAGCCTGATGCGCACCTCCAAAGCCCAGGGGCTGGGCAAGGTGGCTCAGATGATGAACGAACACGTCCATGACTTGAGCGATTTTCTCACCACAGACCACAAAGGAAAGATGCTGCCCGGCTACCTGCTCAAGCTGGCGGAGGTGGTGGCGATAGAGCAACAGGGCATTATCGAAGAGCTCGGGCAACTCACCAAGGGCATTGACCACATCAAAACCATTGTCGCTGCCCAGCAGTCCTATGCCGTTGCTGTCAGTATCGTCGAGACAGTACCGGTCCCGGAGTTGATCGATGATGCCTTGCGCATGAGTGCTGGATCACTGGCGCGCCAGGAGGTGACGGTGGTCAAGGACATTGCCGACTTGCCCTTGCTGCCGCTGGACCGGCACCGGATGCTGCTGATTCTGGTGAACCTGATCCGCAATGCCAAACAAGCAATGAACGGCGTGATCGATCGCAGCCCGTGCATCACGTTCAGCGCCTTGCTGGCTGACGGGCCAGCATTGCGTATCACCGTGACCGACAACGGCAATGGGATTGCACCAGAGCATCTGGCGCGGCTCTTTTCCCATGGCTTCACTACTCGCAAAGACGGTCACGGTTTCGGCCTGCACAGCTGCGCGCTGGCCGCGCAGGAAATGGGGGGCAGCTTGACCGTGCACAGCGACGGGGCTGGACAGGGCGCAACCTTCATCCTTGATGTTCCGCTCGATGGTCCGCAGACGCAGTGATGAGCACCAGATGTCAGGAAATCATTTGGAAGCGAGTCCCAGATAGACCCAGTACAGCAGGGCAGTTGCGCCGATGGCAGCTCCTGACATGCAAACGGCTATCCAGCCAAATCGCCAGATATGTGACTTAATTACAATGTGGTCACAAGTTGTCAACCGCCTTTGAGGTGAGTAAGCTGACCGCATGAACCAGCCAATATCCCCCAGCGTCCGTGGCCCAGTCGACCATGACATCCGAGACCAGATTGTCGCGGCGGCCAATGAGCATTTCAGTCAATACGGTTACGGCAAGACCACGGTGTCCGACCTGGCCAAGGCCATCGGGTTTTCCAAGGCTTACATCTACAAGTTCTTTGATTCCAAGCAGGCAATCGGCGAAGCCATTTGCAAAAATTGTCTGGCGCAAATCGTTGCCGCCGTGGAGCAGGCCATCAACGTGGAAGGCCTCTCACCTACGGAGCGCTTTAGACGCATGGTCAAAACACTGATGGTCACGGGCGCGGACCTGTTCTTCAACGACCGCAAGCTTTACGACATCGCCGCGTTCTCGGCCTCGGAGCGTTGGCCAAGCTCGCAGGTTTATAATGCCCGGATCAAAGACTTTGTTCTGCAGATCGTACGAGAGGGGCGAGAGCTCGGTGAGTTCGAGCGCAGGACGCCACTGGACGAGACGGTAGACGCGATACATCTGGCGCTCCAGCCTTTCGTCAATCCTTTGCTATTGCAGTACAACCTCGATCGCATCGAGGATGCCCCGACGCTCACCTCCAATCTCATCCTGCGTAGCCTCATGCCCTGAGCTTCGGCTGAGGGTTGCATTGCCGTTGCAACCTATTCCCGCGTGGTCCCTGCGATTTTACCTTCTGAGTGAAGGTATCTATTTGTCTGAATTGTGACTGTTGACACAAATGGTCACATGAATAAGTATGGCGCATCTGTTCTCAAGAGATCGCCATGATCCAGCGCCGCCATTCCATCCACCCGTTTCGATTGGGAGAGGGCGACGCCTGCGTGCTGCTTGGTGGGGATCACGACCGGTCAGTTCAGGGGAGCGTTGATATGACCAGCTTTGCCCAGATGCTGCAGCAATTCGATCCAGACTCACCTTTTATTGCACCACCCAACTGGCTACAGGGGCGCACTGTCTTTGGGGGCCTGTCTGCGGCGCTGTCGCTGCAAGCGGTTTTGCGTGAGTGTCCGACAGATTTACCGCCGTTCAGGTCAGCCCAGGTGTCGTTCATTGGTCCTGTCACACAGGCCCAGACATTCGAAACCAGCGTGTTGCGTCAAGGGCGGTCAGTCACCTCGGTAGCGGTCGACTGTATGTCGGGCGATGACCTGGCGCTGCGCACCACGCTGTTATTCGCTCAGCCGCGCGAAAGCAAAATCAGCCACAACTCCTGGGGAAGACCGCTTGTAGAGGGGCCATCCAAATACTCCACGCTGGTTCTGGATAGCAACGTCGCACCGGCTTGCGCCCATAACTTCGAGATGCGCGCGGCGGGCGGTTCATTGCCAGTATCTGGCGCAGAAAATCCCGAACTGTTGATGTGGGTGCGCCACCTGGATGCACAGGGCGTGGACCCGGCCGTCGCCTTGGTTGCGCTCGCTGACAGCTTGCCGCCGGCCGCCATGACCTGCTTCACCGAGCCCGCCGCCATCAGCTCTGCGTCCTGGATGATTGATCTACCGCAGCCGGCCGTTGCTGGTGAATGGTTTCTCATCAGTTCTTTCAGCCAGCAGGCTCTGGAAGGTTACTCATTGCAAGATATGGAAATCTGGGACGAAAGCGGTCGACGAGTGCTTTGGGCGCGTCAGACCGTGGCAATTTTCACATAACACAACCACCCGCTTCATTCACCTCAGCTACTGCTGTAAGAGTTCTAATAATGAAAAAAATATGGCTCAAGACCCCGCTAGGTCTCGCTATTGCGCTCGCCACTTCTCATGTGCTGGCGAGCGGTTTCGCGCTTAATGAGCAAAGTATCAGTGGGATGGGATCCGGGTTTGCCGGTCGCTCGTCTTCTGCTGAAGATGCGAGCACCGTTTTTGGCAATCCGGCGGGCATGTCTCGCTTGAAGAGGGAGCAGGTCAGTCTGGGGGCGGCGACGCTTTTCGCCAAGTCCGACATCAGCCAGACTCGCAGCACCTTCGGTGGCCAGCAGGACGGCGATATGGTGCCAGCGACCACGGTGCCGATGGGTTACTACGTCAAACCCATTGATGAGCACTGGGCGTTCGGTATTGGTTTTTATGTTCCTTTCGGCCTGATTACCGACTATGGCAGCGGTTTCGCCGGGCGTTATTACGCCAACAAAAGCGAGGTCACGACCCTCACGTTCCAGCCCACTATCAGCTATGCCTTTAACGACAAAGTGTCGATCGGGTTCGGTCCTACCATCAACCGTATCAGCGGTGAGTTGTCCGGGATGGTGCCCAATCCACTCAGCCCTGGGCGCAATGATGGAAAACTCAAAAGTACCGGCGACGACACGGCCCTGGGTTTCAACGCGGGGATCCTGGTGCAGGCTACTGACCGAACCCGCTTAGGTCTGACGTACCACTCCAAAGTCAGTTACCACTTGGACGCCAAGACTAAGGTTACTGGTGGAGTCTTCAGCTTGCTGGGCGTCAGCGGCCAGAGCTATGACGCTTCGCTGGATGTGGATACACCGGAGTCGGTGGACTTCTCGGTGACTCATCAGCTCAACGATGACTGGACGCTTTATGCGGGGACCACCTGGACACGCTGGAGTCGCTTCAAGGAGTTGGTCATCCAGAACTCGGGTTTGCCTCCTTTGCTCAGTGGCTCGCTGGGCACCGTTGCCGAAGAGCAGAACTGGCATGACACGTGGGCCCACGCCATCGGTACGGCGTACCGATTGAACAACCAGTGGGTGCTTCGCGCAGGCTTGTCGGTCGACCAGTCGCCCGTCAACAACACCGACCGCGGGCCACGTATTCCTACGGGCGACCGGACGGTGATCAGCTTCGGTGCAGGCTGGACGCCGGTGGACGATGTCACGATCGACGTTGCCTATTCTTATCTGTGGGAAGAGAGCGTGCAGGTCAATCACACCTCAGCGACCCGGGGCGCCTACAGCTCCACGTATAAGAACAGTGCCAGCGGCCTCGGTGCCTCTGTCAGCTATCGCTTCTGATTGATTGCCGCTTTACGATAACGAAAAGGCCGGGGGCACAGGTTGCCTCCGGCCTTTTTGTAGGCATTCCTTTCCCTTCGGGAAGGCCTTCACATCGCCCACTCAGACGCCCATGACGTGCGCCATGATGCCTTGGTGAAACCGGCGAGGCGTGGCCCAGGTCAAGACCGTAATCGCTTTGTTGCCAAAGCCTGGCACGACACTCATGCGTCCGGCTTGCAGCGCACGGATTCCCGCAGCGACAACGGGCTGGGGCTGCATCATCACCATTTTCAGGGCCGGTGTGAGTTTTTGCCTGGCGCTTTGTGCAAATCCGGTGTCCGACATCCCGGGGCAAAGTGCGGTCACGACGACGCCGTCGGTTTTGAGTTCACGATGAAGCGCGTCAGAGAAGCGAAGCACATAGGCCTTTGCGGCAGAGTAAACGGCGAAATTCTTCACCCCCTGGAAGGCCAGCAGGCTGGCAACCATCAGGATATGTCCGCGTTTTCGGGCCCGCATGTCAGTCGCGAAGAGGCGCGTCAGGGCTGTAAGGCTGGCGATGTCCAAATCGATCATGGCCAGGGATTGTTCTACGGATTGATCCAGAAAGGGCCCTTGCAAGCCATGACCGGCATTGTTGATGAGCACATCGATCACGACACCGCGCTCGCTCAGTCGCTGATACAGTTCGATGATCGCCGAAATCGAGGACAGGTCGACTTGCTCGACGAGCACCTCAACGTCGAAGCGTTCGCGCAACTGCGCCGACAGGGCTTGAAGTTTATCCAAGCGGCGTGCTACCAGGACCAGCGATTTCCCTTGTGCTGCGTACTGCCGGGCAAACTCCTCGCCAAATCCGCTCGACGCGCCCGTGATGAGCACCCAAGAGTTATCGTTCGTTTTCATATTGCTGTTCTCTGCTGGTTTTAGCTGAAGGAGGAGGGCGCGCAGGTGGTGCCACGTCACCTGGTTACGTCATCGACTTGCCACAGGCTCGGCGTGAGAAGGCTGCCAGCCACCACCCAGTGCCCTGAACGCGGCGACCGCCGCTCGTGCCGATTCGGTTCGCGCTTGCGCTCGGGCATCGGAAGCTCGCAGCAGTGTTTCGTCGGCTTGCAGGACGTCGATGAGACTGGCGGTGCCTTTCTCATAGGCAATGAACGAGGATTGACGAGCCTGAGTCAGGGCCGTCTCTGCTGCGGTGAGGGTGGTTGCCTGGGCTTCGCGATTGACCAACGAGGAGAACGCGTTCTCGACATCCTCGCTGGCGCGCAGCGCGGACTGGCGATAAGCGGCCAGGGCCTCGGCTTCCTGCCCCTTGGCTTGATCGATCTGTGCGTTGATACGGCCAAAGTCGAAGAGCCTCCAGCGCAGTCCCAATACACCCGCCGACTGGCTGGCGCCGCCGGTAAAAAGGTTGCCGGCGGATACGGCGGTGGCGCTACCGAGCAGCGCGCTGAGGGAGAATTTTGGATAGTACTCAGCAACGGCCTCTGCGATGCGTGCATTGGAGGCCGCTAGACGGCGCTCGGCCACGATGAGATCGGGCCGGCGGCGCAGCAGATCGGCAGGCGTTCCCATGGCGGTTATCTGGGGTGCCAGAGGAATGCTCCGCGCATTGGCCAGTTGTGTGCGATGCGTGCCGGGCGGCGTGCCGAGCATGATGTCCAGTGCGTTCATCGCAGCATCCAGGCCAATTTGCAGGACCGGCACTGTCGCTTGGACCTGTGCCAAGGCGCCCTCGGTCTGGCGAACCTGATAGCTGGCGGCGAGGCCCTTGCTGTAGAGCAGTTGGACCTTCTCCAGCAGTTCCTGTTGCGTTTTGACCTGTTGGTTCGCAATGCCCAAACGGGTCTGCAATCCGCGGACAGTGATGTAGATGTCGGCGGTCTGCGCAGCGACGGCCAGGCGGGTGGCCGTGGCGCCCGCTGCGGACGCCTGGTATTCGGCCAGGGCGGCCTCGCGTGACCGGCGCAGGCTGCCAAACAAATCGACCTCCCAACTGGCCCCGAGGTTGAGTTCGTAAGCGCTTCCATACCGATCATAGCCAGGCGTTGAATTCAGCACCTGGCCGAGTGGGGTTTCGACTGACTGATAGGCGCGCGCGGCCTGGCCGCTGATATTGCCCGAGGGCAGCAAAGCAGCATTGGCCGCACCCAGGCCGGCCCGCGCCTGCGCGACGCGCGCCGAGGCCTGCGCCAGGTCCAGGTTCTGCTCAAGTGCCTTGGCGACGAATTCGGTCAGCGCTGGGTCATCAAAGCCTTCCCACCAAGCTACGAGACTGGCCGGCATCGTCGCGGGCCGCTGTTCGACAGAGGGCTGACCGAGGAAACGGTCCGATAGCGCAGTGTCCGGACGGTGATAGTCCGGACCAACGGCGCAGCCTGCCATCAAGCTGGCACTCAGTATCAGAGCAGCGGGGTGGAGTGGCGACATGGAGATTCCTGAAGTGGAGATTGATTTGTGACCATATTATATATTGGTCACTTTCTGTCAATGAGCTCCTCATGGTGGGGGCTCTCGCTGGGGGCTATGGTCGCAATAAGTGTTGAGATAATTGTAATTTAGTCTCTGGCCGCAATAGTTGTGACCATTGACAGTATTGGTCACGCGCCAGAGAATGTGACACCTGTTTCTATTCTTTAAGTAGGGAATCTATGCGCCGGCTTCGACCTGTCACCCTTGCCGCTTGCTTGTTGCCTCTCGTCCTGACGGCGTGTGGCGACTCTTCCACCGTCCAAGATCCGCGCACGCTCGCTCCTTTGGTGAGGGTCTCTGAAGTTCAGGATTCGTCCGGCCTCTGGCGTTCATTCACCGGAGTCGTGGCGGCTCGCGTCCAGAGTGACTTGGGTTTCCGAGTGTCGGGCAAAGTGCTTGAGCGTCTGGTCGATACCGGGCAGACCGTCAAGCGTGGTCAGCCGCTCATGCGTCTGGATCCCATCGACTTAGGCTTGCAAGCACGAGCGCAGCAAGAAGCGGTCACTGCCGCCAAAGCCCGAGCCAAACAGACCGCAGATGACGAGGCTCGTTATCGTGAGCTGGTGGCCGCAGGCGCCATTTCCGCATCTGGCTACGATCAGATCAAAGCCGCAGCCGATACCGCGAAGGCACAACTCAGCGCCGCGCAAGCTCAGGCTGACGTGGCCCGGAATGCGTCGGGCTATGCCGTACTGCTGGCAGACGCCGATGGCGTTGTCATGGAGACGCTCGCCGAACCCGGGCAGGTGGTCAGCCCTGGGCAGCCGGTGGTTCGACTGGCACGGGCCGGTCAGCGCGAAGCCATCGTGCAATTGCCAGAAACCTTGCGTCCGGCCGCAGGGTCCACCGCTCAGGCGACGCTTTACGGCAACACCTCGGCTGCTGTCACTGCCAAGCTGAGGCTGCTGTCGGATTCGGCTGACCCTGTGACACGCACCTTTGAGGCGCGGTATGTATTGGCGGGCGGGCTGGCCAATGCGCCGCTGGGTTCGACCGTCACCCTTCGGATCGCCGAAGACGCCGCGCAAGGGCCGGTCCTGCAAGTTCCGATCGCTGCCCTCTATGACCCAGGCAATGGAACCGGTGTGTGGGTCATTGCCGGCGAACCGGCGAAAGTCAGCTGGCGGCCTGTTCAGGTCCTGGGCTTGAGTGACGACGCTGCCCGAGTTGCAGGTGAGCTCAAGGTTGGCGAGCGCATTGTCGCGCTGGGCGCGCATCTACTGCGCGATGGCGAGGAAGTGCGACTGAGCCCACAGGGTGACGTGAAGGTTGCCGGGGGCCGTCAATGAGTCTCAATTTATCGGCACTCGCCGTTCGCGAGCGCTCCATTACCGTGTTCCTGATCTTTCTGATTGCCGTCGCGGGTACCTTGGCGTTCTTCCAGTTGGGGCGTGCCGAGGACCCGCCGTTTACGGTCAAGCAGTTGACCGTCATCACTGCATGGCCGGGCGCGACTGCCCAGGAGATGCAGGACCAAGTCGCCGAGCCGCTGGAAAAGCGCCTGCAAGAACTGAAATGGTACGACCGCACGGAAACCTACACCCGTCCAGGTCTGGCTTTCACCATGGTCTCGCTGGTCGATCGCACGCCACCCTCGCAAGTGCAGGAGGAGTTCTATCAGGCGCGCAAGAAACTCGACGATGAGGCCACTCGGCTGCCGGCGGGCGTCATTGGGCCGATGGTCAATGACGAGTATTCGGACGTTACCTTCGCGCTGTTCGCCCTGAAGGCCAAAGGCGAACCGCAGCGCCTGCTGGTGCGAGATGCCGAAGCGTTGCGCCAGCGCCTGTTGCATGTGGCGGGCGTGAAGAAGGTCAACATCATCGGTGAGCAGCCCGAGCGAATCTTTGTGTCGTTCTCCCATGATCGACTGGCGACCTTGGGCGTCTCGCCCCAGGATATCTTCGCCGCGCTGAACAGCCAGAATCTGCTCACGCCTGCTGGCTCGATCGAAACCAAAGGGCCGCAAGTCGTCCTGCGGGTGGACGGTGCCTTCGATAAATTGGCGAAAATTCGCGACACACCGCTTGCGATCCAGGGGCGCACGCTGAAGCTCTCGGATGTCGCGACAGTCGAGCGCGGATATGAAGATCCGGCCACTTTCCTGGTTCGCAATAACGGCGAAGAGGCGCTGCTGCTGGGGATCATAATGCGCGAGGGCTGGAACGGCCTGGACCTGGGCAAGGCACTGGACGCCGAGACGACCAAGATCAATGAAGGCATGCCACTGGGCATGACGCTGACCAAGGTCACCGATCAAGCCGTGAACATCGACTCGGCCGTCGGTGAGTTCATGGTCAAGTTTTTTGTCGCGCTGCTGGTTGTCATGCTCGTTTGCTTTCTCAGCATGGGCTGGCGTGTAGGCGTTGTGGTCGCAGCCGCCGTACCGTTGACGCTGGCGATAGTGTTTGTGGTGATGGCGGCCACCGGAAAGAACTTCGACCGGATTACCCTGGGTTCGCTGATCCTGGCGCTTGGGCTGTTGGTGGACGACGCGATCATCGCGATCGAAATGATGGTGGTAAAGATGGAGGAGGGCTACGACCGGATCAAAGCGTCCGCGTATGCCTGGAGCCACACCGCCGCGCCGATGCTGTCCGGTACCCTGGTGACGGCGATTGGCTTCATGCCCAACGGCTTTGCGCAATCGACCGCCGGCGAATACACCAGCAACATGTTCTGGATCGTCGGCATCGCCCTGATCGCCTCCTGGGTCGTCGCGGTGGCTTTTACCCCTTATCTTGGGGTGAAGCTATTGCCGGATATCAAGCCGGTCGAGGGCGGTCACGCGGCTATCTACAACACGCGTCATTACAATCGCTTTCGCCAGCTCCTGACCCGCGTCATCGCGCGCAAATGGTGGGTGGCCGGCACCGTGGTCGCGACATTTGTCGTGGCGATTCTCGGCATGGGCCTGGTCAAGAAGCAATTCTTCCCGACCTCAGACCGTCCCGAGGTGATGGTCGAGGTGCAGATGCCCTATGGAACCTCCATCGAGCAGACCAGCGCCGCCACGGCCAAGGTCGAGGCCTGGTTGCAAAAGCAGGATGAGGCGAAAATCGTCACCGCCTATATCGGTCAAGGTGCGCCACGCTTCTACCTGGCGATGGCGCCGGAGCTTCCTGACCCGTCCTTCGCCAAGATTGTGGTGCTGACGAGCAGCCAGGAGGCCCGTGAAACCCTCAAGTTCCGTCTTCGCGAAGCGGTCGCCGAAGGGCTTGCCCCGCAGGCGCGGGTGCGGGTGACTCAACTGGTGTTTGGTCCGTATTCGCCATTCCCCGTGGCTTACCGGGTCATGGGCCCCGATCCGTCAACGTTGCGCGAGATCGCCGGTCGGGTACAGGACGTCATGCAAGCGAGCCCGATGATGCGGACCGTCAATACCGACTGGGGGCCACTGACGCCGACGCTGCATTTCAGTCTTGATCAAGATCGTTTGCAGGCGGTGGGCCTGACCTCGAATGCCGTCGCCCAGCAGTTGCAGTTCCTGCTCACGGGGGTGCCGATTACGGCGGTTCGCGAGGACATCCGTTCGGTGCAAGTGGTTGGTCGCGCCGCAGGTGATATTCGACTCGATCCCGCCAAGATCGAAGGTTTTACCCTGGTGGGCACGGCGGGACAGCGTATTCCGCTGTCCCAGGTCGGCGAGGTGGATGTGCGCATGGAGGACCCAATCCTGCGGCGGCGTGATCGCACGCCGACCATTACCGTGCGCGGCGACATTGCCGAAGGCTTGCAGCCACCGGACGTATCGAGCGCAATCCTCAAACAACTGCAGCCGATCATGGACACCCTTCCTGACGGGTACCGGATCGAGCAGGCGGGGGCCATCGAGGAGTCGGGCAAGGCCGGCCAGGCGATCGTGCCGCTGCTGCCGATCATGGTTGCCCTGACGCTGCTGATCATCATCCTCCAGGTACGCTCAATCTCGGCGATGGTCATGGTGTTCTTCACCGCGCCGCTGGGATTGATTGGCGTGGTGCCGACCTTGCTGATCTTCCAGCAGCCGTTTGGAATCAACGCCCTGGTCGGCCTGATCGCGCTCTCGGGTATTTTGATGCGCAATACGCTGATTTTGATTGGGCAAATCCACCACAACGCGCAAGAAGGGCTGGACCCGTTCCACGCGGTGATCGAGGCCACCGTGCAACGGGCCCGGCCGGTGCTGCTGACGGCGCTGGCGGCCATCCTGGCATTCATCCCCCTGACACACTCCGTGTTCTGGGGGACGCTGGCCTACACGCTGATCGGAGGGACCTTCGTCGGCACCATCATGACGCTGGTGTTTCTGCCGGCGATGTATTCCATCTGGTTCAAGATCCATCCTGACAAACAGGTCCAAACTGAAACAGCGAGGCTGGCGTAAGTCAGCAGACGCATGCTGTTGTCAGTGGATGTCGACTGAGAAATGAAGAGGTTTTTATGATGACTGCCGAAGGTCAAAAGCGAATCGTCGTCACAGGCATGGGCATTGTCAGCCCCCTGGGTTGTGCAGTGGAAGAAGTCTGGCAGAGGTTGCTGGCAGGACGCTCCGGTATCCGTAACCTGTCTGGCGATATCACCGAGGGTACCGGCGTTGCGGTGGGCGGCCAGGTGCCGTCTCTGCAAGAGGATG
This sequence comes from Pseudomonas sp. N-137, assembly GCF_034555295.1. NCBI lineage: Bacteria > Pseudomonadati > Pseudomonadota > Gammaproteobacteria > Pseudomonadales > Pseudomonadaceae > Pseudomonas > Pseudomonas sp. N-137. The sequence continues at coordinate 132,352 of NZ_JAXUDQ010000014.1, forward strand.
CCGTTGCGGGGTATGACCCCGAGCGCTTCATCTCGGTCAAGGATCGCAAGAAGATGGACCGTTTCATCGAGTTTGCCCTGGTCGCCGCCGATGAAGCCCTGGCGCAGGCAGGCTGGCATCCGACGCAAGCCTCAGACCAGGAACGCACCGCGACGATCATTTCATCGGGCGTCGGTGGCTTTGGCGCAATTGCCGACGCTGTACGCACCACCGATGGGCGTGGGCCGCGCCGCTTGTCGCCATTCACCGCGCCGGCCTTTCTCGCCAACATGGCGGCCGGGCACGTTTCTATCCGGCATGCACTCAAGGGGCCTCTCGGTGCGCCTGTAACGGCTTGTGCCGCCGGGGTGCAAGCCATTGGAGATGCGGCCAGGCTCATCAGAAGCGGTGAGGCGGATATCGCTATATGTGGCGGTACCGAAGCGGCGATAGACCGTGTGACCCTGGGCTGTTTTGCCGCCGCCCGCGCACTGTCCACGGGCTTTGCCGAGCACCCTCAGGAGGCCTCGCGTCCCTTTGATCGCGACCGTGACGGTTTCGTCATGGCCGAAGGGGCCGGGCTGCTGGTGATCGAGTCGCTGGAGCATGCCCTGGCCCGTGGTGCCAAGCCCCTGGCCGAACTGGTCGGCTATGGCACCAGCGCCGATGCCTATCACCTGACCGCAGGCCCGGAAGACGGCAGCGGCGCACGGCGCGCCATGCAGCAGGCTCTGCGCCAGGCGGGGGTCAGCCCTGCGGACGTGCAGCATATCAATGCCCACGCGACCTCCACACAGGTGGGCGATAACGGGGAGTTGGCAGCGATTCGCTCGGTGTTCGGGGCTGACTCTGGCGTGGCTATCACCTCGACCAAGTCCGCCACCGGGCACCTTCTGGGGGCGGCGGGGGGCATTGAAGCGATCTTCACCGTGCTCGCGCTGCGTGATCAGGTCGTACCGCCGACGCTGAACCTGCTTCATCCCGATGAAGCCGCAGAAGGGCTCGATCTGGTCGCCCTGAATGCCCGGAAGATGTCGATCACCCATGCGCTCTCAAATGGATTCGGGTTCGGCGGCGTTAACGCCAGCGTCCTGTTTCGTCGTTGGGATGCTAAATAGAGACGGCGAACTCACACCGGTTGCTTCACCTTCCGATGCACCCATCGTGCTTCGCTTTGCAGCTCCAGGACCTGCCAATGGAAGCGCTCAAGCGAAGCATTGTGGCCGACGCTGATCAGGATCGTTTCTGGCAGCGTCTCTTTGAGCAGTTGATAGCAGCGCGCCTCGTTGGTTGAATCCAGTGCCGAACTGCTCTCGTCGAGGAACAGCACCGTCGGGCGGGCCAGCAGGGCCCTGACGAACGCACAGCGTTGCTGTTCGCCGACGCTGAGGGTCTGCGCCCAGTCCCGCTCTTGCTCCAACAGATCGCTCAGGTGCTGCAGGCCAACTTGCTCCATGGCCTGGCGCAGCGCGGCATCTTCTTCGCGACGGGGTGGGTTGGGGTACCACAGCGCTTCACGCAGACTGCCCAACGGCAGGTAGGGTTTCTGCGCAAGCGTCAGGGCACGCTCACGGTCGTAACAGCTTGAGCCGCGAGCGTGATGCCAAAGCCCGGTAATCGTGCGGATCAGCGTTGATTTGCCGTAGCCGGACGGCGCGCGGATCATCAGGCTGTCACCGGGCTTGAGCGACAGATTGAAGTCTTTGAACAACGGCCGGCCGTTCGGCAGCCAGATGTCCAGGTCCTTGATATCGAGACCGTGGGCCTGTTGTTCGAGCCTGACCTGGGACTTGACCTCAACGTTATCCAGGCGCTCCTGGAAGCCGATCAAGCGGTCAATCACCGACTTCCATTCCGACAGCTCCGGGAACACGCTCACTAGGTAGGCGATGGCGGCGTGCACTTCGCCGAAGGCCGCGCTTATCTGTGTCAGGCGGCCGAGGGGAAAGGCGCCGGCAAAGAACTGTGGCGCCATGATGAACATCGGGATGACCGTTGCGCTGCGCAAGTAGAAGGTCGAGTAGCCCATGATCAGCTTCTGTTTTTTCACCAGCGCCCAGAAGTTCTCCAGCGCCGCCTCCAGGCGGTGGTTGAAGCGTTCGTTCTCTACGACTTCGCCGCGGTATTGCGCTACCGAGTCAGCGTTCTCCCGCAGGCGGATGAGCGAGAAACGAAAATCCGCTTCACGTCGCTGCTGCATGAAATTCAGGCTGGGCAGCGCGCGTCCCAGCCAGAAGGCCAGGCCGGTGCCCAGGAGCGCATACACCAGGGCGATCCACACCAGCAGTCCCGGAATGATGATGGACTGGTCGTTGAACGGCACGCTGACCAGGCTTGAGGCCTGCCAGAGGATATGCAGGAAGGAAAACAGCGACACCACCGAAGTCAACAGGCCCAGGCTCAATTTGAGCGACTTGACGATGAACAGGTCGATGTCTTCGGCGATCCGCTGATCGGGGTTGTCGACCTCGGTTTCTGTCAGCTTCAGCTTCTGGTAGCGCTGGCTGTCCAGCCATTGATCAAGCATGTTGCGGGTCGCCCAGCGCCGCCAGCGGATGGTCAGCTTCTGCTGGAAGTGGAACGCGCCCACGGTGAAGGCGGCCGTGCCGATCTGCAGCAGGATGAACTGCAGGCTGCCGATCAGGAAACCGTGGTAGTCCAGGGCCTGCAAGGCATTATAGAAATGCAGGTTCCAGAAGTTGGTGAGGATGTTGACCCCGACCAGGCACAGGGTCATCAGCACGGTGGCCAACAGCAGCAACAGGGCCGGGTACTTTTCCTCGGATGCCCAGAAAGGCCGCGCGAGACGCCAGAAATTGCGGAGTGTGTGCATGTGGTCTTGGTGAGCCTGGTCGCTAACGACGTTGAGTTTGCAGGGGAGGGAGGATAGGATCAGCCAATGCTAATCGTTTGCATTAATTAGGGAAAGCCACGGGAGCCCCGTTATCGAATTTCCAGAATGGCTTAACCAGGCCTGGCCGCCGATACAGCGGGTCATTCGGCAGGAACCTGGTGATCAGCCTGCCATCGCGTTGAGCCAGCTTGCCGACCCTGGCGTACTGCAACCCTTGCTGACCCGGTTTGCCTTGCGTTACCCAGGGGTGAACCGCGCCGCCGTGGTTTCGCAGTGGTCGATGAACTACATGAGTATCGTCCTGCCGGCCACCCTGGCCTGTGTGCTGACGCGTCGCTGCGCGATCGAGTTCTGGGGCGAGGACGCATTGCTGTTGCACGACGACGGCCAACCTGCGGCGCTGGGCCTGGCCGCCGGACTGTCAGCCTTGGACGCGGATGGCCGTGCGGTGTACTGGTCGCGGTTGATCCACGAGCACCTGGCGCCGCTGTTTAGCACATTGGCCACCGCCGGTGGCCTGGCCCCGAAAATATTGTGGGGCAACTTCGTTGCTATCTGGGACGGTGCCTTTGCCAGGATGGACCCTGACCTGTCCAAAGACGGTTTTGCCGAGGCGCACCAGTGGCTGGAACAGGTCACGGTGAACAACGGACGCTTGAAGCTGCGAGGCCTGCAACGCATGGTCGAATCACCGGCACCGCAGATTTGCCCGTGCTTGCCATTGCGCCGGCATTGTTGCCTGCATTACCAACTGCACGAGCCGGTCGAAGGCCAACCGCCGGTGCTCTGCGAATCCTGCCCCAAGCTGCACCGTCTGCCGCTGGCGGAGCAGGTGAGCTATTTGCATTACATCTATGAGTAGGGTTGGGCGCGCGTTCAATCCTTACCCCACTGGTTTCTGGCACAGCAAGTCCTTGTGGGAGCGAGCCTGCTCGCGATAGCGGCGGGTCAGCTTGCATCAATGCTGAATAGTCGACTTCATCGCGAGCAAGCTCACACACATTTGGGTTGGGGGTTGCCCTGGAGTTGTGGGCGCATTCTCAAGTGGACAGCATTTGCGCCAGGGGCACGGCGTCAGCCTGGGGAGCGACTTCACTGAGCTTGCCATGTTCGATGCGGATCAGCCGGTCGGCCAGGCCGAAGTAGGCATCGTCGTGGGAGATGACGATCAGTAGTTTGCCGCGTTCGCGCAGGTCCGGCAGGATCCGGGTGTAGAAGAAGTGCTTGAACACCGGGTCCTGGTCGGCCGCCCATTCGTCGAACAGGTAGCAGGGGCGATCATCCAGGTACGCACTGAGCAGCGCCAGGCGCTTGCGTTGCCCGGTGGACAACGCCAGCGTCGTCAGCTTGCCGTTCTCGATTTGCACCTTGTGGTCCAGCTGCAGGTGCACCAGGTAGTCCTGTGCCTGTTTCACCAGGTGCGGATCGTCGCCATCGAACAGGTTTTCGAACAGGCAGAAGTCGGTGAAGATCGCTGAGAAGTGCTGTCGGTAATGGTGATTGTCATTGCTCGAGGACACTTGTTCGTCGAGCATGACGTCGCCGCTTTCCGGCCGGTACAGCCCGGTCAGCAACAGCGCCAGGGTGGTCTTGCCGCTGCCGTTGCCGCCGGTGATGAACACCACTTCGCCGGCATTGAGGGTGAGGTCGATGGGGCCCAGGGTGAAGTGACCGTCCTCGCGCTCGCGGTAGTAAGTGTGGGTGACCTGGCGGCACACCAGGCTGCGAACCTGGGTCGGCGAGATCGTCTCGACGGTTTCGTCGGCGGTTTGCATCTCGCCTTCCAGGGCGCGGATCTTGTTCAGGGCCACGCTGGCCCGACCGAGGGTCGGCAAGGCGTGCATCAACTCCGACAACGGCGTGATCATGTAGAGGATCGCCAGGATATAGCCGGTGACCAGGCTCGCGCTCAGGTCGATGAAATGCGGCGCGGCGAACAGCACCACACCGATCAGCATGTAGAACACCGCATTGCCCCAGTTCAGGACCAGGGCGTAGATGCTCATGCCCCGTACAAAATCGCGGCGGTATTGCTGGCTCACCGGTATCAGCAGGCGGGTGAAGAAGTGCTGCCGGCGCGGATGGTTGAGTTGCAGTTCCTTGCTGCCATCGGTGAGCAGGCGGTACTGATTGAACAACTGGTCCTTGAGCTCGCGAGCACGGGAGATCGAGGTCAGCGCCCGACGTTGCGGCCAGTGAAAGCTCAGGCTGCCCAGGACGATCAGCAGCAGCGTCAGGCCGAGCAATGGCATGCTGAGCCAACCCAGGTAGCCGAGGCACGCGGCGATGATCCCGACGTTGACCAGCAGGATCGGCACCAACTCCACCGCCTGGCTGATGGTCTGCGTATCGTCGGTGAGCATCGCCAGCAGGCGATGCTTGCCCAGGCGCTGCAATTGCGCGTAGGGCGTGTCGATCAGCTTGGCGCTCAGGTGCAGGCGCATGTCGTTGACCGCAGCCTGGCCCAGGCGCAACAGGCTGATGTCGGAGATGATCCGCGACACCGCGACCAACACCACCAGGCCAGCGAAGAGCAGGCCATCCACCGGGCGCAGCTTGTCGAACACCTCCAGGCTGTGGTTGATGTTGGCGATCAGGCCGGCAGCCGCGAGGCCGCAGATCAACCCCGTCAGGGTCGCCACCAGCAGTGCGCGCCAGGAGCGTTTAGCCATGAGTAACAACAGATCCATTTCAAACCGCTCCGTGTGTAGCAATGGCCGTGAGACGCGCCGCCAATTGTTCGTGCAAGGCGCGTTGCTCAAGGATGGTCAGGTGTTGCGCCGTGATGACCTCGCGGGTCAACGGCCCGCTGCTCAGGTCTTCCCAATGCGGGTCGGCGAAGTCGGCCTGGGCCAGGGTGTCGCTGGCCCACCAGACATGCACCGGGCAGCTTAGCCGGGCAGGCTTGAAGGTCGCCAGCAGATGCTGCGTGTGCTGCTGGTAGCGCAGCCGCGTTTGCAAATGCTCCCAACTGTCGCCATCGAGTTGCAGGCCTTGCTGGCGTGCCCACTGCACCAGCTCCGGCAGGCGTGCCGCTGGGGGCAGGGCGTCCAGTTGCTCCAGCAATGCGGCCATGATCGGTGGCGGCAACCGGCGCATCACGCTCTGGCTGTCCGGTGTCAGCGCTTGGGAGGCTGACTCCAGCAGCGCCTCGACACTGTCTTCTGGCGCTTGATGCTGGTACTGCGAGTCGATGATACCGAGAAACGCCACTGCTTGGCCCTGGCTTTCCAGGCGCGCGGCCGCGGCAATCGCCAGCAGACCACCGAGGGAGAAGCCCAGCAGGTGGTACGGCCCCTGGGGTTGCTGTTGGCGCAGGTGCTCGACATAGAGCGCGGCGAGGCTCTCGATATCGCCGCCCAGCGTTGTGCTGTCATCGCTCAGGTACGCCGCCTGCAAGCCCCACAGCTGCCAGGCCGACAGCGGCGCCAGCAGCGTGCGGTAATCCTGCACGTGGCCGGTGGAGGGGTGGAAGCAGAACAGGTTGGCGGCTTCGACAGCGTTTGGCGCCGACAACCGCACCAGTGGCGAGAGTTTGAGTTCGGCCTGCACCAATGCTGCAAATGCCGAGACGCTCGGGGCGTTGAACACCGCATTGACCGTCACCGGTGCCGACAGCGCGGTCTGCAGGCGACTGGCAAGCGTCACCGCCGCCAGGGAATGGCCGCCCAGCTCGAAGAAATCATCGTCGATGCCCACTCGCTCCAGGCCCAGCACCTGTGCCCAGACCTCGGCGAGCAAGGCTTCCAGCGGCGTGCGTGGCAAGGCACTGCCGACCGTGTCGAGGACTTTGTCAGCCCATTGCTGCAAGGTCTTGCGGTCGAGCTTGCCGTTGCCCATCAGGGGCAAGGCTTCGACGATCCGCAGGGTGGGCAGCATGTAGTCCGGCAAGCAATCCTGGGCCTGGCCATGCAGCCTGGCGACTGTGGTCGAATGCCCGGGCGCCAGGGTCATGAAGGCGAACAGTTGCTGGCCGAGCTCGCCGCGAGGGATGCATTCCACCGCGGCCTGGGCCACACCGGGAAGGTTGGTCAGCTGCGCCTGGATCTCGTCGAGTTCCACGCGGAACCCACGAATTTTCACCTGGCGGTCGGCCCGCCCGGTGATCTCCAGGCTGCCGTCATGGCGATAGCGGGCCATGTCGCCGGTGCGATAGAGGCGTTCGCCCGGCCGATGTGCCAGCTCGATAAAACGTCCGGCGCTTTGTTGCGTGTCCAGGTACCCGCGGGCCAGTTGCGGGCCGGCGATATACAGCTCGGCGCTTTGCCCTGGGGCGGCCAACGCTTGCTGCTCGTCGAGCAGGTACAGGCGCATGCCGTCGAGGCGGTCGCTGAGGGGCAGGCGACGATAATCCACGCTCGGATCGGCTTTGTGCATCACCACCCCAACGGTGGTTTCGGTCGGGCCGTAATGGTTGAAGACCGTTAGCGCCGGAGCAAGGCTGCGAATGCTTTGCAGCAGGCGCCGCGAGCAGCTTTCGCCACCGAGTATCAATTGTTTGCGCGGCAACACGGCAGCGCTTTGGGCATGAATCAACCAGGCGTCGAGCAACGACGGCACGATCTTCAGGTGATCGATTGGGTACTGCGCCTGCCAGGCTGCCCAAGCCTGGGCGTCCATGGCCGTTTCCTTGTCCAGCAGGTGCAATTCGCCGCCGCTGAGCAGGGCCGGGAACAGCAACGTGTAGCCCAGGTCGGCCGCCAGTGAGGTGACCACTGCACTGCGTTCGCCTGCGGCCAGTTGCAAGCGCCGGGATACGCTGGCGACATAACTGGCCAGCTGTCGGTGCTCGACGATGACGCCTTTGGGTGTACCGGTGCTGCCGGAAGTGAACAGCACGTAGGCCGCGTCCTGTCCTTGGATCTCGACGTTGGTTGCAGTCGTTGGCGCTTGCTGCCAGGCCGCTTCCTCGCGCAGGTCGAGGCTGCCGATGCCCGGCAACGCAGGGGCGCTGCCGGCCGAGCCGCTGAGTATGAAGGTCGGCTGGGCTTGTTGCAGGATCGCCAGCGAGCGTTGTGCCGGCTGATGCACATCCAGGGGAACGAACGCCGCGCCGCTCTTGAGCACGGCGAGCATGGCCAGGACCATCTGTGCCGAGCGATCCAGGTACAGCGCCACGCGATCTTCGCGACCCACGCCCTGGGCGCGCAGGAAATGCGCCAGTTGGTTACTGCGGGCCTGCAGTTGGGCATAGCTCAACTGCCCATTGGGGTCGCGCAGGGCCAAATATTCGGGAAACTGCGCGGCACATTCATCGAAACTCGCCGGCACGCTGGTAAACGGCAGTGCCGTAGCGTCGGATGGCGCCTGCAGGGCGGTCAGCGTTGCGGTAAAACTCGGCGCCTGCACTGACAGTTCGGCCAGGGGCTTGCTTGGATTGGCGAGGGCATCGAGCAGCAGCGATTGGAATTGCTCCAGCAGGACCAGGGCGGCCTGTTCGCTGTAGCGGCCCGGCAGGTGGCAGAGGTTCAGGCGATAGCCGCCAGCGGTCGTTTCGGCCACCAACAGCAGCTCCATGCCCGCGGGGATGGCCTGTGCGTCCAGCACCGTGAGCGTCGACGCCATGCTGCCCAAGGTGTCGAGTCGATCGGGCAACTGCCCACCCCACTGGAAGCCGTACTGCAAAGTGTCGGCCGGCAGTGCAGCGCTGACGCCGCAGTATTCCTGCCATTCGGTGGCTTGCTCGCAGAGCACCTGCAGGTTCGCCAGCGCCTGGGCAAACTGGCTGTCCGCCGCCGCTTGCCAGCGCAGGGGCAGGGGCTTGGCGAACAATCCCCAGCAATCGGCGAGTTCTTCATAGTCGTCGCGGCAATCGTGGACCCAGTTCAAGGTCAGTGCCGGGCTGTCGCCGCTACTCAGGCGCTGCAACAGCACGCCCCAGGCCGTCATCAGCACTTGTTCGGGCGATGCGTCGTGACGTTGGCAAAAGCTGTCCAGGGCCATGCTCAACTGTGGGTTGGCGCTCAAGCGAGTGGTCACCGGGGCGTCGGAGCGGTCGCTGCGAACCTCACGGTAGAGCAACTCGCTGGCGACCGCTTCGTCCAAGGCCTGGCTGGCCCAGAAACGCCGGCCAGGCTCGGCGTCTTCATCGGCCTGCAACTCGTAGAGCCAGGCGCTGTACTGGGTATAGGTCATGGCCTCGTCATCCACCGATGGCGCCTCTATCGAGCCCAATGCCTGCGCCAGGCGCAGCAAGGTCCCGCGATCCGCGCTCAGCGCCGGCAGTTGCAGCGTGACCCGCTGCCGATCGCCGTCGAGCGCTTGCACCTCGACGCTGATGGCGTCCGTGGCCGTGACCGTGGATTCAACCACTTGCAAGGGCATCAGCAAGCCTGGCTCTGGCCGTACCCGCAGGCGCAGGGCCTCGTGGCACACGCTCAGGGCGGCGAGTCGTTGGTGCAGACGCTCCAGGGCCAATGGGCCTTTTATTTCCAGTTCCAGGCGCGCCGCCGGCAACCCCGCCAACCACTGGCTGCGTTGTTGGGGCGAGAGGGCGAAGGCTTCTTCGCGAGTTTCAAAGGCGCTCATGCCTGCACCTCCGCAGCCAGCGGCGGCTGTGCTTCGGGCACGCAACCGGTCAATTGTTCGCGACGCATCATCTGGCCCATGGCGACACAGATCTTGCGCTCACCCTCGAAGGGATCCCGAGCGTGGGCCACCAACATATTGTCCAGCATCACCATGTCACCCTTTTGCCAACTGAAACGTACCGCGCAGTCTTCATAAGCCTCGCCGATCACTTGCATCACTGCGTCTTCAATCACGCTGCCATCGCCGTAGTACACGTTGCGTGGCAAATGTCCGGGGCCGAACAGGCTGATCAGGTTGCTGCGCACTTCCGGCTCCAGGCAGGCGGTGTGGTGCAGTTGCACCTGGTTGAAGAACGACAGTTCCAAGGTCTCGGGATGCTCGACGATGGCCGGGCAGTGCTGGGCGATCCGCAGGTTGTCGGCCCCCAGCCATTCCCAGCGCATGCCCGACGCCAGGCATTGGCGCTCGACTTCCTCGCGCTGTTCGGTCTTGAAGAAGTCCTGCCAGCGCACATCCAGCTTGTCGGTGAAGTGCCGCACGTACAGCAGCCCCAGGGCCTTGAAGCGAGCGACGATGTCCTCGGGCAAGCGCGCCAGCACCTGCCGGCAATCGACGATGGGCGTGCAACCGCCACGCGGCGCCGGCGTTTCGCAATAGAACCACTGCTTGCGTGGCCACTGCGGCAGATGGGAGCTCTCGTTGTGGAAGAGAATCATGTGCTGTTCCGGGTACGGCGTGGAGTGGTAGATGTTCTTGCCGGACTTGTTTTTCGGCAGGTCACCGTAGGTCCCGTAGAGGTCGGGTTCGATGGCCTGGGCGAACTGTTCGAAAGCGCTGGCATCCGGCAGGTTGAAACCCCGGAACAGCAGGCCGCCGTGGGTCAGCAGCTGTGCATTGATCCATTCCCGCGCTTGCAGCGCCCAGTGCACCGGATCCAGGTCGCCGAGCAACGGCTCGATCACCAACGGCAAGGCTTGCCCGGCGCTGAGGGTGCGGGTACGGACCTGCTCATGGGCCACCTGGCTCACAGCGGTTGCACGGGTCTGCTTGAGCTTGCTCAATTTGGACTGCTTGCGGGCGCTGCGGGCCGTGGCTTCGTCGAGCGACGAATCCGCCAGGGACGCTGCGCTGGCGTTGCCACCCTCAAGGCGCCACGACCAATTGTCCAGCGCTTGTCCCGGGGCCGAGACGATCTGCTCCAACAGGCTCTCGAAGCCTTGTTCGAGGCGCTGGATGGTCGGCTCCTGCAACACGCTGGTGCGATACACCCAGCGCACGTTCAGGCCTTGATCTTCGTCCTCTTCGACAAACACGGCGAGGTCGAACTTGCTGCTTTCCTGGCGTGATACCAGGTGTTCCACCTCAAGCTCAGGCAGGCTGGCATTGCCGCTGGGGGTGTTTTGCATGACGAACAGCACCTGGACCAGGGGATTGACCCCTGGTGTACGCGGCGGTTGCAGTTCCTCGACCAGTTTGTCGAACGGCACCTGCTGGTGCTGGAACGCCGACAGGCAATCCTCGCGCAAGCGTTGCAGACGGGCGTCAAAGCTTTCGCCCTCGCTCAGGCGGGCACGGATCGGCAGCACGTTGACGAAGAACCCGATGAGATGCTCCAGGGCCGGATGTTCGCGGTTGGCCAGGTCGGTGCCGACGATAAAGTCGTTGGTCCCGGTGGCCCGTTGCAACAGGCTGTTGAAGGCATTGAGCAGGACCATGAACAGCGTCGCCCGCTGCTGTTGAGCATAGGCCTTGAGCACCTGGGCCTGGGCCGGTGTGAAGCGTTGTTCCAGGGCCGCCCCCTGATAGTCGGGACGCGCCGGGCGTGGCTGGTCAAGCGGTAGCGGGATCAGCGTTGGCGCGCCGTCGAGTTGGCGGCGCCAGTAGTCGATGGCCCGTGCCAGCAGGCGCTGTTGGGTTTCGCTGCGTTGCCAGTAGGCATAGTCGGCGAACTGGATCGGCAACACCGGCAGCACCGGTGTCGAACCGCTGGTACGAGCCTGGTACCCGACGATCAGCTCCTGCATGAGGATGCCCATGGACCACGCATCGGTGGCGATATGATGCAGCACCAATTGCAGCACATGATCGTCGGCGCCCAGGCGCAGCAGACTGGCGCGCAACATCGGCGCCTGTTGCAGATCGAACGGGCGTGCCGCCTGTTCATCAATCAAGCGTTGCAGGGTTTGCGCTTGTTCCTCGTGGTCGAGGTGACTCAGCTCGGTCGGCGTCAGGTCAACCCGCGGTGCCGGGCTGATGACCTGGCAAGGCTGGTCGCCGTGGAGATGGAACGCCGTGCGCAAGGACTCATGGCGTTCGAACACGGCCTGCAACGCCGCTTGCAGCGCTGCGACGTCCAGCGCACCACGCAGCCTGATGGCGGTGGTCATGTTGTAGGCGGCGCTGGGGCCTTCGAAGCGATCCAGGAACCACAACCGTTGTTGGCTGTAGGACAGCGGCAATGGCTGGTTGCGTGGCGCCAGGGCAATCTCGCTGTTGCCGTCGGCCTCGGTCTGGGCGTCGCGTTGCTGATCGACCGCTTCGGCCAATTGTTCCAGGGTGCCACGCTCGAACAGCGTGCGCAACGGCAGGTTCACGTTCAACCGTCGGCGAATCCTCGACAACACCTGGGTGGCCAGCAGCGAGTGACCGCCGATGGCGAAGAAGTCGTCGTGCACACCGACGGTGTCCAGGCCGAGAATTTCCTGCCACAGCTCGGCCAGGACCTGCTCGGTCGGCGTGCGCGGTGCCAAGCACTGCGCCTGCGCCGTTTCGTCCTGGGGCACACCCAGGGCGGCGAGGGCGCGACGGTCGACCTTGCCATTGGCGTTCAGCGGCAATTGCGCAAGGGCCAGCCAACGGGCTGGAACCATGTAGCTTGCCAGCTGCTGGCCCAGGTAAGCGCTCAAGACCTGTTGCGCGGACTCGCCGCCCAGGTTGGCCGTGTCGTCGAGCACATACCAGGCCACCAGTTGTAACGCCCCGCGCGCGTCGGGCAGTGCCAGCACCGCCGCGCTGTCCACCGCTGGGTGTTGCATCAGGCGGTTTTCGATCTCGCCCAGTTCGATGCGGTGGCCACGAATCTTCACTTGCTGGTCGCGCCGCCCGAGGTATTCGATCACGCCATCGGCGCGCATCCGGCCGATATCACCGCTGCGATACAGCCGCGCATCGGCTTGGAACGGGTGCGGAACAAAGGCTTCGCGGGTGCGTTGCGGGTCGCGCAGGTAACCGCGACCGACGCCGACACCACCGATGCACAATTCGCCGGGTACACCGACAGGGACCAGGCGCAGCGCCGAGTCGAGAACGAACACCTGGTTATTGGCAGTCGGCTTGCCGATGGGCATGTGCAGGCAGTCGTCGGCGGGCGCTTCGGTGATGGGGTAGAAGGCAACGTCGTCCGAGCATTCGGCGGGACCGTAGGCGTTCATCAACGGGATCGCCGGGAAGCGGGCGAACCAGTCCCGCGCCAGGGCCGGCGGCAATGCCTCACCGGTGGGCAGGAGCCAGCGCAGGCTCGCCAAGGTGTGGTGCGTCTGGCTTTCCTGGAGCATGCCGCGAATCAGCGCCGGCACGGTTTCCAGCAGTGTCAGTTGCTGCTCTTGAACCGCATCGAGCAGAGCCACAGGGTCATGGGCCTGGGCATCGGGAAGAATGTGCACGGTGGCGCCGAACAGTGGCGCGGCGAGGAACTGCCACACGCTGATATCGAACGCCGCTGAAGCCGTCTGGGCAATCCGGTCGTGCTCACCCAAGCCCAGGCTCGGGACCTTGCCGAACATGTTGTTGAGCATCCCGCGTTGTTCAACCATCACGCCTTTTGGCGTGCCGGTGGAACCCGAGGTGAAGATCACGTAGGCCAATTGATCCGGGTTGTGCGCATAGGTGACCGGCGGCTGTTCGCGGCCTTGCCAGAGCGCCTGGGCGATCAGGCAGGTGGGTTGCTGGCGCATCTGCGGCAGGACGTTGTCCAGCGTCGAGCTTGCGTGCTCGCAGACCAGCAACAGCGGTGCTTCGCCCAGGTCCAGCAGCTCCGCCAGACGTGCATGGGGCTGTTGGATGTCCAGGGCCTGGAACGCCGCGCCGACCTTGAGCGTGGCGATCATCATCGTCAGCAAGGCCAGGCCTCGCTCAGCGAACAGCGCCACCAGGGTTTCCGGGCCGGCACCGGCCGCTTGCAGCGCATGGGCGATGCTGTTGGCGCGGCGGTCCAGTTCGGCGTAGGTCAGCGATTGCCCCTGGCATACGGCAGCGAGGTGTTGTGGACGGTTGCGCACTTGTTCGGCGAACAGCGCCGCATAGCCGCGCTCCAGCGGGAAGTCGACGTCGCTGCGGTTGCAGTCGATCTGCAACTGCCGGCGTTCCGCCTCGGGCAGCATGTGCAGGCTGCCCAGTGGCGCTTGCGGCGTCTCCAGCATGCCCGAAAGCAGCTGCACCAGATGGCCGAGCATGCGCTGCACGGTGTCAGTGCTGAAACGCATGCTGTCGTAGGACAGGCGAATGCCCAGGCGGTCGCCGGGGTACAGCACCACCGTCATCGGGAAGTTGGTGTGCACCCGGTCTTCATAGATGTCGATGCTGAAGGCATCCAGTTTCACGCTGCTGATATCCAGCGGCGCGTTCTCGAACACCACCAGGCTGTCGAACAACTGCTGGCCGCGCGGCACTTGGCTGCAACGCTGGATGTCCACCAGCGAAGCGCTTTCGTGTTCGCGCAATTGCGCGTTGTGGGACAGCAGCGCCTGCAACCAGTCGGCCACTGGCACCTCGGGGTCGACATCGATGCGCAGTGGCAGGCTGTTGATGAACAGCCCGACCATTTCTTCTACGCCGACAAGGTCAGTCGGGCGGCCGGCGACGGTCACGCCGAACAGCACATCGCGGTTGCCGCTGTAGCGCGACAGCAACAGCGCCCAGGCGCCCTGGATCCAGGTGTTGGGGGTCAGTTGGTATTGCTGGCACAGCTGCTGCAGCCGCTGGGTCTGGGCGATGCTCAGGGTCTGGTCGAAGTCGCCGACCTGTTCCGGTGCCTGCTCCGGGCGTGCCACGGGGGTGTCCACATGCAGTGGCGTCGGTTCGCTGAAACCGGCCATTTCGGCCTGCCAGAACGCATGGGCGGCGGCCATGTCATGGCGTTCCAGCCAGCTCATGTAGCCGCGGAAGGAGCGCAGGCGTGGACGGGCCACCGGCTCCTGGCGCACGATGGCCTGATAGATCGCCAGCAGGTCTTCCATCAGCAGGCCGAAGCACCAGGCGTCGGTCAGGATGTGGTGGAAGCTGCGCACCACGGCGAAGCGCCGCTCATCGAGTTGGAACACCCGCAGGTGGGTCAGCGGCGCACAGGCCATGTCGAAACCTTGCAGGCGCTGTGCTTCGAGGGCCTGGTCCATCGCCAGGCGCTGCTGTTCTTCATCGAGGTGGCGCAGGTCCTGCCAGTCGAACGCCCGATGAGTTTGGCGGTATACGCATTGCAGCGGCTCATGATCGTCCTGCCACCAGAAGGCAGTGCGCATCATGGGATGGCGCTCAAGGAACAACTGCCAGGCCGCTTCCATCGCCGGGCGCTGCAGTACCCCGTCCCAGCTGTAGCGTTGCTGCATCAGGTAGATGCCGCTGTGGGGTTGCAACAGGGTGTGCAACAGCATGCCCTGTTGCATGGACGACAGCGGGTAGACGTCTTCGATGTTCGACCAGTCCAGCGGTTCGGATGCCAGGGTCGCCGCTTGCTTGTGGCACAACGCAAATGCCTGGCTGGCGGGGCGCAGGTCGGCTGCGCTGGCCAATCCGGCGAGTTCGCTCAAGCGTTGTGCAAGGCGCGGTGCCCAGTCGGCGGCGAGGGCGCCGTGGCTGCGCAGGTGCAGGCAGTCATCCTGCCACCAGGCGTCCAGGGTCAGCGGGCAAGTCGAAGCTGTCGCGGGGCTTGCGGCTTCGACCTGGGCCAGGATGCCACGCTCTTCGCGATGGCTGTCGAGGTTGCCGAGCCAGCGAATGGCCACCGATGCCGCCGGCAGATCACGCAGCGGTTCTTGCAGGTAGGTGTTGTCCGACAGGAAACGCAGGGCGCCATAGTCGACGCCGTGCTGCGGGTAGGCGCGCATTTGCGCGGTCAGGGCATGCAAGCGTTGCAGCAGGCTGTCGCCTTCGGGCTGGAGGAAGTACGGCACAGCCAGGGCCAATGGTCCCATGATGCGTGCCGGGTCGAGGTCGGCCACGGCAATCGGCGCATTTACCGGCAGGCGCTCGGCGCTTGGACGGGCATCGTGCACGCTCAGCGCAACCAGGCCATTGCCGCACAGTTCACGGCACTGTTCGACCACGGCAGCGGCCAACAGGCTGTTCCAGTCCAGTTGCAGCACTTCGCCCAAACGCTTGAGCTCACCTGAGGTGGCGGCCGGCAGGGTCTGCTCGACCACGCTGGCCGGCTGCTGGCTGTTCGGCAGTTGCAGCGTTTCCGTGCCGGCGTATTGCAGCCAGTGTTCCCAGGCGTCGTCCAGGGCATCGCCCTGTGCATGGGCCTGCTGGTGCCGCGTCCACTGAGTGAAATCGCCACCGGTGTAGGACAGGCGCACCGGCCGCTGATAGCGCAGTTGCGCCAGGGCCAGGTTGAGGTCAGTCAGCAGCAGCGACCAGGATGCCTCGTCCAGACACAGCGGATGAGCGGCCAGCAGCAGGGCGTGTTTGCCGTCCACCTCCAGCAGGCGGGCATGCAGGGTTTGGCCGGCGTCCAGTGCCAGCGCGTCGACACCGGCCTGGGCCAGGGCTTGCAGTTGCCCCGGCGTGCAGGTCTCCAGTTTCTCGGTGGCGATGACCGGGGCCTTGGCCGCGACCAGTACCCGTTGCTGCCACTGGCCCTCCGGCAGGGCCTTGAGCGCCAGGCGCAAGGCCTGGTGGTGTTGCTGCAAGGCGCAGATGGCCTGGGTCAGCAGCTCGCTATCGAGCGTCTGGCTCAGCGCCACGCAACGCCAGGTGGCGTGCAACGGCCCTTGTTGCAGGCGCGCCAGTTGCCCGGCGGCCAGCGGCAGGTCATAGCCATCGGCAATCTCGTGTGCCACGCCATGGCTGGCATCGGCGCCCAGCACCCGGGCGATATCGGCGATGGTGCGGTTCTCGAAGAGCTGGCGGGGCGTGAGTTTCAGCCCTTGCTGGTTGGCGCGGGCGATGATCTGCAAGTTGATGATCGAATCGCCGCCCAGGGCGAAGAAGTTGTCGTGCACGCCGACACGTTCCAGCTTCAGGACTTCCTGCCAGATGGCGGCCAGATGCGCTTCGACTTCATTGCGCGGCGCGACATGGGTGGCGCTGTCGTCCGTGGGTTTTTGCGGGAGCGGCAAGCGCTGGACATCGACCTTGCCGTTGCGGGTCAGAGGCAGTTCGTCGAGGGTGATGAAGTGCGCCGGCACCATGTAGTCCGGCACCCGCGCACCCAGGTCGTTACGCAGTTTCGTGGCGGACAGCGACTGGCTGGCGACCAGGTAGGCCACCAGGCGCAAACTGCCGTCCAGTTCCACGGCACGGACCAGCGCCTGTTCGATCAGCGGCGACAGGCGCTTGAGCTGCGCTTCGACTTCGCCCAGCTCCAGGCGGTTGCCGCGGATCTTGACCTGACTGTCGACCCGACCGAGGAACGCCAGTTGGCCGTCCACTTGCCAGCGCACGCGGTCGCCAGTGCGATACCAGCGTTGCTGATCGGCGTCGAGATGGAAGCGTTCGGCGGTCAGGTCCGGGCGGTGCAGGTAACCCCGGGCCAGGGCGCCGTTGATCAGCAGTTCGCCGGATACCCCGGTGGGCACCAGGCGGCCGTTGGCATCGACCACTTGCAGTTGACGGTTCGGCAGTGGCCGGCCGAGGGCGATGCTGCGCAGGCCCGCCGGCAACTCGGTGGCAATCGCCCCGACTGTCGCTTCGCTCGGCCCATAGTGGTTGAAAACCCTGAGCCCTGGCGCCAGGCGGTTGACCTGTTCCAGCAGCGCCGGGCTGAGGGCGTCGCCGCCGAAGACCAGCAGGGCGCGGGGCAGCAGGCGGGCATCGGGCAACGCCTGCAACAGGCCGGCCAGATGACTTGGGGTGATCTTCAGCACATCCACCGGGTGTTGGTCGAAGAGTTCGGCCAGTGCCAGGGGGCTGAAACCGCTGTCTTCATCCACCAGCAACAAGCTGGCGCCGCTGCACAGGGCGCCGAACAGTTGGGTGTGGCCCAGGTCGGCGGCGATGCTGGACAGCAAGCCGTAGCGAGCCGCCGGTGGCGGGTTGAGCACTGCGTGCACCGCCGTCAGGTAATCGACGATGGACTGGTGCTCGACCACCACGCCCTTGGGGGTGCCGGTGGAGCCCGAGGTGTAGATCACGTAGGCAGCATCGGTCGGGCTGTGGACCACGACCGGTGGCGTGTCTGGCTGGGAGGCGATGGCGTCGGTCTGTTCCGCCAACCACAGCGTCGGCGTGTGCTCGGCCAGGTCTTTGAGCAGGGGTGAAGCGGCGGCACCGATCAGCAGTGCGGCGCGGCTGTCCACCAGCACGTCGGCCAGGCGCCCGGCAGGCTGCTTGAGGTCCAGCGGCAGATAGGCGGCGCCGGCCTTGAGGGTGGCCAGCAGGGCGATCACGAACTCGGCGCTGCGTTCCAGGGCCAGTGCCACCACGCTGTCGTGGCCGATGCCCTGGGCACGCAAATACTGGCTGAGGCGGTTGGCCTGCTGATCCAGTTCACGGTAAGTCAGGGCGCTCTGGCGGTCGCGCACCGCCAGCTGTTGCGGGTGGGCGGCCACCTGTTGTTCGAAGCGCTGGTGCAGGCACGTAGCGGCTACCGGCAGTTGTACACCACGGCCCTGCACGAGCAATTGCTGGCGTTCTTCAGGGCTCAGCCATTCAAGCTCGCTGACCCGGCACTGCGCGTGCGCCGTCATCGCCAACAGGATCGCGCGCAATTGGGCCGACAACACCGCGACTTCGGCATCGCTGAAGCGACTGCGGTCGTAGCTGATCAGGTAGTGCAGTTGTTTGTCCGGCACCACGATCAGCGACAACGGGAAGTGGTTGCGGCCTTGGGTGTGGGTAATGCCATCGACCTGCTGGTCGCTGCTCGGGGCACTGAAACTCAAGCCACCGGTGTCCTGGTTAAGTGCGTCGGTGACCGGGAAGTTCTCGAACACCAGGATCGAGTCGAACAGCGCTTGTTCAGCGGCGATGCGCGTCATCGACTTGAGTTTGCCCAGTGGCAGGTAGGCGTGGTGGCGCAGATCGCTGTTGGCTTGCTGCAAGTGTTGCAGCCAGTCCACCAGGGTCGGCTCGTCGGCCCATTGCACGCGCAGCGGCAAGGTATTGATGAACAGCCCGACGGTGCTGTCTACCGCCGCCAGGTTCTCCGGACGCCCGGCGACTGTGACGCCATAGACCACGTCGTCACGCCCGGCGTGTTGGCCCAGCAGCAGTGCCCAGGCGCCCTGGATCAGCGTGTTGATGGTCAGGTCATGCTGACGGGCGAAGTGCGCCAGTTGCTCGGTTTCGCTGGCGGCCAGCAGGCTTTCCCGTTCGGCGAACGGTGCCCCCGCAGGCGCTGGCTGGCGTACGGCGAAGCTGGGCAGTGGGGTCGGCTCGCTGACGTCCTGCAACTGTTCGCGCCAGAAGCTTTCGGTGGCGGCCATGTCCTGTTCCGCCAGCCAGGCGATGTAGTCTCGATAAGGGCGGGTCGGCGCCAAGTGGGCGGGGCGGCCATGGGCTTGTTCGTAGTACAGCGCCAGCCACTCCTGCACGGCGATGCCGACGCTCCAGCCGTCCATGAGGATGTGATGGAAGGTCCAGATCAGATGCCAGCGCTCGGGGGCCAGGCGCACCAGGCACACGCGCATCAGCGGCGAGTCATTCAGCTCCAGGGGTTGTGCCCGTTGTTCCAGTGCCAACTGTTCCAGCGCGGCCTGCGGCTCGGCGCGGTCCTGCCAGTCCAGTTCAGTCAAGGGCAACTCAACGTCCTGTTGCACCACCTGATAGGCATCGTCCAGTTCCTCCCAGAGAAAAGCACTGCGCAGCACCGCGTGACGCTGCATCAGCGCCTGCCAGGCACCACGAAAAGCGCTCAATTGCAGCGGGCCGTTCATGTCCAGGCTCAACTGCTGGTAATACACCCGCGAATCCGGTTCGTAGACGCTGTGGAACAACAGGCCGTGCTGGGTCGGCGAAAGGGAGTAGATGTCTTCGATGTTGTTCATGCTTGTTTGGTCCATTTCAAAGTCTTGAAAACTCAAGTGAGTCGATCAGGGCGCCGCGCCGGTCCGAGACCTGCGCGGGCGCGGCGTCGCTCGCTAGCTTTGGGAATTGGGTTTGGTCTTGAGTTTGCCCAGCAGCTTGTCCAGGGACTTCTGGTTCAGCGCCTTGGCCAGCGGGAAATCCGCTGGCATCAGCGAACCGGCCTGCGGGTCGAGGCAGTGCTCGACCAGCGCCTGCAAGTGTTCCAGCAGACGAGCGGGCAAACGGCTGTCGGCGTTCGGCGTGACGCTGTGCCATTCGACACGCAACACGCCGTCCTCCAGCCAGGCCACTACTTCACGGGCATGGGTCACTCGGTTCACCGGGGCCACCTCCGGCGGCGGGGTCAGGCTGCTGGCGCGTAACCAGCCCTCTGGCGTTTGCTCATGCCCCAGGTAGTTGAACAGCACATCACCGTGGCTGGCCGGCAACTCGCCGCGCTGACGCAGCAAGCCGTAGCCAAGGCCTTGGCCGGGTACGTCACGCAAGGCTTGCTTGGCGTTGCGCACCTGCTCGCCCGCGGCACCGCGGGCGTTCACCCGCAGTGGGTACAGCGTGGTGAACCAGCCGACGGTGCGGCCGACGTCCAGCCCGGCAAACGGTGCGTCACGTCCGTGGCGCTCAAGGTCCACCACGATATCGCTGCGCTGTTCGACCTCGGCCAGGGTCGCGGCGAGGGCGGCGATCAGCAGTTCTTCCGGTTGCGTGCGGTACGCCGCGTGGGACTCGGTCAGCCATTGCTGCGTGCGGCTGGCATCCCAGCGGGCCGCCAGTGTCTGGCGCTCGGCGACCGTGGCCATTGGCGGCCGGTTCGTGCCGACCTGGGCACTCCAGTAGCGATGCTCGGTAGCAGCCTTCGCGGCATGGGCTTGCAGGTGTTCGGCCCATTGACGATACGAGGTGGTTTTTGCCGGCAACGCCGCGCTTTCGCCACGTTCCAGGGCGGGGTACAGCTGTTGGAAGTCTTCCAGCAGCGGCGTCCAGGACACCGCATCGACCACCAGGTGATGGGCCACCAGGTACAGGCGCTGCGGCGTGCCCTCCAACAGGGCTGCGGCAAACAACGGGCCGTGTTGCAGGTCCAGGCTCTGCGCGACGTGCAGCAGTTGTTCCGGGCGCTCGCAGCGGGTCAGTTTGGCCGGGGCCACCGGCGCGATGTGCGCCTGCCATTGCCCGTCGATGTTGCTGAAACGCAAGCGCAGGGCGTCGTGGTGGGCCACCAGCCGGTCCAGCGTGGCTTGCACGATGGCCGGTTCCAGGCGACGGTCGCTGTCGGCCAGAACCGATTGGTTCCAGTGGGCGGCCTGGACCTGCTGCTGGTCGAAGAACCACTGGTGCAACGGCATCAGCGGCATTGGCCCGGTCACGTCGCCTTGCTCGGCCTGGGTCAACAGAGTCGTGGTCACGTGGGCCAGCGCCGCCGGGGTCGGCGAACGGAACAGGTCCCGTGGCGTGAGCGAATAGCCCTGTTCACGCAGGCGCGAGATCAGTTTCAGGCCGAGGATCGAGTCACCACCCAGGGCAAAGAAACTGTCCGAGGTGCCGACTTCACGGCCGCCGGTCAAGGTGTCGCCGAGCAGTTCGCCGAACAACTGGCAGAGCAGGCGTTCCAGCTCGTTGCGCGGTGCCGCGTAGTCTTTCTGGGTGCTTGGCAGGGGCAGGGCAGCCAGGGCCTTGCGGTCGATCTTGCCGTTGGTGCTCAGGGGCAGGGCCGGGATTTGCACCCACACCGCCGGCACCATGTACGCCGGCAGTTCGGCCGCAAGCTGGGTGTCGAGGTCCGACTGCGCGGTGCTACTGCTGTAGAACGCCACCAGGCGGTTGTCGATGACCAGGGTGCAGGCGCCGGTGATGGCCGGCAGGTTAAGCAGCGCTGAGTCGATTTCCCCCAGCTCGATGCGCTGGCCGCGCAATTTCACCTGATGGTCGAGACGCCCCAGGTACTCGATGTTGCCATCAGCCAGGAAGCGGCAACGGTCACCGGTGCGGTACAGGCGATCACCGGCCACGAATGGACTGGTGAGGAAGCGTTCCTCGGTCAGGTCCGGGCGTTTCAGATAACCCCGGGCCACGCCAACGCCACCGATGTACAGCTCGCCGATGCTGCCAATCGGCAACGGTTGCATGGCCTCGTCGAGGATGTACAAACGCAGGTTGGCAATGGGCTTGCCGATCGGCACGATCACGTCGTTGGCCGAGCAACGCCAGACCGAGACGTCGATGGCCGCTTCGGTCGG